>NZ_WBYO01000009.1:0-110198 GCF_013283345.1 Marinobacterium sp. xm-d-564 | reverse complement strand
GACTGTGCAGCATCAAATAACCGTAAGCTGACTGCTTTGCAGCCAGTTCTTTCAATCGATACCGAAGTGCTGAATCATCAGTTGGCGCCGCTACATATCGAAAGCTCGATCTGCCTAAACAAGCCAGCCTGCAAGCAGCTCTTTCACTTAAGTTATGATGTTCAATCAGATGTGTGACCACCTCTTTACGCTGAGCGGTCTTTACCACTTTTTTGAGAGAACATCCTTCATCGCATCGACCTCAAGTAACTTCTCCGCTAGAAGCTTCTTGAGTTTATTGTTTTCAGCTTCAAGCTCACGAAGGCGTTTGGCTTCGTTAACCTCAAGACCAGCATATTTACTTCGCCAGTTGTAAAAGGTTCCAGCTGATACATTTAGCCTACGGCAGATGTCATCTACCTTGGCTCCTGCCTCATGCTCTTTGATCGCCTTAATGATCTGTTCTTCGGTGTAACGCTTCTTCATATCGAGATCTCCATCCCTTTAGGTTAAATGGAAATCTCATCGAGGTCATGGTCTAGTTTTTGGGGGATAGGTCACAATTATCTGCTGCGTAAATTGTTATCGAGCCGCCATTATCAAATTTAAATGGCACGGCGTTGTCGCATTCAATTACTTCAAATCCAAGCATTTCTAACTTTCGCTTTACAAACTTTGAATCATAGTTGTGAATTATAACCGGTTTTTTAAATGGTAAAGCTTTAAAAGTTCTCTCACTAAGATGGTCTGGATGAATATGCGATACATAAATATAGTCGTATTCTAATTTTTCAAAATTTTTGCTTTCAAAAGGAGGGTAGTGATACCAACTTCCATAGTATTCTCCATCTGTTAACCAAGGATCTGTTAATACTTTAATTTCGCCTAGATGTATAATTTGGGTTGAGCTTTGAAGATGTGTAATTTTCATTGTTTATTATTCCTTCTGATAATTAACCTTTCAGCAGCAGATGATTTAAGCAATAGATCAAAATCTTTGCAGAGTCGCTTTACTTTTCTCAGTGCTTTAGCTTGTTCGTTCTTCTTAGCTTAAATCATCTGCTGCTGAATTGTTCAATTTCAGCTTTCATATCACCATAAGAAATCATTACACACCTCCATAGGTTGCAAATAAGTCTTAAATTATCGAGTCATCAAGGGATTGCCAGCCAGCATGCTTCGAACCAGTGTAGATTGGATTTAAAGGGATAATGAAAACCAAAAAAGTCTGCTAACAAAAAATCAGAGAAATTGCGTATCTCATCTATCGATTGCCTATAACCCTTGCTGGAGATCCAGCAACAACCAGAAAATCCTCAACGTCGTGCGTGACTACCGAACCAGCCCCGATAACTACTCCATTCCCTATGCTAACTCCGGGGCAAATTACGGCATTTACACCGATCCAGCAGTCATCACCAATTGAGATCGGCTTGTCGAGTCTGCTCAAATCACCTTCAATTTCAATAATCCTCTCTTCTTGCTCCCTGATGCTTAAATTCGAATATTCTCTAAACGGATGAGTACCTGATGAAATAAATACGTTTGGCGCAATAATACATGATCTACCAATCTTTATATTACCATTCAGGGTTGCTCTTCTTTGAACAGTTGTGTCATCTCCTATGCAGATTAAACCCGCCACATCAACTTCTACACTATGTGATATCCACACACGATTCCCAAGAATCAACGCCCCCCCCCCCTCTAAATTAAACAAGCAATCTCTTTTAACTCTAACTCCGTTCCCAATTATCGCTCTAGAAATCATTCCTTTATAAATACCTGACGGACTTAGCCAGGATCGCTTCGCGATAAAGTAAAAAAATACAGTGAGCGAATGGAAGATTGATCGAGTGTAGATTGACATTAGCTTTTTCATCTATATGCAACTCGGGCAGAATTAAACAACAACAGAATATAATTTATGATAACTGAAGTAAGAATTGAATAATATATCATATTGATACTCCCAACGTTTTCGAAAAAAACTTTTATGAATGACAGAGATATTATAAAATTAAAAATTCCAATTAATGCAATGCATATCAATATACGCTCCCTCCGGCATATCAAAAGATAGGAGCTCCAAAAATCAGAAACACGAATTATTGCTAGTGTGTAAACCAATGGAAAAAAATTTAGAATATCAACATAATCCGCAAAGTAAATTGGAAGATAAAACTCCAAAAAATAACTAAAAGGAATATAGCACAAGAAACCTGAAATGATTAAAGTGAATGCTATTTTTAATATTAATATATAATTTTCTTTCATACGCTCAGGCTTTTGAGCCAATATTGGATACAAACTCGAGTTAAGGACAACTTGAAAAGATTGAGCCGCCAAAACGATTATCATCGAAAATGAATACAAAGCCTGAGAAGGCTTATCAAGAAAAAAAACGGATAGCCATCTATCAATATTTTCAGCGCCAAAAGAGACCAACATCAACATCATCAAGCCTAAAGGCTCCTTCCATCTAACCTTTCTTATTCCCAATGCAGCAATATACAAAAACCTTAAGGTCGATATATTATTTTTTACAAACGTTTGGATAAATATAAAACTGCAGACCAACAGCGTTGCAATCGCCTCCACTAAAATTGTAGTCGAGGCGGTTTCAAAACAAATGGAAGCTAAATATCCAGCGAAGAAAACCAGAATTGATCTCGAAAGGTACTCCATAGAAAACGTAACCATCATTAAGTTACTTCGACTGAATATTGTTAGCAAAAGGAATGTTTGCTGCAAAGCACCATGCGCAAGGCCTGCTCCAACTACTTTCCCACTATAGGTAGATTCTGATGGGTAGGTAAAAACCCAAATCAGCAGAAAGAACACGCCCAAAAATAAAGTTACTATGATTGCCTGCGCTATGTTTTTCAGTGATTTTGTCAGTTTCCCCTGTTTCAGATACAGAGGCAAATCCCTCTGACTTATTGACTGCAGCCCCAATGCGCCCAACACACAAAATGATGAGGAGATCAAAAGACTCACGTTATAGCTTGCATATTCCTCTACATTCAACACTTGAGCTTGTACTAAGCTTCGCGCGAGCATAAGCACCATAGACAACCCTAGTAGCGGAATATAGCCCAGCATCCGAGTCCGAGTCCGAGTCCGAGTCTTTTGAATCATCTATGGGTACTTAGTTTATCATTCGGAGTTGACTTGGATCTCGCTCATCACTAACTACTCCGAAGTCGTTCAGTGAAAACTGGAATTGTAAAAGTAAACGGGCACTCTTTTTTGGGGTTTTGCCTTTATGTATTGACCATGTATCTTCTGCGAATCCGTCGCCGGCTAAGCCGGCAACTTCTACAATATCTTCGACGGGATAGTGAGAAGTTATTTCATCATCAGAGTAACGTCTTATATTCCATCTATCTAATAATGTGCGGGTTGGCGGTTTTCCTTTGGAATTTTTCACAACTACGTGCCCGCCATCTCCGATCTCAACATCTGTTAAATAGAAGAAAAACTTGAAAAACCTAAAATCATCAACATCGCGGTGAAATTTATGAGCATGACGGTACCGATCTTCGTCAGACGCATTCACCGGAAAAGTCCACCAGAGGTTCACTCCTACA
Source organism: Marinobacterium sp. xm-d-564 (assembly GCF_013283345.1). Lineage (NCBI taxonomy): Bacteria > Pseudomonadati > Pseudomonadota > Gammaproteobacteria > Oceanospirillales > Oceanospirillaceae > Marinobacterium > Marinobacterium sp. xm-d-564. The sequence continues at coordinate 106,626 of NZ_WBYO01000009.1, read as the reverse complement.
AATCTGGAATTTTCGCCCAAGTATCCTTTTGCCACTTTATGGAGCATCGGGTCATTAACTAGTTGACCAATTTCTCTGCATTCATGCGCACTATTAAAATATTGAGCTACGAGTATTTCTTTATTGAGTTTTTTTGAGGCTTCGGCGTGCTCTCTAACGTAGAACCCCTTATCAAGTTTTCGATCTGCATAGCAACAAGCGCTCTCAGCGTACTGTCGAATGCCCTCGACAATATCTTTCGGCAGTTTTATACCAAAAGATACACCTGTTTTTTTTAAGTCTTGAATAATTCTATGTTCATCGATATTTGGAAAGACTGTACTAGAACTTATTGTTCTCGCGACCGCTGGCTGTCTAATTTTCAGCATTTTGATTATATTAGGTGCTAACACTCGAAAGATTTCAAACCTGGCAAAAAGTCGCATCATTGAATAGGAGGGATGATCCAGATACTGCTTCATACGCTTCAGGTAATTCATTGCTTATTTACCCCTATCAATGTCATCGAAACTTACAGGCTCACCAAACTCAACGTGACGCAATAATCTTCTGCCGATCACCTGGTCTAAATGCTTCGGTGCTATCCCAAAGCCCGGTCGAACACTGCGAACATCGGACGGTCCGATGATCGTACCTGCAGCTAGGGAGTTGACGAAGTAGAGGGACCTGCGGAATTGAATATTGCCTACCTCGCTGGATTTTCTACCGTAATCTATACTTCCAATAGATCTCCACGCAGTTTTCGAATTCCTGCAAAGCTCACTTAAGTCCTGGGGTTCCAATGAGAAGCTGTCATCAGGCCCCCCGCCGTTGCGATCTAAGGTGAAATGTTTTTCAATAATAGATGCTCCGAGCACTAGGCCCGCGATAGCTGTCGTATTATCCAGAGTGTGATCTGACAGCCCCGTCACTAGACCAAAGCGTTCGATCATATCGCCGATGGTACGCAGGTTGTAATCTTCTGCGGGGGCCGGGTAACCGCTGACACAATGGAGAATCGCCAGCTCTTTACAACCACCCTCTCGTGCGGCGGTGATGGCTTCTTGGATTTCCTCGGCATCTGCCATGCCGGTGGAAATAATCATCGGCTTGCCCGTCGCTGCCACGTAGCGAATCAACGGCAGGTCTACTGCTTCAAATGATGCAATTTTGTATGCAGGGGCGTTCAGTTCTTCGAGCAAGTCTACTGCAGTAGTATCAAAGGGAGAACTAAATATGGTAATGCCAACTTTTGCCGCGTATTCGAACAAGGGCTTGTGCCACTCCCAAGGCATATGTGCCTCTTCATAGAGATTATAGAGTGTTCTACCATCCCACAAACCACCTTTGATTTTGAATTCTTCAGAGTCTGAGTCCAGCGTGATGGTGTCGGGGCGATAGGTTTGTAGCTTGACAGCGTCGGCACCTGCTTTGGCAGCTTCGTCGATGATTTTGAGTGCAGTTTCCAGCTTACCGTTATGGTTAGCGGAGAGTTCAGCAATTATATAAGGTGACTGATTCCGCGAAATTTCCCGACCTGCTATTACAATTTTAGGCTCGTTCATAAATTAACCCTCAACTGGTCCTCGCCACTCGGCACTCAATAGACCAAAGCACAAAACATCATGAAATTGGATGCCATCAAAGTGATGTTCCCGCAGGCAGCCTTCTTCTGTAAAACCTAGTCTTTTATGAAAGGCGATTGAGCGTGTATTAAACCCAAGCGCTTGCCCACAAACTTTGTGAAGGTTTAACTGTGCGAATGCATAGTTTAGTGCCAGCTTTCCCAAGCTACTGCCGCTGCCCTTGGGTGCATCAGGTGACAGATAAAAGCCCCAGTCTGCCACTTCGACGCTTCGGGTACGTGTAATGTTTACAAAGCCTTGCGATTTACCATCTTGTACATAAATCAGCAGAGCTACTGCTGGGTTGTTGCTCGCGTTGGCGAACCAACCCCGATGCTCATCCAGCCGGATTTCGTGGGTGGAATACATGTTAATTCTCACCTCCGGGTGGTTACGCCATTCTAGCACCTGCTCAAGGTCATCCTCGACCATCTGACGTAGCCTATGTTCGTTCATCAACTTCATCTTTCAATAGCGCTCATAATGCTGACGACTTTGAAAACCCCGTTACCATCTGTGATAAAGGCCGCCGCGTTGCTCATATCCATTAGGTAAGCCGAATTTGATAGCTCTGTAAAAATTGAAGGCAACATTTCTCCTATCAGTGAAGGTTCACAAATCGTTCTCGCTGCACCTGCGGTTTCTAATGCCTCTGCGCCAGATACTTGATTCTCTGCTAATACTACCAAAATAGCGGGCAGCCCAAGGCAAGAGCGCTCCCATGAAGTACCTCCCGCTGCACCTATAGATAAGTCTGCAAGAAACATCCGCTTTGCCATATCTTGCACATCTACACTTACCCTTACTGTAAATTGCAACTGTGCTGCTTGCCGGCGGACTTCCTTCAAATATGGGGCAGTAGCCCCCATAATGATATCCAGCTCAGTACCGACTGGTAGTGACGACTGCGCAAGTGCTGTAAGTACCTGACCGGTCGCGTTGGTGCAATCAACACCGCCGAGTGAGATAAGAATGCGTTTAAGTTTCGGGGGCTTTCGGCGTATCAGGCTTTGCTCTCGGAACTCTGCAAATTCAGGTCGCAATAGCGCATAGCGTGGGCCAACCAATCGAAGGCACTCAAGCGGTAACAGCCCGTCATAATCTTCTGCAACACGGCCAAGGTTCTGATCTAACAGTAGTGCGCATTCGTGTGGCCGATTTGCCAAATCATCGATCACCATGATTTTGCTCACTGCGCTTGAAAGCGTGCGTTCCCACTGTGCATCAAGTGCGTAATGGTCTACGACCAGCCAGTCCGGCTTTAGTGTTGAAAACGCTTCCAACGTTTCGTTGGCATCCACTTGCCAGGGTACGCCCAACCAGCGTGCGTAGTCGTCGGATGCGATTCTATGCTGCTGCGGTGGAGTATCTGATGAAGCCGGTAACAAGGTTAGGTTGTGACCTTTACTGACGATTAAATCACCAAGATGCCCAGGATGTTCTCGGCAAATGAACCAGCATTCATGGCCTTGGCGAGTAAGTGCATCTGCTAGTGTCAGGCAACGCTGGACATGCCCAGTTCCAATTTGTACGGAAGCATCAGTCCTAAAAAATATTTGCACAAAAGGAATCTCTTAAGTATCTGGATAACACTACAGTGAATCACCCTTACGAAAAAAACTCCTCAAATATAACACTATATTCGCGATTAGTGATCTATGTTTGACAATACTATTTTTATCGATTTTAGAAATATGCATTGGTTTAAAGTTCTGTTCACGTAAAGCTTTTAAGACGTCAATCTCAAAGTTGCGATTTGAAGCTTCATATGCTTCATCAAGTATCATCCTACCGGCCATAAAAATATTTATGGCATCACTCGAATAACCATCAATCAACGAATAGCTATTTGCCGAATCCATCTTAATATTCCTCGATAAAAAAGGAAGTCGGTATGCCATTAGGTAAACGAACCTAAGCGCATTAATAGAAAAAACATCAGAGTTTTTGTAAGCGCCTTGCTTAAATATCAAATTAATATCAGATCCATTAAGTTCACTATCATTATATAAATTAATAGATATTCCCGCCTCAGAGAAATGATTCGGTGATATGCTGATTACTAACTTACCTAAAATTGCTGCTTCAATAGCAGCCGAAGATACTGAAACCAGTACAACCTTCGACTGGGAAATCAGTTGGTTGGTCGATGTTTCATCAGAAGAGTCGATGTACTGGTAACCTTTTTCCATCGCCCATCTTCTGTAGTCTTCATTAAGATGAGCTCCATCAATTCCTCCGATTCTTTCAGACCATACAGGATGTCCACGCACCAAAACCTGATCTGGATCTAATTGTAATTTAGTTATTATCTTTTCAAATCCATCAATTTGAGAAGGCCATTGCATTTCCCAATCAGGATGGTTTGAAACTTCACACATGCTGCTAGGTAGAACAAGCAACTCATGTTTTATATGCTCAACAAATTCCGATGAAGTTAATTTATTTGTGTATTGTCGCCACTCATTATCTGACGTGCCCGAAAATCTCTTATATAATAGCTCAGCTGCAGCATTACTTTGCTCCTGCGTAAGCTGCCGCTCTTTCCAAACGACTGACTGACTATGAATATATTTTAAACCGAGACAATCTTCGTCTCTGAGAATCTGAAAACCATCGCCGAACCACGTTCGTTCAAAAGAGTAAGTTTTTAAACCCGCATCCACGCATGCCTTAAAAATAGAATTCAGCATATCCATACGGCCATTAAAAACAAATACAGAATCTAGATCTCTTCTATCAATCCAGTCTCTGGCCGATGTGTAAGCACTTTTTGATAACGAATATAGACCTTTGAAATCATCATCCAGAAAAAATTCTTCTCTGAACGCCTCAAACCTTTTTATCGAAGTAAAACTAGACCTTGCACCCTTGGCTACTTCAGGGTCAATTTCGACAGCCTTTACATCCGCAGGTTTATGTTCTATGAAGTCAATGTTACTTCTTGTTATACGATTTATTTTGGAGATCTTGCAGAGCTTACAAGCTACAGACGACGAACGACCGAGAAGTTTAGAATAGCAATTATTGTCGCTTCCAGAACAGTCTAAAAAACAAACATTATGCCCAGCTTCATTCAGTATTTTCTCCAATATCCTCGACTGCTCAACGTGTAGTCGCCAAGGATAAATAACTACTATGCCAATATTCATAGATTATCCTTTAAATAATATCTGAACACTTACCCTCTCATTCGAATCCTTTGAAAAGGAATCTGAATAATGAGAAAAGCTGTGTTTCTCGATTAAAAAATAACCTTTCTCAATAAAATATCTTCCGTAATCCTCTTTATAAGAAAAAACATCATCAGCATGCGAATATTTATTTACAATCGATTTGAGTGGATCAAAGTCTGTAATAATAAGGAAACCACCATCCCGTATTAATTTATCGGCCTTTGCTAACATCTCTTGTAGCTTATCCCTGGGGATCAGATACAAACAAAACCCGAAAAAAACCATATCGAACTGGCCATCATTTAGCTCTACATCTTCTAACGTTCCCACTTTAAGATCTAAGGAACGTTTTGTTCTAGCAAGTCCCGAATCTATTGCTTTTTTTGACGGATCAATACCGACCCCTCGTGCAGCAAAACTCTCACATAGCGCTTCAAGCTTTCGACCATCAGCGCAACCTATTTCCAGAATTGAATTTATTTCTTCATGAAAATATTTTAATGTTTCCTCAATAAATTGAGTGTCTACGCTTTTACCTCCAAGTTCGAGAGCTGATTTATTTCTATCAAACCAAGCATCGCCTTCGCCGGTCTTAAATATTTCACTTTGATTCATAAATCAATTCAGTCTTTTAAACCCGCCATGACATACAGGCCCCTTCAAAAGCCCGTCTACATCTAATCCATTCTCACACTTGGCAATAATTTCAAAAACCTTTTCTAAATTAAACAAATATTCTTCAATGATATCTTTTTTATGTTCTGTACACAGGTAAATTGAATTACTTGCCAGGTAACCCCGATTTAGCATCTCTTGAGTTATTAAGGTTTTATATTTCAGTGAATTAGAGCTTTCAAAACTAAAGCCTGTTAATGCTGGAATCCCCCAATGCTTAATTTCCAATTCGTATTTATCCGCCAGAGCTTGCCATTGGCTTTTAATTTCTAAGCCCGTTTTTGTTATGTACTCCCAAGACTTCTCTCTTTGCATCACCTCTAATGTTTTCAAACCTGCCACTGAACCGATACGCTCCGTCCAAAAAGTACTACTAATGAAGCTCGTCTGAGCTGCCTCCATAATTTCTCGACGCCCAATAGTTGCAGTAACAGCGTAACCATTGCCCAAGGCCTTTCCAAACATAGCCATGTCTGGTTCGACACCATATTTTTTATGGATTCCACCAAATGTTTCCCTAAAACCAGAGGTACATTCGTCAAAAATTAAAACTATACCCCTGTCGGTTGCTAGTTGTCGGACTTTGTGGAGAAAGCCATCTTCAGGCCCCATGTTCCGGACAACTTCCATTTTTATCACACCGATATCGTGCCGGTTTATCAGGCCCGTCAAGCCTTCGATATCGTTGTAGCTAAACGGATAGACTGTCCCTTTAAGATTATTTGGAACACCGTTTGGCTCTAGCCCTGGTAATAAGTGGCCAGCTAAGTTTTCGTCATCACCCAAGTTTGCCGACAGATACCAGTCATGCCAACCATGGTATCCACATACCGCAACCTTATCCTTGCCGGTAGCTGCACGAGCGATTCGAATAGCTATGGCATTAGCTTCGCCCCCGGACCGAGCAAAACGCACCATGTCTGCCCAAGGATGGAGTTCAATTAATTTTTCGGCTAAATATACCTCTTCAGGTGCATTTAATGTCGACATATTTCCGTTATCGACAACCGCCCTAACCGCGTCATCAACCTCTGGATGGCCATAACCAAGAGTGTTAGTGCCTATACCCATAATGCTCATGTCAGTGTAGGCGTTGCCGTCCAAATCCCAAACGGTGCAGCCCTTGGCCTTACTGAAATAAGAGGGCCATTGATCTGGCAAAAACATTTCTGTACGCTTGGATAACAGCATATTGCCACCCGGTATTACATTTTTAGCGCGTTTCCAAAGTTTTTGCCCTTCGCCCATCATAGCTCCTTCGTTTCGTATTATCTGTTGATTGGTCTCGAATCTGTGAGGCTCAATTCGCTGGAGCTCAGCAACTTCCTTCCAGCTAAAATCTATTCGTGGTGCAAAATACTCAAACACTTGCCTGATCACCTGTAAATCGGCAACCTCATCCACTGTCCAACGCCATGCCGATAGATCCTCAGCTCCGGTTAAACCTTTTACTAAGTAGCGTCCTGAATTACGTAAGAACGGCGTGACATGCTCTCTATCAAAACGGTCAAGTGCTAACAGTTCTGATTCTTTTAATGCAGTATATTTAAACACTTCTATGTCTAAACCGTCCGGGTATGTCGGTGGAAAGCAGTTGCTGACGTAATCAGCTTTTGATGAATTGAAGTGTTCGATTACCGTATCGACTAGTTCGGCATCAACTAAGGGACAATCACCTGTGATTCTAACTATAACATCCGCCTTACTGACCTCTGCTGCCGAAACGTAGCGATTGAGTACGTCTTTTTCATCACCCTGAAAGCAATGGTACCCGAGATCTTTGACATGGGTTGCTAGAGGACGGTTCGCAGCATCCGTAGATGTTGCAACAACTATCTCGTCAATCAATTTAGACTTCGAAAGGCGGTTTAATAGAACCTCTATCAACGGCAAACCGCCCACCGACTTCATTACCTTTCCTGGCAATCGACTTGACCCCATTCTGGCCTGCACAATAGCAACAACTTTCATAATAAATTCCACTTAGCAGGATTGAGAACACGTAAATCTTCGATGAACGGTTCAAATTTATTAAATATCGATAGAGTATCTAATGAACTTAGCATTTGCTGTAGTTGCTCCACTGAGTTAACGCCAATTACTACTTTTTCAACTCCTTCTAAATTAACCGCATGACTTAGACACGCCTCGAGAGGCGTTTGATTTTTATCAGCGAGCCATTCGTCCCAACGTTCAAATGAGCTTTGCCACGGATTAAATTTGGACGGTCGCTCGGGCCTTGACATTAACAACAGACCTTGTAAGAAGATTGATCGAATATGAACTGCTACACCCGCAGATGATAATTTTTCCAGCCAACCGCTGGTTACCAATCTTTGATCGAAGGGGTTGTAGGGTGCTTGAATTAAATCAAACGATAATTCGGTGGGCAGGTCATCAAGTTCTTGGGGCTCATAAATTGATACGCCTATCCGCTTAACATACCCTCTGTCTCTCGCGGCACATAAATGTTTGTAAAGTTCGTCACCTAAGTTGGTGGCTAGTTGCTGAGGCCGGTGAAGCAGCAAGCCATCAAGCTGATCGATTTGCAACCGGTTTATGGATTCAGCGATCTGTTTATCTACCCAGGCTCCGATATCGTACACATCCTGAGGCACTTCAGGTAACTTGGTTACTACCGAAAAATCCCTACACCCTACTTGTCCTAACACTGTTTCGCTATCGCCATATGCAATTGCAGTATCCAGAGTGGAAACGCCAGCTTGTCTAGCCGTTTGAATTACGTTAAGTGCATCTGTGTAGGGAACTTTGCCGTTTTTATTTGCAACACCGTAGTCTAAACCGAACTGAACAGTTCCAAGGGCTATTTTCTCAGCAAAGCTCATGTTCTTGTTAGCTTCCTGAGCGCTTCTACGACATCCAACTGTTCTTTATCACTCAACCCCTGATACATGGGGAGACTTATCGCTTCGGAGTAATAACATTCAGCTTCCGGAAAATCGCCCTGTTTGAAACCCATCTTTTGATAGTAGGGCTGAGTATGCACCGGAATGTAGTGGAGATTGACTCCGATACCATGCGCCCGCAGTCCCTCAAAGACTTCTCGATGACTCCTTGCGCATTTATCAAGATTCAGCCTAATCACATATAGGTGCAGGCCCGAGTAGCTATCTTGGTGCTGAAACGGCCTAATAACAGGAAAGTTTTCTAATAAAATATCGTATTGCTGAGCTAACTGATGTCGGCGCGAGACGAACGCATCAAGACGTTCCATCTGACTAATGCCCAGTGCGGCCTGCAACTCGGTCATGCGATAGTTATAACCAAGAGCAATCTGCTGGTAATACCATGGCCCATCCGAATCGTGAGTCATTAAACTCTGGTCACGTGTCACGCCGTGACTACGATAAAGATTCATCTTTTCAGCGAGAAGATCATTATTGGTAACTGCCATCCCCCCCTCGGCAGTGGTAATAATTTTTACCGGATGAAAACTAAAGACTGTAATATCGCTGTATCGACAATTGCCGATATATTCACCCTGATACTTACCACCAATCGCGTGAGATGCATCTTCGATAATCTTAAATCCAAACCGCAGCGATAACTCATAAATGGCCTGCATCTCACAGGGTTGGCCGCACAGATGAACTGCTACAAGTACCTTTGGCAGTTTACCGTTATGCTCAGCGTCTACCAGCCTGGCTTCAAGAGCCCTTGGGCATAAGTTATATGTGTGAGGATCGATATCAACGAAATCTACCTTCGCCCCGCAGTAAAGACCACAGTTGGCTGAAGCCACAAAGGTAACGGGGGTTGTCCAAAGCCAATCCCCCTGCCCGAGCCCGAGTGCCATGCAGGCAACGTGAAGTGCGCTGGTGGCACTATTAACTGCGAGTGCATGTTTAGCTCCCACCTTGTAAGCGACCACTTTCTCAAACAAAGGCACTTTAGGCCCTTGAGTTAAAAAATCAGACTGTAACACTCCTACAACAGCATCTATGTCTGTTTGGCTAATATCCTGCCGGCCATAGGGAATCACTATATACTCCCGATTTTTTCGCGGTTTATATCGATCCAAAGTTGAAGCTCGTCATCGCTCATCCACTCGGTATTGTTGTCGCTTGCGTAAACAAATCCTTCGGGTACTTTTACGCCATCTTTAATGCGATTGACGTCCGTATCCCAATTATTAATCTGCGGCAATATCTTGTAGTGTTCGGAGTATTCGTACGTAAAATAAGCATCCTCAGCACCAATCATCTGCTCATGCAATTTCTCACCAGGACGAATACCTACCAGCTCCTGCTTGGCTTCCGGAGCAACCACACGAGCCAAGTCAGTAACCTTCATGGAAGGTATCTTCTTAACGTAGATTTCACCACCAACCATATCTTCAAAAGCATGCCATACCAGCTCGACGCCCTGCTCAAGCGAGATCATAAAGCGGGTCATGCGATTATCAGTGATTGGCAGTACGCCTTTTTCCTTGATTGACATAAAGAAGGGAATAACCGAGCCACGCGAACCCATAACGTTTCCGTAACGGACAACAGAAAAACGGGTGCCCTTGCCACCAGCATAATGATTACCAGCAACAAACAGCTTGTCGGATGCCAATTTAGTTGCGCCATAAAGATTAATAGGACTGCTGGCCTTGTCTGTTGACAACGCCACTACACCTTTAACCTTTTTATCGATACAGGCATCTATAAGGTTCATGGCGCCATCAACATTCGTCTTAACGCACTCGAAAGGGTTGTACTCAGCCGTTGGGACGATTTTGGTTGCAGCAGCATGTACCACATAGTCGACACCATCCAGTGCACGATACAGCCGCTCACGATCACGAACATCGCCAATAAAGAAACGCACACGAGGATCATCCTGGTAGCCTTTGGCCATATCCCACTGCTTCATCTCATCGCGAGAGAAAATAATAATTTTTTTGGGTTTGTATTTAGCCAATGTCATCGGCACAAACGTATTGCCAAACGAACCTGTTCCACCGGTTATTAAAATCGTACTATTAGTTAGCATTTATATTTATGACTCCCAACCAGTGCTGCGCAAACTATCAATATATGTTTCAAGATTGTGAATAGGCTCCCAACCCAGCGCTCGCGTTTTATCAGACACAACATCCGCAGCCATCCTATTCCCTCTTCTTTCAGGAATCATGTTAATTTCTCCGCCGAATATTTTAGCGACATCTAAAACACTAAAAGAAGCAGGATGCCCGATGCCAAACTCATCGCCAAATCCATTTTCACCGACGAGAATCAAACCACTCACGATATCTTTAACATGGGTGAAATTACGCTTTTGTTCTCCGGGACTGACGACTGTTAATTTATCACCCTTCTTCATTTTTTCGGCAAATATTGCGATCAAAGTTGCATATTTACCATTTCTTATTTCTCGGGGGCCATATGCGTTATAAAAGTATACTATCGAGTATGGGACGTTGAACCAATCTCCAAAGTTCTCAACTAATTCAGTATTTGATGCTTTGGTCCAACCATAAGGGCTTTGACGTCGACCTAACCCACCATCACCGAATTTTGTACTACTACCAGCATAGACGATTTTGGATGCATGCTCTCTACAAAACTGTAGAACTGAAAACGTCCCTATCTTATTAAAACACCAGACCTTTTCTATATCATCAAAACTCTGTTCAACCCTAGAATACTCACCAAGATGGTAGACAATATCGGGACTAAACTTGATATGATCCTGAATATCTTGAGTATCACCATTTATGTATTCAACATTAGCCACGTGATTGGCTTCACTGCCAGTGGAATAGTTGTCCAGCGAATAAACTTTGTTTTCTGGATTTTTAGCAAGCTCTTCACATAAGTGGCTTCCGATAAAACCGGCACCACCTGTCACAAGTATAGTTTTCAATTCATGCCCTTATTAATTATTGCTATTGAATCAGCACGTCCCACAGCAAAATAGACTAAACCAGCATTACGGACCTGCACCGGATCGTACAAGTTGCGTCCATCAACAATAACGGGACTCGCTAGCTGTTCCTTTAGCCAAGCAAAATCAACTGCTCGGAAGCTTTTCCACTCAGTACAGATCACCAGCGCATCAGCGCCTTCTACCGCGGCTTCTCGATCATCAACCAGTGTTAGATCGTCACGATCACCGTAGATGCGGTGTGTCTCTTCCATCGCTTCTGGATCGAACGCTTTTACTTTGCCGCCGGCAGTCCAGATAGATTCCATCAGCGTTCGGCTTGGCGCCTCGCGCATATCATCCGTATTCGGCTTAAAGCTCAAACCCCAAACTGCAATGGTGCGTCCTTTTAGGTCCCCATCAAATGCGTTGTTGAGCTTGGTAAAGAGCGTGGTTTTCTGGCGCAGGTTGACTGATTCCACTGCTTTGAGCAGTTCTGCATCGTAATCGACTTCAGCAGCTGTTTTTGCCAGCGCTTGAACATCTTTAGGGAAACAAGAGCCTCCGTAGCCACAACCAGGGTAGATGAAGTGGTAACCAATACGAGGGTCAGAACCTATACCTTTACGCACGTTCTCAATGTCAGCACCTAGGCGTTCAGCAAGGTTAGAGAGTTCATTCATAAAGCTGATCTTAGTTGCCAGCATCGCATTAGCAGCATATTTGGTCAGTTCAGCAGAACGAACATCCATGAACATCAACTTCTCATGGTTACGGTTGTAAGGGGCGTAACATTCGCGCATACGATTGATTACCCAGTCGGACTGAGTACCAACAACTATACGAGCACCTTTAGTGAAGTCCTCAATCGCTGAACCCTCTTTTAGAAACTCTGGGTTTGAGCAGACTTCGTATGGAATATCACTTGAGCGACTTGTCAGCACTTTGGCAATTGCTGCGCTTACTTTATCGGCTGTGCCTACAGGAACAGTCGATTTATCAACAACAATCTTTGGCGCATCCATGTGCTCAGCGATAGTGCGAGCAACGGTTAAGACATAACGTAGATCTGCAGAACCATCTTCATCTGGCGGTGTGCCTACAGCGATAAACTGTACCTCACCAAACCTTACGGCTTCCGCAGCATCGGTTGTGAAGTGAAGGCGACCTGCACGGTGATTCTCTATCACAATCGGCTCAAGACCTGGCTCGTAGATTGGAATAGTGCCCCTCTTTAGACCATCAATCTTTGCTTGGTCTACATCTACACAGGTGACTTCATGGCCAGCATCGGCAAGGCATGCGCCTGTTACTAAGCCGACATAGCCGGTACCAAATACGGTTATTTGCATTTTTTACAATCCTGCTGCGCTGCGAAGCTCGTCAGCTTTATCCGTCTTTTCCCATGGGAAGGCAGTAAAGGTGTCGTTACCTACCGTCATCTCAAATGGGTTGCGACCAAAGTGACCGTATGCTGCTGTTTGGCGATACATTGGGTGAAGAAGATCTAGCATGCTGGTGATCGCATATGGGCGAAGATCGAAGTTGTCGCGAACAAGCTGAATGATCTTCTCATCTGAGATCTTGCCAGTACCGAAGGTGTTGATCGATACCGAAGTTGGCTCTGCAACACCGATTGCGTAAGAGACTTGGATCTCACAACGATCAGCAAGGCCTGCTGCAACAATGTTCTTAGCCACGTAACGACCTGCGTAAGCAGCTGAACGGTCCACTTTTGATGGATCCTTGCCAGAGAACGCACCGCCACCGTGACGTGCCATACCACCGTAGGTGTCTACGATGATCTTACGACCCGTTAGACCACAGTCGCCTACAGGGCCACCGATAACAAATTTACCGGTTGGGTTAATGTGGTATTTAGTGCCAGCGTGCAGAAGATCTGCTGGAAGTACCTGTTTGATGATCAGCTCTTGAACCGCTTCCTGAAGATCTTTCTGAGAGATTTCTGGGTTGTGCTGAGTAGAGAGTACAACCGCATCTATCGCTACTGGCTTACCATTTTCGTAACGGCAAGTAACCTGAGACTTAGCATCTGGACGCAACCAGCCAAGCAGGCCAGATTTGCGCGCTTCAGCTTGGCGCTCAACTAGGCGGTGAGCGAATGTGATTGGAGCAGGCATCAGAACGTCAGTCTCGTTAGATGCGTAACCGAACATCAAGCCCTGGTCGCCTGCGCCCTGATCTTCTGGACGAGAACGGTCAACACCCTGCGCAATATCTACTGACTGTTTACCGATGATGTTGATCACACCACAGGTGTTACCGTCGTAACCTACGTCAGACGATGTGTAGCCGATATCGTTGATTACGTTACGCACTAGATCTTCTAGATCGATCCACGAAGAGGTAGTGATCTCACCAGAGACAATCGCTACACCCGTCTTAACCATCGTTTCACAGGCAACACGTGCGTATTTATCTTCTGCGATTATTGCATCAAGAATAGCGTCTGAAATTTGATCCGCAATTTTATCTGGATGCCCTTCTGATACTGATTCAGAAGTAAATGTCGAATACTCACTCAAAATAATATAACCAATTGATTTATAATATATTTTTAATTAATTGAACTTTTAAAAACCAGCTTCACTCTTAGTGTAACCTTAAGGTGATTTTAGGGTTATTCGAAACATTAAACCTTTCTATTTAAACCTACTTTAGATAACGATAAGGGCCCCTTATTAATATAAGCCCGCCTTACCTATAAAAGCGCCTCGTACTCTTTCAAAATATTCGCTTGAAAGCTTTCAGGTATGCGATTCCAATCTAAAACCTGAACAAGAATCGGAATTGTTGATTCTTGTAATAAATCTTTGAACACACCTAACTCGCTAAGATCAATCATTTCATCGCCATCCGGCAGCACAACCAAATCGAGGTCGCTACCTTCGTGAGCCAGACCACTAACACGGCTACCATAAGCCCAAATTTTAACTGGCTTTGTAAACGACCTTTTAGCTAGGCGGATAATTTCCTTGTGATCTTTATCTCTAAGCAGCATCTATAACTTCTGCCAACCGTTTAGCATCAATAATAAATTCAGGGATCAACAGCAGAGTTGTGTTAGCGAGTTTTTCACCATAATCATGACTCGTGGAATTCCGATTATCCCTGAAGTGCAACCATCTTTCTGCTTCTTCAGCAGTGATCAGACCATGCAATGCTGCATGACGAAATATATCTTTGAAATAAAGCTCATCAGCAGCCTTATTACTGTGAAAGAAAGGTCTCAATCGTTTTTTTAGTAACTTACCCGACTGCTCCAATATAATTTCAAACTCTTTGATGGTCGCTGAGCGATAGAGTTCAAATTCGATGCTTTCAGCTTGTGAGGCATTCAACATTTCGAAGGCACGCTCTAGGGCAGATATACATTTCACATAAAAAGCTGTGTCAATTTTCAGATCGCTCATCGATAGCACTTCTCTACTAAAATCAAAAATATCAGGACAAACCTCAAGAAAGTCTTTATCGCCCTTATGATAAGATTTCAATGATACCCAATTTTGACTTTTAGTTCTCAACACTCACTCTTCGATTCTTGATTGAATGTCCGCTATTTCAGCCTTTAAACGCTCGTACTCTTCCACCTTCCGTTTTAAGAATCGCGCAGTAATAACCCCTTTATCTGAAATACCTTTGGGAGTCAGAAGGTACAAGTAACCGGCTTTGTTATTTGAACGCTTGAAGTTTTCCGCTTTAACCAAGCCACGCTCTATTAGTGCAGACAATACGTAGTTGGTTTTACCCACACTAAACCCCAGCTGCGAAGCCAGTTCGCGCTGTGAAATATCTGGGCGTTCTTCTATTAACTGAAGAACCCGGTAATCGTATTCAAGAGTATCGCTGTTTTGACTCATTTAGGCACGCTACCGCCCCTGCTTGCCACAGTGAGGTTTCATTAAATATTCGTTCAATACGTGAACACACTATCAGCGTTTCAATAAATTTACAAAGTAGTGTTAGTTTTATCGAACTTAATGATACGAATTTAATAGAGTTTTAAGTCCACACAATTTTCCGCAGATCTTTAAATCGAAACTCCAAATTTTTGTCTACACTTAAGGCATCACGATACAGGGAGGTAGGTGATGGACGTAAAAGAATTTTTAGATGATTTGATGGCACAACTCGATGGTGCCTTTGCGGAAAACACCCTCAAAGCGTATCGCAGTGACTTTAAGCACTTTGCTAACTGGGCAATATCCAATGGTTTAGATCCTCTACCCCCTAAAGCTTCAGATCTAGCAGCCTACATCGCCGATATGTCTGAATGCCAAAAGAGTGCAACGATTCGACGCCGTATCGACACGATAGGGTCTATCTGCTTTTTCTCTGGTTTTGGTAGTCCTACCAAAACACCAGAAGTTAAAATTGCTCTGAAAAAGATGCATCGAAAAAATCGGTAGGTAGCAGAAACAGGCGCACCCGCTGACACTCGATCTTTTAGAGCAACTTTTAAAAAAATGTGACTCCTCTCTAGCCGGTCGGCGCAATGAACTACTGCTTAGAATCGGTTATGAGACCATGCGCCGCTCCTCAGAGATCTGTTCATTCTGTTTAGAGGACTTAAAGACACTTCCAAACGGTCACTTTGCGTTAAACCTTAAACGCTCTAAAACCGATCAGTTGGGCAATGGCAAACTCATCCCTATAAGCGATCTACTAGCAACTAGGATATCCAGATGGAAAAGTCGAATTGGCGCTAAAGAGGGGCATATTCTGCGATCCATCCGCAAAGACAACAAAACCTTGGGTGACAAACTCAACCCGGCATCCATCAATATTATTCTGGTCGATCTGCAATACAGGGCTAGGCGTAGAGATCTGCCACACTTAAGCGGCCACTCGTTTCGGATGGGTGCTGCTCTGGATATGTTGAATGCAGGCGTGCCGTTAGAGAAGATTATGCTGCGTGGCGGATGGCGAAAAGAGACAACCACATTAAGGTATCTGCAAAGTTGGGTCGATAACGTAAACCCAGCCGAACTTCAAATTGAGGAGTGTACGCCGGTTTGGGATGTTACGGCCTCTAACTAAGAGCCGACAGCTCTACGGACATCTTCTGCCAACGCCCCAATAACTCGAGCAAGACAAACGCTCTTTGTTCACCGTCGTATTCTAAAAACACTGCTTGCAGGTCTTTGAATGGCCCATCATTGATAGAAACCTTATCGTCTTTGGTGAACTGCTTTTCAGAATCGATGTGCCTTAACTGAGCTCGAATGGCATTGACGGCAGCTGTTGGCACGATAGCCGGTTCATTTCCAAAGCTAATCAGCTTAGCCACTCCGCGTGTTGATCGAATAGGGCGCCAATTACTCTCTTCTTTGGAGAGGTAAATGAATAGATAACCTGGAAAAAGCGGTGTCTCTATTTCAGTTCGCTTTCCTTGTTTGATTTGCTCAGTTTTAAGCAGCGGCAGGTAGGTTTCAAAACCTTGCTGTTCAAGCTCAAATTGGGCTTTAAACAATTGACCAGGCTTTGATTGAATAACGAACCAGTTGTACATAACCTTGTCTCAAAAACTAATCTTAAAAGCATTATAAACAAAAAAGAACGCGCCTTGAGAAATTCCATCTTCTCGCGGCGCGTAAGATTTTTGGCATTTGCCTGAGATCCCTCTCATCACTTCAATCCTTTGAAGTGTTTGTAAAGCTCACAACAATCCATTGCAGTTCACTTTACTGGGATCACTCCCATGTGAGCCATTCCTTTGGCTCCTTTAGCTACATAGGTAACTAAATCAAAAATAGGGTGCGCTTTGAAAAATTCCCTCTTCTCGCCACGCATCGGATATTAGTCGAAACTTGAGATCCCTCTCCAAACCTCACTCCGTTGAGGTTTGCGTGTAATGCATCATTGCCATCCTTTGCCGATCACATCACTGGACATTAAACGACAGACTCAATCGAAGGGACTCATTCCTGTAAAACTGTAGTGCCTGCTAGGGAACACTACAGAGTCAGAGTCTATCGTTCAGGGATCCCTCCCTGCTGTGCCCATCCTGCGGCACCCTTAACCGCCCTCATAACACGGTTAAATTTATGGTTGATGCGCATTGAAAAACTCCCTCTTTTCGCGGCGCATCAGATTTTGGCAATTGCCGAAGATCCCTCTCCAAACCCAAATCCCTTTGGGTATTTGCATGCATCGGATCATCCTTGATCGATCAACATGTCGATTTCAATCAGCTCTCAGGAGCGAAGGGGGAGCTCACTAACTAATCCTCTATGCTGGATGGATTGGTTAGGTGGAAAACCGATTCGAGATCTCTCTCGTTATCCCCATTCCGTCGGGGATGTATATAGGTATAGAACAAGATTTAAATTTTTGCGTAATAAAAAATGAAAAAAAGTTTAAAAAAATTCGATTTTTTAACAAAAACCCAGAGCAACATCTCTCTCAAACCCCTATGGATAGTGACTTTCAGGTAGATTTTAAAAAACTAAAAAAATTTGTCGTTTTTTTCTAAAAAATGATGGTAGTCGCAAAGCTAAGACTAATTAGTGGAATAAAAAGAAAAAATTATTACGCACATTTTCAATTCCTCTGCTAAACCTTAATGAGGTGTCCACGGAGGGATAGTTATTGTGAATCCATTTGAATCAGCCATATACAGCATTACGACATTAGCCAAGCTTAGACATAAAGCTTGTGATACAGAGCAGTTGCGCCATCAATGGCAAACATCCAAATCCACACTGACAGAAACGGATTTCATAAGAGCGCTAAACTCACTTAACCTAAAAGCAGGGATAAGAAACTGTAAAATCAGTGACTTACACAATGAATTTATGCCCGTTGCAGCACCTATGTCCGATGGGCAATACCTCACCCTTCTTCGCGTTAATCAAAATGGACAGGATTGGTTCTGCTTAGTCATCAAGCCCGGCGAGACCACACCCAGAAAACTCAATTTGGCAGAGTTTGATCAGCTCTGGGATAACAGAATTATTTTCATTAAAGAGCGAGAAACCCTAGGTTCTGATCGCCGATTTGATCTGAAATGGTTTATCCCTTCCCTGATTAAACACAAAGGGATTTTTACCGAAGTCATCATAATTTCTGTATTCCTTCAGCTATTTGCCCTAGCCACGCCCTTTTTCTTTCAAATCGTTATGGACAAAGTGCTGGTGCATAGAGGCTTCACTACGCTGGATATTCTGGCCATCGGATTTGCTGCACTGCTGATGTTTGAATTGGTGATGGGCATCGTTCGCAACTACCTGATGGTTCATACCACCAGCAGAATTGACGTGGAGCTTGGCGCTAAGCTTTTTAACCATGTCATGCGCTTACCTGCAGCCTATTTCGATTCACGCCAAGTAGGGCATACCGTGGCGAGAATCAAAGAGCTAGACACACTAAGGGAGTTCATCACTGGGGGTGCATTGACCCTGATGATTGATCTTAGCTTTCTTCTGCTCTTCATCGCTGTGCTTTGGATGTTTAGCCCTACGCTCACGTGGATCGTTCTTGGGTCACTTCCGTGCTACTTGCTGTTATCTATACTCATCACACCCACTTTGCGCCATCGCTTAAATGAGAGTTTCAAACGCAGTGCCGAAAACCAAGCGTTTCTGGTTGAATCGATCACGGGCATCGATACCGTTAAATCAATGGCGCTTGAGCCAAAGATGCAGCAACGCTGGGAAAAGCAGATTGCCCAAGCGACCAGCATCGGCTTCAAAGCTAAAAACCTCGGTAATATCGCGACTCAAATTGCTCAGTTTATTAGCAAGTTCACCACGGTGTTAATTATCTGGTTTGGTGCCCTTCTGGTCATGGACAATCAGTTAACCATCGGTGAATTGATCGCATTTAATATGATCGCGGGTCGAGTCAGTGCACCCATTTTGAAACTGGTTCAACTCTGGCAAGACGTCCAACAAGCGGGTATATCCTTGAAACGTCTCGGCGATATACTCAATACGCCCTCTGAGTCTGACGCTCAGACAAGCCAAGCGTCTCTCCCTAGCTTGCAAGGCTCCATTGCCTTTCAACACGTCAGTTTTCGCTACAGTCTGAATAGCCCCACGGTTCTGAATAGGATCAACCTTGAGATCAACGCCGGAGAATCGATCGGTATTGTCGGCGCTTCAGGCTCTGGCAAAAGCACACTGACCAAGCTGATTCAACGGACTTACCTACCCAACTTAGGAAAGGTGCTCATTGATGGTGTTGATTTAGCACAGGTCAACACTGATTGGCTTAGATCCAATATCAGCGTCGTTCCACAAGAGAGCTTTTTATTCAATAAAAGTGTGCGCGACAACATTGCGATACGCACACCCGGTGAATCGCTAGAAACCATTGTCAAAGCCGCCAAACTGGCCGGTGCGCACGAGTTTATCACTGAGCTTCCAGCTGCTTATGACACCTTGGCGGGTGAGCGTGGCAGCAACCTCTCAGGGGGGCAGCGCCAGCGAATCGCGATAGCGAGAGCCCTGATCAGCAATCCAAAAATTCTGATTTTTGACGAAGCAACGAGCGCTCTCGATTACATTTCAGAAGAGAAAATCCGTCAGCAGATGCACTTGATCTGCAAAGGGCGCACCGTCATCACCGTCGCTCACCGCCTGAACACAGTAAGACACTGCGATCGAATTCTTGTACTTGATCAAGGCGAGTTAGCTGAGTCTGGCACCCATCAAGAGCTGATGACATTAAACGGCCGCTACGCCGAAATGATTCGTCTTCAATCGGCCGATCAACCATCAGAATTTAAGGAGGCCATCGCATGAGGCTGACATCAAAAGAGCTGCACGATTTTTTACCTGGTGCGCTACTGATTCAAGAGCGACCACCCAAGAAATGGCCGAGGGTAACTGCCTACTTAATCGCCCTGCTGATGATGTCAGGCCTCACCTGGGCGTCTATTGGTGAGGTAGACATTGTGGCAAGGGCATCTGGAAAAGTCATACCAACCGGACAAACAAAACGAGTTCAATCGTCTATCACAGGGAAAATCGATTCGATCAACATCACCAATGGTGATGCGGTTCATGCCGGTGAAACCCTAATTGAACTGGATGCCACAGAACCTTTTAATCAACTCCAGCAGAAACTGGAGCAACAGAAGTTTAAGCAACACGAGATAGAACGCACCCGGCTCTTTGCTGAGTATTTAGAGAAAGGCAACGTCAAGTATCTGTCATCCTCTAACCCTCAACAGGCGCTCTTTTCAGAACAGATAGAGAGCTATAACAAGAAACTTGAACAGTTAAACGCGCAACTGCGCAGCTCAGAATTGAGTCATTCACAGGCTAAAACGCAACTCGATTCAATGTCACGACTCCGCTCAATTGTTGAGGCCGAAACAGAAGCGATTGAGTCATTGGTTAAAAACGGCGCTGCATCAAACAGCGCCCTTCTTACCCAACGCCAACGGCTTATTGAAGTGGAAGCTAGCGTAAGGGCGTTACAACTGGACGTAGCTTCAACCTTGAGCCAGGCCGTTTCAATTCAAAAGCAGATCCAAGCATTTAAAGCAGAGAGCAAAGCGCAAACGTTGAATGAACTGCATCGACTGCAAGAGGCCGCCAGATTTCTATATGGGGATATCGCTCAATTAGAGTGGTTTATTGAGCAGCATAACATTCGCGCACCGATTGACGGGATAGTCAGTGATCTCAACGCATTTACAGTTGGCGCTATCGCTACCAGCGCTGAGACCCTAATGAATCTTGTGCCACTGAATCAATCATTAAGAGTCGAAGCCTGGTTGCAAAACAGCGATGTAGGTTTTGTACAAACAGGCCAACGCGCCGAAATTAAAGTGGATGCATTCTCGTTCACAAAATACGGCGTAATCGATGCTGAGATCGTTCACCTTGGCGCCGATGCACAACAAAATGAACAAGGCGTTTTACTCTTTCCTGCAGAACTTAAACTCTTCTCAGAAACCTTAGAAATCGACGGCAATTCCCACCCCCTGCAACCCGGGATGAGCGTCAGCGCGGAATTAAAAACAGGCAAAAGGAGGATCATCGAGTATCTACTTTCACCGTTACTAAGAATGAAAACTGACTCAATTGAGGAGCGTTAAATGGAAAATGAAGAAGAAAATGATGTGTTTAAGGAAGAACCGGTCACTCTTAAACAAATACTATTTGGAAAACTAATCTTCTTTGGGACTCTAACTATTTTCATGTTGTTTATCCCAAAAAATGAATATTTCCAATACTTCGGTTACACAGTAATCATAGCAATCATTACAGCTCTAGTTTCACGAATGAAACTGGTTTCTATGAGTACTACACATTATCTATTACTGGGTCTAACAGGATACGGAATTGCCCTATGGATCCTCGCAATCACTCAAGCATTTAATAAATAAAAGGATATAAAGATGACGACTATCGCCAAGGAAGGTTTTGTTGACGCACTTTCACTAACCGTAAGCACCCATACCTATGAACGAAACGTGGGTATATTCAGTTCTAAAGAATCTACAACACTAGAAAAATTATCAGCTTTTGCTGCTATTACTGCAGCTGCAATTGACGCTACTACAGACAGCAAATCTCCATTGGGCATGACTTTAGGGCGTATGTTTGGAACCGTTGCTTTTACCACAGCCCTTGCTGAGGTCCTTGAGGATTTTGATCAAGGTGAATTCGAACTTGGAAATGCAATCGCACTAGTTGGCACAGCCGCCTCACTGGTACCCGGTCCTCATACTGCCGCTCTAGTGCCATTGATGGCGCTCTATCCGCTTGCCGATGACTTTGGCGAGTATCTCGCTGAAAAGGGAACATTAGATCCGATCTTCGACCTGCTTTTGCATCAGCCTGATGTGGAACTCACCTGGAACGATTGGGAGTTTGCAGCGAACGATCAATATGTTGAAGCACCCAGTTTCGCCAATGCAGAATCGATTACCTCACCGCTCGTTTTAGATCTGGACGGCGACGGCGTCGAAACTATTGGAATTGATCAAGGCGTCTATTTCGATCACGCTGGCGATGGTTTTGCCGAAAAAACTGGATGGGTATCACCTGATGATGGCATGTTGGCCATCGACCTGAACAACAACGGCAAAATCGATGACGGAACCGAGCTGTTTGGTAATAACACCCAGCTATCTAACGGAGACAAGGCCGCCAATGGGTTTGAGGCTCTAAAAGAGTACGACTCCAATTTCGATGGGGTCATCGATGAGTTCGATCGAGATTTTCAAGCGCTTAAAGTCTGGCAAGACCTCAATTTAGATGGACAAACTCAAGAGTTTGAACTGAAAACTCTAGAAGAGCTCGGAATCACATCGATCAACCTAGACTACTCTGAAGATTCACAGCAACAACAAGGCAACCACTTCATTCAAACGAGCTCGTTTGCAAATACAAATAGCCCTTCCAATGAGCTGGTCGATGTCTGGTTTCAAACTGATGAAACGCAATCCATCTATCAGGATTCCACTCAAACAGCTGATGACCTAATCAACTACCCTGATATTAAGGGCTGGGGTTATGTGGCCAACCTACAACAGGTAATGGCACACAATACAGAGCTCAAATCGATGGTTGACCAGTTCATTCAAGAGTCCGACCCTGCTGCACGATCTGCGTTGGTTAATGAGATCATCTACCAGTGGACGGGGGTAGCCGACGTCGACCCCTACAGTCGCGACCCAAGCCGCATTTATGGGCACGTCATGGATGCTCGACAGCTTGAGGCGTTAGAAGAGTTAACGGCTAAAGACTATGTTGGCACCTGGTGCTGGGGTGAACATGACCCAAACCCACATGGCCGCGCGGCACCGGTTCTGATCGCACAATTCAAAGCATTTAGCGACTATGTCGAAGGGCAGCTCAACGCCCAAACCCACTATGCTGAGGCTTTTGATTTGATTGGGGTTAAATTTGATTCAAGCACCGGTCAATTTGCTCCAGATACGGAGAATTTCGAAGCCCATCTGCAAAGCCTTATCGATCAAAACGACCTGTCACAAGCCAATCTACTCTTCAAAACAGTGCAGCAGCTATCGAATCTGTCGCCCGCTTATGACGATGTAATGGATGATCTGAAAGAGAACCCAGCTCTTGCCCCGTGGCTTATTGATTCACAGATCACAGGTACAGATGCTTCTGAGACACTGACAGGCTCAAATGATGATGATCTGATCACCGGTGGTTTAGGCGACGACCAACTCTTTGGCGGCGTGGGTAATGATATTTACCACTACAGCATTGGAGACGGCTCTGATCAAATCTATGACAGCCAAGGAAACGATGTACTTCTATTTGGCGAGGGTATTTCAGTCAGCAACCTTCTGTTTGAGCGAGGCATCAGTCACATCGACATTCATCTGCTGAATGAAGATGGCGCAAAAAGTGGCGCTGCTATTCGGTTAGAAAACGTATTCGACTTTGATGGCAGCCTTCAGGAGGGCACCATTGAAACCCTACGTTTTTATGATGGCAAAGCTCTTAATCTATCAGAAGTGATCACTCACTTTTCGACGAAAGGCGGCAACAGCGACGATTATTTATTCGGTTCCGATCTGGCGGATACACTTCAAGGCAATCAAGGTAATGACACACTTTACGGTGGTTCCGGGGATGATCTTTACCTATTTACTCAAGGGGATGGGCAAGACACCTACATTGAACATTCCGGCAGAGACACAATTCGCATCGTTGGAATAGAGCAATCTGATCAGCTAACTCTTCGACGCATTGGAACTTCTGGAGAGGATCTACTGATCCAATTCTCAGACCAAAACGGTCAATTGACGGGAGATCAGATCACCATCAAACAGGTCTATGACAAAGGTATTATCACACCCAATCTGATTGAAACAATTGAACTAGTGAATGCGGAGGGGGGTTCAACACAGCACTCTATTTTTGAGCTTAACAGCCTCTACCAATCACTAGACTCCAATAGGCTCTATGGACTTGAGGGGGATGATAGGTTGCAGGGAGCCGATGCCAATGAATACCTAGAGGGCGCCGGTGGTGACGACCATTTAATAGGTAACCGTGGAGATGATCACTTATCTGGAGGTGAAGGAGGTGACCTGTTAGTAGGTGGTGAAGGGGCTGACGTTTTGCAAGGAGGTCAAGGCAAAGACACCTACCTCTTTAGCCGAGGTCACGGTCAAGATGTGATCAACAACCGCGACCGTGACTCCATCGATAAGGTGTTGTTTGATTCCACTATTAGCAAAAAGCAAGTTGATATCAGCCGGATCAACGATGATCTCTTAATCGAAACAGGGCAGCCGGGGGATCTAATTACCGTCAAATCCTTCTTTAATGGCGATCTTATCTCACTCGACACCATCAAATTGATTGAGTTCAGTAACGGTGAACAGATGAATCTATCGGACATTGCCCAGCAGACGCTTGCGACCAGCAACGGCGATGATCATATCCAAGGCTTAGCCTCTGCTGATGTCATCAGTGGTCATGGTGGCGACGATACTATCTCCGGCGGTGGCGGCGATGATCTTATCCACGGAGATCAGAACAACGATCTCATCTATGGCGATTCCGGCGATGACGAACTATTTGGTGATCAGGGAGAAGATCGTCTGCATGGCGGTAGCGGTTCGGACCACCTGTTTGGCGGCAACGAGTCGGATCAACTTTATGGTGGATCCGGAAACGATAAGCTATCAGGCGACAACGGCACGGATCATCTCTTTGGGGGCAGTGGCCAAGACAGGCTTATGGGCGGCAATGGCGATGACCAGTTAACCGGCGGTAAAGGGGATGACCTGCTGGAGGGCGGAAAAGGCGATGATACTTACATTATTCGAGCGGATGATGGATCAGACCAAATAGTGGATAGCAGTGGGAGTGATACGCTTGTATTGGAAGGCATCAATTGGGAGCGTCTTCAGTTGGAGATGCTTAATGATTCGCTACTGATAAAAGACCGTGATTCCAGCACCGAGGTGACTATTCAATCGGCTAATAAAGATGGCATTGAGAGGATAGAAACTGAAGATGGCTGGGCTGACATGGCTGATATCTACGCCATCATTCATGCAATTGCCCAGTTTGATGCACTCGATGAAGAGGAGGTGACTCTGGAGGATAGAAACACTCGCAACAACGTCTTAGCAACTGCCTGGCATAGTGAGTGATATTGATACTCGATAAGGGGGTCAGACCGAAAGGTCAGCCCCCTTAAGCTACCCCTGAGATGAATTCCATTTAGATAAAGTGATACAATTGTATCACTTAAAACTCAGGGGTTATCTATGAAAACAGAGTTAGTAACCAACCTTAAAAGGCACGCGACTAAAATTCTTAGTGAGTTGCACGTCAACAAGGAGCCTATCTTGATTACAGAACATGGACAGCCTTCGGCCTACCTAGTAGACGTAGAAGATTACGAGTACATGCAAAACCGATTGGCTTTGCTTGAAGCGATTGCGCTTGGTGAAAAAGACGTTGCTGAAGGCAAAGTTCATACTCAAGCTGAAGTAGAAGCCAAGTTGGACAAATGGCTAAGCTAATCTGGACAGAAAAAGCGATCGATGACCTTTCAGAATTAGCAGAGTATGTTGCTATTAGTGACAGAGCCGCAGCAAAGCAGTTAGTGCAGAGAATACTGTCTAGCGTCAGGCGACTGGAACAATATCCTGAATCAGGTCGCCGCTTACCTGAGCTTCCATTACAAAACTACAGGGAAGTGATCACTCCACCCTCACGCATCGTCTACAGAATCGAGAAAGAAAATGTCTTCGTAATTAGGGTGATACGACAAGAACGCGATTTAAGGCGGTTAATGCTAGGGCTTAACACTCATAACCGATAAGTCATTCAAATAAAATCGCGGCCTTAATAAGACCGCTCCAACTTATCGAGTAGCTTCTGCGCGTGCAGCAGCGGCGCCAGCTGCATCCCCTGCCTGTTCGCGAATCAATGCCAGTTCACGCCAGAGTTTGCGCTGATAATCGGGAAGTCCCGTTGCAACGGCAACACCTCTTAGCGCAACCTGCTCTGCCTGAATCAGATTCAACTGGCGGCGTTTAATAGACGCTAAATGCAAATAGACCTGTGGATCGCGCGGTGAGATACGCAGTGCGCGTTCAACTTGGGATTCAGCAGCTGCCAGATCACCTCTATCCGCAGCCTGTTTTGCTTCAGCGAGCAACGACACTGTTGCTGAGTTGGAACTTTCATCAATCGCGAGCGGCTCAGAGGGAGCAATTTGAGCGGGTTGTTGTGAAGGTTGAGTTGGTGCGAAGTTCGGCACATCGTAGATGGGGGCAACATTCACATCACCGCGGGGTTCCACCGGAACAACCGCGCCGGGTGCAACCTTTGCATTGCGTGGCGACACATCACGCTCCTCTACCGGAGTGAGGTAAGGGCTTGGGCCTGCACAACCGACCAGCAAGGTCAGCACAGCTGAAGTGGATAAAGATTGGTACAGATTCATGAACCGACTCGATGTTCTCAAGATTAAGACGCACTAAGAATAATCAGTTGATTGCAGAAAATCTAATTAAACCAACCTTTGAACCAGTCTAATGGCGATTTAATCGCCTCCCCAGGTTTGCGTTTGCCACCACAGCTGACTCGCTGTACAGGTTCTGTGCCTTGAATGTAGGGAACTGAACGAGCCCCCTCACACTGCTGTTCGGTTTGAACATTTTGCGCTGCATCGACCCAAACATACTCCACCTCTCTCGGTTTTAAGGCCAAATAGGGTTCGGGCTGCTCTCTCTTCATCAGATCCGTCCACACCTTTAATGCGCCGCCTGATCCAGTAAAAGGTAAGGTCGCATTGTCATCCCGGCCAACCCAAACAACGGCTAAACGGCTGCCGGTAAATCCAGCAAACCAACTGTCTCGCTGCTGATCAGATGTCCCTGTTTTACCCGCCACATTTAAGTTGCTGGGAAGCGTTCTGTAGAGCGATCTAGCCGTACCCTCACGAGCCACCGATTGCATTGCGTAGTGAATCAGATGAACCTGTTTAGGATCAACGACTTGATTGAGCTTAAAGGGGTAGCGAGAGAGCTCTTGCCCATAGGCATCGGTGACTCGACGAATGGCGCGAAGCGGCATTCTGAACCCATTCGCGGCTAGCGTTTGATAGACCTGCGCTACTTCAATAGGTGCCAAGTTGAGCGCTCCCAATAGCAGCGATGGGTAGGGTTTGATCTCTGAATCAACGCCTAGTCGCTTCAACATATCGATGACCGAATCGACTCCTATATCCAGACCTAAGCGTGCTGAGGAGAGATTGTAGGAGCGCGAAATGGCCTCATACAGGGGCACCATACCCTTCTCTTTGCCGTCAAAGTTCTCAGGTGACCATACCGACCCGTCCGGCTGCTGCATCTGAAAGGCGCTGTCTTCGATCAGTGTCGTTAGGGTGTACCCCTTCTCTAACGCGGCCAAGAAGGTGGCCGGTTTAACTAAGGAACCAATCGGGCGGCGAGCATCCAAGGCCCGGTTAAATCCAGCAAATCGGGCATTACGTCCACCAATAACCGCTAACAACTCTCCTGTTTGCGGATCGGTAACCACCGTTGCGCCCTGCAGAGGCTGTGCTTTTTTGCCGTACTGTTTTTCTAACAACGCGATACGTTCACTTAACGCCGAAGCCGCATTCTGCTGCACTAAAGGATCCAGTGCTGTAAAAATACGAATCCCCTCAGAATTCAAATCCTCTTCGCGATACTCTTGTCGAAGCTGACGTTTCACCACATCGAGGTAGGCTGGGTAAGCCCCTTTTAAACGGGTGCCTCGTTTAATGACATCAAGCGGTTGTTGTATCGCACGTTGATACTGATTGGAGCTGATCATCGCTTGATCCAACAGCAGTTTCAGTACCAGATCACGGCGTTTTAGAGCTCTCTCTGGGTGACGCCGAGGATCATAATAAGAAGGCCCTTTAACCAACCCAGCTAGCAATGCAATGTGATGCAGCTCGAGTTCAGCGGCGGGACGGCCGAAGTAGAAGAGGCTACCTTGACCAAAACCGTGGATCGCACGCGCGCCATCCTGTCCCAGATAAACCTCATTAAGATAGGCCTCAAGAATTTCATCTTTCTCGTAGTGAAGATCCAACAGAACCGCCATCGGCAGTTCAAGCAATTTACGCGAGAGGGTTCTCTCAGAGGTCAGGTAGAAGTTCTTGATCAACTGCTGAGTAAGGGTACTCCCCCCCTGAACAAATCGACCCGCACGAAGATTGACCCACATCGCGCGGGCAATGCCCTTCAAAGAGATACCGAAATGATCGTAAAAGGCACGATCTTCAACGGCAACTAAGGCCTGGGGCAGTAGATTGGGCACATCTTGAATACGCACCAGTTCACGATCTTCATTATCACCAGGGTAGATCCCCCCTATCAGCACCGGTTCTAAACGCGCCAACGTCATGGAGCGATTGTTGGCATCCATCAAGCGAGCTATCTGCCCTTGCTGAAAGCTAAGAGTGACGCGTTTTGATCTCTCAGCGCCCTCAGGAAAATCAAAGCCACGGGTATATATGTCGGCTCGAGTGGCACTGATTCGCGCTGTGCCAGGGCGATTGACCTGATTACCAATACTGTAGCCAAGTGCTTTCAATTCGAGTTGCAAAGCCTGAGTGTCCAGACGTTGCCCAGGGTAGAGTTCTAATGGGCGTGCATAGACCTTAGCCGGCAGTGACCAGCGTTTGCCTTCAAACTTTTCACGCACCTGCGCATCGAGGTAGACCAGACCCACCGCAGCAACAACGGTAGCGACCAAGCCCAGTTTAAAAAGAAACCAAAACAGCGATTTAGCCCAATTGCGGCTCGATTTTGCTTTGGTTTGCTTAGATTGATGTCTCTTTTTTGTCATCTTCTCAGTATAATCTTCGACCCGCTGGCGCGTATCTCGTTAGGCCAGCTTATGTTTAGTAAGGGCAGTTTAGTCGAACTATGGAATCCACGCTGGTAAACAATCTACTCAATCCAGCTTGCTACCCGCATGAGGTGAGCGAGTTTGAAGTGATTGAGACGCACATCGCGTGGCTTATCAGAACCGGCGAGTTCGTCTACAAAATCAAAAAGCCGGTCAACTTTGGATTTTTAGATTTTACTACACTTGAGAAGCGAAAGTACTTTTGTGAGGAGGAACTTCGCCTCAATCAACGTCTTTCTGAAAATACCTATATTGAAGTTGTGGCTATCGGCGGTACTGAGAGCGATCCAGTGATTGGAGCGACAGGTGAGCCGATCGAATACGCCGTCAAAATGCGTGAGTTTGCTTCAGGGCTACTGCTCTCCGAGCTACTAAACGTCTACAAATTCGACCCCAACTGGATCGATAAACTGGCTGATAAAATTGCTGACTTCCATCAGCGCGCACCCATTGTTGCCCCCGGAAGTCCATGGGGTGAACCCGATAGCATTGCCGCCATTTCCGAAGATAACTACAGGGACATCGATCGTTCGCTTATTCCCGAAGAGGATGCCAAAGAGCTCGACCGTCTTTGGCAGCACATTAAAGATCGTTACCAACTGCTTGAACCCTTAATGCGTCGTCGCAAGCTCGATGGCTCGATTCGTGAGTGTCACGGTGATCTTCACCTGGGCAACATCACCTTAGATGGTGATTCACTCCTCGTGTTTGACTGCATTGAGTTCAACCTAGAGTTCCGTTGGATCGATAAGATGTCGGACCTTGGCTTCCTGTTGATGGACCTAGAGGCTAACGGCCACCCTCGTTGGGCGAACCGTTGTCTTAACCGCTATATGGAGATCACCGGCGATTACGAAGGGTTAATTCTACTGCCCTACTACAAAGCGCACCGCGCGATGGTACGAGCGAAAGTCGCCATGTTGGGCGAGAAACCCAATCTTGCTGAGTTCCAACACTACCTTAAACTGACCGCCGAATACGCGGCTGCGCCACTACCGATGTTGGTGATGATGCAGGGGATTAGCGGCTCCGGTAAATCACATATCTCTAGCAAATTAGCCGAGCTGATCTCCGGTGTTCGTGTACGATCAAGTGCTGAGCGTAAAAAGATCTATCGCAAAGCGTCTCGCGAAGGTGAAAGCCTTGAGATGTACGGTGCAGACATGAATATGCGCACTTTCCTAGAGATGAAGCGCGTCTCTGGCATTCTGTTAGAAGCGGGCCAGACTCTGATTCTGGATGCCGCATACATTCGCCAACGTTCACGTCGACAGTTTCTGCAACTGGCCGAAGAGCTGGGCTGCCCAGCACGAATCATCGCTTGCGAACCTCCAGAGAAAGTCATCGAGGCGCGCCTGGCTAAACGTTCCGAAGAGCGTGAAGACCCAACAGATGCCACCATTGAAGTGATGCAAGCGCAGAAACGCGTCGCTGAGCCATTAAGTGAAGAGGAAGAGAAGATCGCCCTTCACATCGATACCAGCGAAGAGAATGCGCACCTTAAGATCATTCAATACTTGATTGATCAGAAGCTGCTACCAGAGACGGTAAACTGCGGATAACCCTCCTCAGTGGGCTCTGCACTCTCGACTTCCACCTCGAACAGTTGCCTTAAGTGAGCGACCGTTAGAACAGAGTGGTCACCCTCGACAACAGAGTCTTGGGTGCCAAGTAAGTAAAAGTAATCCCCCATTCGTGAAGCCAAACTCGCCTCTTGAAGGGTCACAACAACCGCATAGCCCTCCTCTTTAAATGATCTAAGCAGCTCCACTGTCCGGCGTTTAAACTCCGCATCCATGGCAGTGCAAGGCTCTTCAATTAATATTAGGCTGGGCTCATTGGGGCGACTCACCAAATCACAGGCCAGCTGCACACGCTGCCTCTCGCCTCTCGAGAGCGTTTTAAAGGGGCGCTGCAATATTGATTCGAGTAACAACTGAGTTTTTACCCTTTCACTGCGCGATTCGAATAAGACTTCATCAGCACCCGAAGAGTGACCGGCCTGCAGAAGCAGAGACGAAACATTCATATCAGGATCAAGATTAAACTTTGAGAGAGACTGGCTTAACTCAGAAAAATGGCCAAACAGATCCACGTCATAGGCCTGTAAAATGACACTGACTTTGTGACGTTTAAAGGGATGAACAGGCATACCGTTTCTCTCTGTAAAGCATTAAAATTTGGAAAAATTTTAGGTGTAACCCATGATTCTCTGCAGTGTATCGGATTTAGTCGACGGTGAAAGCCGTGGTTTTGAACGGGAGGGCCTATCCCTTTTTGTTGTAAAACAGGGCGACCAAATCTCAATTTTCAAAAACAGCTGCCCCCATCGCGGTATTCGCCTAGAGTGGCAACCAGACACTTTCTTGGATGTCGAAAAGCAGTTCATCCAATGCGCCACGCACGGCGCGCTATTCACGATAAACGAGGGCGAGTGCATCGCGGGCCCTTGCCCAGGTGAACGGTTAGAGGCGATCCCCTTTGAAATCATCGACGGGAATATTAGGTTAACGATTTAACCTCTAGTGTCGCTGACAAACTGTTCAATTCGGTTAAGCGCCTCATCGATATTGGCCAAAGAGGTGGTGTAAGCGAAGCGAACAAATTTGTGCGCCTGATACTCACCAAAATCGGCACCAGGCGTCGCGACCACGCCCGCCCTCTCTAGTAACTCCCAGCACCAACTAAAGCTGTAATCACACAAGTCTGAAGCATCGGCATAGATATAAAAAGCACCCGCTGGCGTTCTAGGGACTTTAAAACCAATTCGCTTGAGCCCTTCTAACAGGCGATCACGTCGCTGCTGCAACTCCTCTCTTCGCAACTCGAACAGTTCAATCGCATCAGGTTCGAATGCTCTGAGCGCAGCATACTGAGACAAGGTCGTGGGAGAGATGTAGAGATTTTGTGCCATCTTCTCCATTTCAGCCACCGCTGATGCATCCGCTACCAACCAACCCAAGCGCCAGCCCGTCATGCCGAAATATTTTGAAAACGAGTTGATCACGATGC
Source organism: Marinobacterium sp. xm-d-564 (assembly GCF_013283345.1). Taxonomy (NCBI): domain Bacteria; kingdom Pseudomonadati; phylum Pseudomonadota; class Gammaproteobacteria; order Oceanospirillales; family Oceanospirillaceae; genus Marinobacterium; species Marinobacterium sp. xm-d-564. Next base: position 74,397 of record NZ_WBYO01000009.1, on the reverse strand, counting down.
AGTTTGTATCGATGCTAAAGGCACTGGGAGTCTCTGCACCGTAGGTTAGGCCGTGGTAGATCTCATCAACAACCAAGGTGCCACCTAAACGAGAGACCGTTGCTGCAATATTGGCAAGCTCTTGTGGATCGATGACCGCTCCGGTTGGGTTAGCTGGCGAGGCAATAAGAACGCCTGCAGTCTGTTCATCCCAATGCTGCTCAACCAATTCAGCGGTTAATTGGTAGTTCTGTTCATGATCCACGGGAATAGAGACCGCTTGGGCCTCCACTATGCGCAAAAATTGACGATTACAGGGGTAGCCTGGATCGGCCATCAATATCTTTTGATCACGATTGGCTAACAGGGCAAAGGTCAATTGCAGTGCTGCTGAAGCACCTGCTGTGACTAACACATTGTCTGCGGCGATCTTCTGCCCGTAACGCTGTTGGTGAAAGGCTGCAATTTTTTCACGAAGAGCCGAAATACCTGCTGCCGGTGTGTAGGTCATAGGGGTAGTGTCCAGCAGACGTTTTGCCTCCTCGATCACCTGGGGTGCCGCACCAAAATCGGGTTCGCCCGCCCCTAAATGGATGATAGAGCGCCCCTGATCGGCTAACGCATGAGCGTGTTTAAGCAGATCCATCACTTTAAAGGATTCAATTAACTGCGAACGCTGACTCCAACTCTTAGACATATCACCTCCCGATCGAATCGACACAGTATACTTGTTACACCAACAGAGACTAGCCATCTTTATACTGTTCTGGTAACTTCGCTGACTTACTAAAAAACGGACTCTCTCGATCCAACGTATTACCCAATAATCGAGAGCAATAATACAATCACAGGGTACGAGGCAGACACTATGCCAAGCAGTAATACTGAATCTTTTACTCACATTGCGCCATACGACATCAAAGACTCAGAAGAGTACATGAACGATGCGCAGAAGGATCACTTCCGACTTATTCTTAAAGAGTGGAAGCGCGAACTGATGGAAGAGGTCGATATGACCATCAACCACCTTAAGGAAGAGGCTAGCAACTTTGCTGACCCTGCCGATCGTGCCAGCCAGGAAGAGGAGTTCAGCCTTGAACTTCGCACACGAGATCGTGAGCGCAAGCTGATTCGCAAGATCGATAAAGCACTCGAGTCAATCGATGAAGACGATTTCGGCTATTGTGAAGCCTGCGGTGTAGAGATCGGTATTCGCCGACTCGAAGCTCGACCAACGGCAACTCTCTGTATCGACTGCAAGACGCTTGCAGAGATAAAAGAAAAGCAGACAGGCAAATAATAGAAGCGCGGTTTGTACCGCGCTTTTTTATGTCCTTTATATTCATACAATGAACTACATTGGTCGATTCGCCCCCTCTCCAACAGGCCCTCTTCACGAAGGCTCACTGCTAACCGCGCTGGCCAGTTACCTAGAAGCTAAAAAGCATCATGGACTTTGGCTAGTCCGAATAGAGGATCTTGATCAACCACGCTGTCAGCAGGCGCATGAAAAGGCGATTCTTGAAGCGCTAGAAGCCTACGGTCTCCATTGGGATAAAACGGTCATGCGTCAAACTGACCGAATCGATCGCTACACTGATCTCTTTCAGTCGCTCATCGCTCAAGGGCAGGCATATCGCTGTGGTTGTAGCCGAACGGACTTAAAGAGTCGGCACGCCTTACCGCATTACGATCGGTACTGTTTGCTGCACCCTGCCAATAAAGAGCCAACCGCAGTCCGATTTAAAGTGGAGCAATGTTCAGGGTTTGATGACCTCCTTCAAGGCTCTCAGCCGACTCCTTCAGAAGGGGTTGGTGATTTCATTCTCTACCGTCGTGATGGCATTGTTGCTTATCAGCTTGCCGTCGTACTGGATGACTATGAACAGGGAGTGACTGACATTGTTAGAGGGTCAGATCTGCTTGATGAAACGCATAAACAGCGAGCACTGCAGCTCACACAGGACTACCCTCTGCTGAAATATGCTCATTTGCCGTTGGTGTTAGCCGCTGATGGACAAAAACTATCGAAACAGACCTTTGCGTGCGCCTTGCCAACAGAACCATTGGAAATCATTAAACAACTTAAAAAGGCGATGGTTAGGCTTGGGCAGATTGATGAAAAGTGCGATATACCGAGCGATGTAGAGACTTTTATTCAGTTCGCACTAGACGTTTGGGATATACAAAAAGTTCCAAAAGTTATTAAAAACAGCTAGTTATTTAGACTTTGGTATGAAGTGTTAAATTTTTTTCACTTTAGAGTTGAATAGAGCTAATGGATTACCTATAGTCGCTCCACAACAACAAGAAAGGACGGCGCAATACTTAGCTCAAATAAAAATAACAAGAGCAAAAGGTGCCGACGAAATACCTGCTCCGAATAAAAATAAAAATGGAGCATTACTCGATCGTGAGGACTGTCACCGCAAGGGACAATAAAAATAACACCAAATTATTGGTGGCAGCCTCACGCTCGAACCCCCAAACGCAAATCCTACCCCTCTAAAATTCATTTTATATAAGACATTTTCAGACCGGTTATTAATTCTTACTAACTACTGGTAGACTAGCGCCTTTGTATTTTGACTCGAACTGTTTTTAAATGACTTCTCAAATTGTTCTGTTCCTTTTGGGCATTGCCGCGATTGCTGGCCTCTATTTTGCGCTTCGTACTAAAGCGGCACCGATCACTGAAGCCAATATTGAAAACACCCAAGCGGATGATCTAGTCACAGCCATTTTGCCGGAAGGTGAACGTCGCGTTGTTCCCGAGTCGATCCATAACATTCCTCGCCACGCTCTGGATGACAATGCCATGCGTGTCGTCTACCGTTTGCTTGATAACGGCTACGATGGCTATCTAGTCGGTGGCTGTGTACGCGATCTTCTGGTCGGCAAAAACCCTAAAGATTTTGACGTTGCTACCTCCGCAACCCCTGAGCAAGCAGAACCCCTATTTAACCGTGCTCGACTTATTGGTCGCCGCTTCAAGATCGTCCACGTCCGTTTTGGTCGAGAGATCATCGAAGTCACCACTTTCCGTGCCGGACACGACAGCGTTTCAACCTCTAAGGATCAGTCACGACAGGCCGCGTCGGGCATGCTGCTGCGTGATAATGTCTACGGCACCATCGAAGAGGATGCAAAGCGTCGCGACTTCTCGATTAACGCGCTCTACTACAACGTTGAAGACAACTCCGTTTATGACTTTGCCAACGGCTACCCAGATCTTCTTGAAAAACGCATTCGCATCATCGGCGATGCAGAAGAGCGCTACCGAGAAGACCCTGTTCGTATGCTGCGCGCCGCTCGCTTTGCTGCAAAACTGAGCTTTGATATCGACCCCGACACCGCCCAACCGATTCATAAACTGGGTGGCTTGATCAGCAAAGTCGCTCCTGCTCGCATGTTTGATGAAGTACTTAAGCTATTACAAACCGGCTACGGCGAAGCCTGCCTTCGCCAACTGCTCCGTTTTGATCTATTTAAGTACCTTCTACCGGCCACTGATCGCATGTTAGGTAGCGATGAGTACCCAGTCGAGCAGCTCGTTAACAATGCGTTACGCAATACTGATCGCCGTCTTGCTCAGGATAAGAGCGTCAACCCCGCTTTTCTATTTGCAGCGATGCTTTGGTACCCGCTGGTGGATCGCATGCGTGATCTTGAAGGACATAAAGACCTACCGCCTCTACAGCGACTTCACGAGGCCGCTAATCAGATCCTAGGTGAACAGGTCCGAGCGACTGCCATTCCAAGACGTTTCTCCACGACGATTCGTGAAATCTGGGAGATGCAGCACCGTCTAATGCGCCGCGATCGTGCCGATCAACTGATGGAGCATCCACGCTTCCGTGCTGGCTACGATCTTTTAGTGTTGCGCGAAGAGAGTGGTGAAGATCTTAACGGAATCAGTGGTTGGTGGACCGAATACCAGAACAGCCAACCCAATGCTCGTCCTCAGGTACCCGCTGAAGAGCGCCGCAAACGCTCTCGCCGTCGTCGCCCTAATCGTAAGCCAAAAGAGCAGTCATAAGATGATTCGCGCCTACGTCGGATTGGGCAGCAATTTAGAGAATCCTCTAAAGCAGGTGACTGATGCTCTGCGAGAACTGCAGGCGATTCCCAACACCAACCTTGTAGAGCACTCCAGACTCTATCGCTCAGATCCAGTGGGTCCGCCTGGACAACCCGACTACATCAATGCGGTCGCCTGCCTTGAGACAGGCTTAGAAGCCGAACAACTGTTGGATGAACTGCAAGCGATAGAGCAAGCCCATGATCGTGTTCGAGTGCAACACTGGGGGCCGAGAACCTTAGATCTGGATATTTTACTCTTTGGTGATCAAGTCATTAATACTGAGCGACTCACAGTACCCCACGCCTTTATGTGTGAGCGTTCATTTGTACTCTACCCGTTGGCCGAAATCGCCCCCAATCTTCACTTACCTAACGGCACTGATCTAAAGCAACTATTAAGCCAATGCCCTATGGGCACACTGGAACCAATCGCACTATAATAGTGCGCATCTTATCGAATAGAGAGACTGATTAAATGAGCACACCAAGCCTGCACCGTTTAATTGAGAAAAAACAGGCGGGAGAGAAATTTGCGGTTCTAACTGCCTACGATGCAACATTCGCCCATGTCGCCAGCAGTGCTGGCGTAGACCTGATTCTGGTCGGTGATTCATTGGGTATGGTTCTGCAAGGTGAATCCAGCACGCTGCCGGTAACGGTTGACGATATGGCCTACCACACTCGCGCGGTGGCTATGGGCAACCAAGGGTCTCTCATCGTGTCTGACCTGCCCTTTATGAGCTACTCAAACACTCAGCAAGCGGAAGAGAGTGCCGCAAAACTGATGCGCGCTGGTGCCCACATAGTCAAACTGGAAGGCGGCGCTTGGTTAACTGACACCATTTCAGCACTCAGCCGCCAAGGCGTACCTGTCTGCGCACACCTAGGTTTAACACCACAATCGGTCAATAAATTGGGTGGATACAAGGTACAGGGACGCGACAACCATGCCGCGACGTTGATGCTTGAGGACGCTCAGCGCTTACAGGACGCAGGCGCAGATATGCTGGTGTTAGAGTGTGTGCCAACCCTACTGGCCTGTGAAATCACTAAAAACCTCGACATCCCAGTGATTGGCATCGGTGCAGGTAATCTTACCGATGCTCAAGTGCTTGTAATGCATGATCTGCTAGGTATTACACCTGGACGGCGTCCCAAATTCGTTAAAAACTTTATGGAAGGTGCTGGCTCGATCCAAGAGGCGATTGAACAGTACGTTGCCGACGTTAAAAGCGGCACATTCCCTGGCCCAGAGCACAGTTTCGAATAATCTATGAAAACCGTTACGACCATTGCCGAGCTTCGAGCTGCGGTCACTGCAGCACGTGCTGCAGGTAAAAAGATCGGCTTCGTGCCGACCATGGGCAACCTTCATCAAGGTCACTTAAATCTTTTGATTCGGGCTCGCGAGCTTTCAGACTTTGTTGTCTCATCGATCTTCGTTAACCCGTTACAGTTTAATAACGCTGACGACTTGGAACGATACCCTCGAACCCTTGAAGAGGATCAGGCGAGTCTGAAGGAGTTTGGTTGCGATCTGCTGTTTGCGCCAGCTGAGGCAGAGGTCTACCCCAAGGGTCGTGATTCACAGACCTTTGTTGAAGTACCAGAAGTCTCTAATCTTTACTGCGGTGCTAGCCGCCCCGGACACTTCCGCGGTGTCACGACCATCGTCAACAAACTGTTTAATTTGGTCCAACCTGACCTAGCGGTATTTGGACGAAAAGACTTTCAACAGCTGCACGTAATTCGCCGTATGGTCGATGATCTATCGATGCCCATTGAGATTGTTGGGGAAGAGACAGCCCGTGCTGACTCAGGTTTAGCACTCAGCTCTCGTAACGGTTATCTGACCGACAGCGAACTGGCTGCAGCGCCAGCGCTCTACCAACAACTGAGCCAAATCCGTGATCAGGTTCAAGCGGGTAGCAACGAGTTTGCAGTGCTACAGGTCAAAGCGAGTGAAGCATTAGAAGAGGCGGGGTTCCGTCGTGATTATGTGCATATCGTTAATCGCAATACGCTTCAGCCGGCGACACCGGATGACACTCAACTGGTGATCTTAGCGGCCGCCTATTTAGGTCACGCTCGTCTAATTGATAATCTTGAGTTCGATCGCTAAGCCGTTGCGATCGAACCCTTACCAATTCCCTCAAACGCACGCACTTCAATCTGTTTTCCAGGTAGGGTTGCCGCAATGGTTTGCGCCAGATGATTGGCGATCAACTCCACGGTAGATTCCGTGTCGATCATGTAGACCACTGAGGTAGGAAGCGTCAGGCTGAATGCCCCCTGGGGTGCTTGGTAGGCAAAATTGACAGACTGTTCGGTACGACTGACGACATGATCTTCTGTCCCTATGTAGATATCTTCAAAGCGCTTTGCCCACTGCGCTTCAAGTGCTAGATCACGCTCACCATCAATTAGAATGTGGATTCTTGAGCGGTGTCCATGAGCGATACGTTGGCAGTTACCCTCATGCTTCTGTAGACCGTGTGTGTAATGGTAGTAGGCACCGTCAATCACTTCCGGGTATAGGGTCACTTTGATACCACTGACCGTTGGGAAGATCGCAGCCAACTCCTGTTCACACCAACGAGCGACGGGTTCAGGCTCTATCGCATCCACGGGAAGGATCTCAAACGCTTGATGTGGCGCGCTGCAACGAAGGGGCTCACCCGATGGGTAGAGCCACTCCACAGTCGTGTTCTGTTCTGCTGTAGTCACCTTTAGGTTAGCTGTCTTATCGGCAATCACTAACGAGTGATCTAAGCCAGCATCAAACCACTGTTTCACGCGCTTTTTAACGATGCCAAAATCAACAATCATCCCCTCATCATTTAATTGGCCGTCCAGCTCTAAACGGACAGCCCAGGACTCACCCACAAGACCGCGTTGCGCGTCCAAATAGGTAAAATCAACATGGGTAAGATCATCAACAAATAGCTTCACACACGACTCCTAACAGCTTGTGCTGCTATTTTAGCGAATCGGGATAAGAAATCACCTGATTGTTCGCAGCCATCGGTTGCTCCGGTATAATGCAATGATCTTAATTCAGGTGAACCCTTCCTATGCGACTCGATAAGTACCTTGCTCAATCCACCGGTTTCTCTCGTAAAGAGGTGAAGCGTATGCTGCACGCCGAAGAGGTACGAGTGAATGGCGAACTTGAAAAGAACCCCGCTCGCAAAGTGGCTGAAGAGGATGAAGTCATTCTGGACGGCTACGAAATTGAAGCCCCGCGTGATCGCTACATCATGCTTAATAAGCCCCTGGGTTATGTCTGCTCACACGATGAGGGTGATCATGCGTCCGTGCTGGGCCTTATCGAACTTCCACGTGTCGATAACCTCACGATTGCCGGTCGGTTAGATGTTGATACAACAGGGTTAGTACTGCTCAGTGATAACGGGCAGTGGTGTCACCGTATCACCTCGCCACGTCATAAGCTGGGTAAGATCTATGAAGCGACCTTGGCAGACCCGATTGATGAGAGCTACATCGAGAAATTCGAGCGCGGTATTCAGCTTAATGGTGAGAAAGAGCTCACTAAACCGGCAAAATTAGAGATTCTCTCTGAGCAGGTAGCCAGAGTGGAGCTGTTCGAAGGACGCTACCACCAAGTAAAGCGCATGTTCGCAGCACTGGGTAACAAAGTAGAAGAGCTGCATCGCGAATCGATTGGACCGATCGCACTGGATGATGATCTCTATGAGGGTGAGTGGCGAGAGCTCACTGACGACGAGGTAGCCAGCATCTTTAATGGCTAACTTCGAATCGCTCATCAATCAGGAGATTCAAGCCAATCCAAACGGCCTTCTGATTGTTGATGAAAACCTCAACCCAAAAACAGTTCAAGCCGCCTCCGGTTGGCAGGCTCTGACCAACCGCTTTGATCAGCAACAAGCACTTTGCGCTCAAGGCTGGCAATGCTCACTCTCTGATTTTGAGTGGCCTACAGACTTAACCACTGATCTTATTCTGTATCGCATCAGCAAAGAGAAGGCGGTTGTTAATCATCTCATCAATTTGGCAGCAGAGCAGTTAAAGTCCGGTGCTCGCCTAATCTTGTTGGGTGATAAATCAGAAGGGATAAAAAGCTACGCCAAAAATGGCCAAAAATGCCTAAACGGTGATCGCTCTGAGGTTAAATTGGGCGGCGATAGCTGGAGGGTCGAACTCACAGTAGGCCAGGCAACAGGCACACCGTTAGATGATCAAGACTATCATCAAGTCCGAGAGGTTTCCAAAGTAAGTGAATACTCACTACTATCAAAGCCCGGTGTATATGGTTGGAAAAAAATCGACCAAGGTAGCCAGCAGCTGATTGAGTGCCTACCTTATATCCTCAATCGTCAGCTACCGATTGGAGCCGATCGTGTGTTAGACCTGGGCTGTGGATCAGGTTATCTTACTCTCGCTTCCTGTAGCCAAGCATCTTTCATCACAGCGACTGACAATAACGCAGCAGCAATCAAAGCGACGCAAGCAACCTTGGCAGCAGCGAACTTTCAGGCTGAAGTTTGCTTAACCAATGCCGGTGAAGAGTTGGCCTCTGAGTACGATCTGATACTATGTAACCCGCCCTTTCATAGTGGTTTTGGGATCGATTACGATTTAACTGACCGCTTTTCGAGAAATGCCGCTAGACTGTTAGCAGCAGAGGGGAAAGCCTGTTTCGTCGTGAACCAGCATGTACCACTGAAACGTATCGCATCAAGCTACTTCGAGTCTGTCGAGCTTGACCAAGATACAGGACATTTTTGCACCTATTTACTGACTAAGCCTAAGCGCTAGAGTTTTATGACTAAAGATTATCTACAACAATCGTTTTTCTTCTTCCGTTCCAACTTCAGTGCTCTATTGAGCATTCAACTGCCGTTTCTGATCATTCTGATGATCATCCAGATGAGCACTATTTCCGGAGTGGATGAGTCGAGCAACATGCAGGCACAGCTGATTCTGCTAACCGGTATGGACATGCTGTTTGTTCCTATCTACCTAGCGGCGACCATCTTCTATATGCAAGCCGTCATCGATGGAGGTTCGATCACAACCACGCAAAGCTGGTTTATGGCATTCCGCTGCTGGGGCAGACTCTTTTTAACCTTCGTGCTTTCGGCATTGGTAACAGCACTGGGACTCATGTTGCTGATCGCCCCCGGTATCTATATAGCCGTTCGCTTAGCCCTGGCTAACGCCATCTGTGTCATTGAAGGTAAAGGGCCAATCGACTCGATGAAAGAGAGCTGGGAAGGCACTGACGGCCTGTTCTGGACCATGTTCAAAGGTCTGGCTCTGATCTTTGGTGGCCTGTTCATTCTAGAGGTGATCCTATCGCCGATGGTCGATCCAAGCAGCATGATCTCGATGCTGATCTCAGTCACCCTAGACTTCCTAAATGTCCTAGGCACCATCTACGCCTATCGCGTCTACCGCGCATGGCGTGACAAAGAACCGGTTGAGGATGAACCTTCGGTTCTTTAATGGTGTTGGAGCATCTTTTCGCGGTTTGCCCTTCGGGGCAATTCGCTCCTACAGTAGGACTCCGTTGCGGGCTTATCGCGAAGTCCTATTGTAGGAGGGAATTCAGCTCTGCTGAAACCCCGATCGATTTCAACAGCGGGTAACAGGCTGAAGGCCAGTCACCATACTTCGTAGGAAGATCAGCGCTCCAGTGACTGGCTTTAGCCTGTCATCTGCTTTCTAAAACAATCGCGGCCTTTTTAAGACCGCTCCAACAAAAAACCGCCATAAAGGCGGTTTTTTTAGTGCGAATCAGCAGTGATTAGTTCTCTGCAGTTTCGTCCTCTTCAAGATCTTTCATTGAAAGCTTGATACGGCCGCGGTTATCGACGTCCAGTACCTTAACTTTAATGACGTCATCCATGTTGATGTAGTCAGTTACTGCGTTCACGCGCTCTTTAGCGATCTGTGAAATGTGTACTAGACCATCTTTACCAGGAAGAATGTTAACGAATGCGCCGAACTCTTCGATGCGAACAACCTTACCTTCGTAGATCTTGCCGATCTCTGCTTCTGCAGTGATCGCAACAACACGGTCAACAGCTGCTTGTGAAGCTGCTTTGTTGTCTGCGTAGATACGAACAGTACCGTCGTCATCTAGATCGATTGAAGCGCCTGTCTCTTCAGTAATAGAGCGGATAGTTGCACCACCTTTACCGATAACGTCGCGGATCTTCTCTGGGTTCACTTTAAGCTGAGTCATGGCAGGAGCGTGGTCAGCCAGTTCTGGACGAGCGTAACCGATCACTTTCGCCATCTCACGTAGGATGTGAACACGAGCGTCCAGTGCCTGTTCTAGAGCGATCTCCATGATCTCTTCAGTGATACCCGTGATCTTGATATCCATCTGCAGTGCTGTAACACCGGCTTCGGTACCTGCTACTTTAAAGTCCATATCACCTAGGTGGTCTTCGTCACCCAGAATATCGGTTAGGACAGCGAAACGATCGCCCTCTTTAACCAGACCCATTGCGATACCGGCAACTGCTGAACTGACTGGTACACCCGCATCCATCATGGCAAGTGAAGAGCCACAGACAGAGGCCATTGATGATGAACCGTTTGATTCAGTGATCTCAGAAACAAGACGCATGGTGTATGGGAAGGCTTCCTGAGTTGGAAGTACCGCAGAGACACCACGACGAGCCAGACGACCGTGACCGATTTCACGACGACCTGCACCACCCATACGGCCAGCTTCACCAACAGAGTATGGAGGGAAGTTGTACTGAAGCATGAATGGATCACGACGCTCGCCTTCAAGCGCATCGATGATCTGTACGTCACGGCTTGTACCCAGTGTACAAGTAACGATTGCCTGAGTTTCACCACGAGTGAACAGAGCTGAACCGTGTACGTTTTTAAGAACACCCACTTCCACTTCGATTGGACGAACGGTTTTACCGTCACGACCGTCAATACGTGGCTGACCGCTAAGGATACGTTCACGTACAGTTGCTTTCTCGATAGACGCGAATACTTTAGAGACTTCACCAGCGCCTGGTGCGCCCTCTTCACCTGTTGCAAACTGCTCTACAGCGGCATCGCGAAGTGCTTTAAGCGTGTCTTGACGCTCCATCTTGTCTGCTACTTGGAAGGCTGCTTCAACCTGTGCACCGAATGCAGCAGTAATCGCATCAGTCAGCGCTTCGTTTTTAGCAGCTGGCTGCCAATCCCACTTAGGTTTAGCGGCTTCAGCGGCAAATTCGTTAACGGCGTTGATAACCACTTGCATCTCTTGGTGAGCAAATAGAACCGCACCTAGCATCTCATCTTCGCTAAGCTCTTTCGCTTCTGACTCAACCATCAGTACCGCTTCGTTGGTACCCGCTACGACCATGTCTAGTTCAGAGTTTGCTAGCGCTTCGTAGGTTGGGTTAAGGATATAACCTTCATCTTCCGTGAAGCCCACACGTGCTGCACCGATTGGGCCAACAAATGGGATACCAGAGATGGTGAGTGCTGCAGAGGTACCGATCATTGCAGCGATATCTGGATCAACATTCTTATCAGAAGAGACCACAGTACACACCACCTGAACTTCGTTCATGAACCCTTTAGGGAACAGTGGACGAATTGGGCGGTCGATTAGACGAGACGTTAGTGTCTCTTTCTCAGTTGGACGGCCTTCACGTTTGAAGAAGCCACCAGGGATACGGCCAACTGCGTAGTATTTCTCTTGGTAGTGCACTGAAAGTGGGAAGAAGTCTTGTCCCTCTTTCGCTGTTTTTGCGCCAACGACAGTACACAGAACCTGTGTCTTTTCGTTAACAGTAACCATAACTGCACCAGTCGCCTGACGAGCGACCTTACCAGTTTCGATCGTTACGGTGTCATTACCGAACTGGAACGTTTTAGTAACCGTGTTAAACATCGATTAACTCCTAGTAATTAACTATGTTCCGCGTCCCCTGATCTTCACTCTTTTAAAGCCAGTACTCAGTTGAATTCAGTAAACTCAAGTGAGTACAGGCTGTCAGATCATTTGGTTTTGCGGAGGGTTTAAAGTAGAAAGGGCCATACTAAGTATGGCCCTAACTGGGTATCTAGCTCTTAGCGACGAAGACCTAGACGACCGATCAACTCAACGTAGCGAGTAGCATCTTTCTTCTTAAGGTAGTCCAGCAGCTTACGACGCTGGTTAACCATACGAATTAGACCACGACGTGAGTGGTGATCCTGCTTGTTCGCTTTGAAGTGACCCTGAAGGCCTTCAATGTTTGCAGTTAGAAGGGCAACTTGAACTTCTGGTGAACCAGTATCGTTCTGACCACGACCGTACGCTGCAACGATTTCAGCTTTCTTTTCAACAGACAATGCCATTGTTTTATCTCCTATTAGCAATATGCACACAGTCTAGGCTGCGGGTTAAGTCGCGCAACACCGAGCATATTTTCAGTGAAGCGTCATACCCTTGAGGGTAAATCAGTTTTCAGAGGTATCGAGTAGTCGACGAGCGCGTAATCGCCCCTCATCATCCACTTCAGCCATACCTAAGAATCGCTCTTCAGCAAAGAGTCTGACGAGGCCGCGCTCTGAGAATAACTCCCCTAAACGTTGCCCCTGCAGAAGACGATTTGCTAAATCTGCGGGTAATTCGATTGAAGGCAATGACTCCACTGCACTCCAGGGCGGCAATAATAGCGCATCTAAACGCATTTGTATGCACTCTAACGACTGATCTGACTCACGATGTTGTGCAATCTCATTCAACTGTTCGAGTGTCAGCATTGCGCTTCGATCGTAGGTAGCCACGGCAAGCCGTCGCAACATACTGACATGCGCACCACAGCCAAGTGCCAGACCTAGGTCTTCGACGATGGAGCGAATATAGGTGCCTTTAGAACAGTGCACCTCAAGATCAATCTCATCAGCACGCAGATCCAGCAGTTTGATCTCGTAAATGCATACCTGACGCGGCTTAACTTCGACCTTTTCACCTTTGCGCGCCAGCTTGTAAAGCGGCTGGCCATTGTGCTTTAAGGCCGAGAACATCGATGGAACCTGTTCGATTTCGCCAGAGAATTTGGCTTGAATCAGATCGTTTAACGCGTCTCGATCTAACTCAGGAACAGGCTTAGTTTCGATCACTTCGCCATTAGCATCACTGCTGTCAGTGCGAACCCCTAGCTTTGCCGTTGTGATATAGCGCTTATCAGAATCGAGAAGAAACTGTGAAAACTTAGTCGCTTCACCCAAACAGATGGGCAACATACCGGTAGCTAGAGGGTCTAGTGCGCCTGTGTGACCCGCTTTCGCTGCGTCATACAGACGTTTTACCTTCTGCAGGGCAGCATTCGAGCTGATGCCCTGAGGCTTATCAAGCAAAAAGACGCCGTCAATGCGGCGTCCTTTTTTACGTCGAGCCATGTTAGCCCTCGTTATCTTCGAGACGGCGAGCCTTCTCGATCAAGCTCGTTAGGTGACGACCGCGATGAATGCTCTCGTCATAATGGAAACGTAACGCCGGCATGACTCGCAGTGAGATGCCTTTTGCCAGTTCAGCACGAAGGAAACCTGCAGCCTGCTTAAGCACCTCTAGACTCTGCTTGGTCGCTTCCGCCTCATCCTGTTCACCCAGTGGGAGAACGGTAATGTAGACATCCGCATAGCCTAAGTCTTTCGCTACTTTGACGTGGTTAATCGTCACCATTCCAATGCGTGGATCTTTAATCTCACGCTGAATAAGGGTCGCCAAATCACGCTGGATCTGGTCCCCTACTCGGTCTGTGCGTTTAAAATCGCGAGCCATACAACCTCTTAGATGGTACGTTGAACTTCAACTGTGTCGTAAACCTCAATCTGGTCGCCGACTTTAACATCGTTGTAGTTCTTCACGCCGATACCACACTCCATGTTCTGACGAACTTCGTTGACGTTGTCTTTAAAGCGACGCAGTGACTCAAGCTCACCTTCGTAGATAACGACGTTATCACGTAGGACACGGATGCGTTTATTACGGAAGATTGTACCTTCGATAACCATACAACCGGCAACCGCACCGATCTTAGGCGCACGGAAGACATCACGAACTTCAGCAATACCAACAATCTCCTCTTTGAACTCAGGAGAGAGTAGACCACTCATCGCCTGTTTCACGTCATCGATGATGTCGTAGATAACACTGTAGTAGCGAAGCTCCATCTCTTCACGCTCAACAATCGCACGCGCCTGAGCGTCTGCACGAACGTTAAAGCCGATTAGGATCGCTGAGGAGGCCAACGCAAGGTTAGCATCGGTTTCACCGATACCACCAACACCGCCAGAGACGATGTTCACTTTTACTTCATCGGTAGAGAGATCTTCTAGTGAGCTAGTCAGCGCCTCTAGAGAGCCTCGAACGTCGGTCTTAAGGACGATGTTAAGCGACTTAACTTCACCCGCTTCCATGTTCGAGAATAGGTTCTCAAGTTTCGCCTGTTGCTGACGCTGCAGTTTAACTTCACGGTATTTACCCTGACGGAATAGAGCGATTTCACGCGCTTTCTTCTCAGTGGATACTACGGTGAAGTCTTCACCTGCATCTGGCGTTCCGTCTAGACCTTGAATCTCAACTGGAATCGCAGGGCCACCCGCTTCTAGCGGCTTGCCGTTTTCATCAAGCATGGCACGTACACGGCCGTAGTGAAGACCAGCTAGTACGATATCACCGCGCTTAAGGGTACCGTTTTGAACCAGTAGCGTAGCAACCGGACCACGACCTTTATCGAGACGTGACTCAACGACAACACCTGTACCTGGCGCATCTGGAACCGCTTCAAGCTCAAGAATTTCTGATTGAAGAAGGATCGCTTCAAGCAGCTCATCAATGCCCTGACCTGTTTTAGCAGAGACTGGACAGAACTGAACATCGCCGCCCCAATCTTCAGGAATAACATCACGTTGAGCCAGCTCGTTCTTAACTCGATCTGGATCCGCTTCCTCTTTATCGACCTTGTTGACCGCAACTACAAGAGGTACACCAGCCGCTTTAGCGTGCTGAACCGCCTCTTCAGTCTGTGGCATCACACCATCATCTGCGGCAACTACCAGGACAACGATATCCGTCAAAGAGGCACCACGGGCACGCATAGCGGTGAACGCGGCGTGTCCAGGAGTATCTAGGAAGGTCACCATGCCGTTGTCAGTCTCAACGTGGTAAGCACCGATGTGCTGGGTAATACCGCCAGACTCGCCAGAAGCTACACGTGTTGAACGGATGTAATCGAGCAGGGATGTTTTACCGTGGTCAACGTGACCCATAACGGTAACGACCGGAGCACGTGTCACAGACTCACCGCTGTGAGCGGCCACCGACTCCATCAACTCATCTTCGATCGCGTTCTCTACCATAGGCACCGCTTTGTGGCCCATCTCTTCTACCACAAGGATCGCAGTATCTTGGTCGATTGGCTGGTTGATGGTTGCCATCGCACCCATCTTGAACATCACCTTGATCACTTCAGCCGCTTTGATCGACATCTTCTTAGCCAGATCAGCAACCGTGATGCTCTCTGGAATAGAGACTTCATGAACAATCGCAGTCGTCGGCTCTTTAAAGCCGTGCTGGTTATCGCCTTGACGCATTGGCTTACCACGACCTGGCTTACCGCCTTTACCCGGACGAGCGTTCAGCGTGCCATTACCACGACCTTTCGACTTACGACGATCGTCGTTATCACGCTGGTTGTTACGGCGCTCATCGCGCTGCTTGTTCTTGTTGCGAGGATTTTCAGTTTTAGGTTCCGCAGCTGGTTTCTTCTCAACCGGCGTTTCAACCACTGGCTCAGGCTTAGGCTCTTCAGCTTTAACCGGTTCAGCGGCCTCTTTAACTTCTGCTTTTGGCGCTTCCACTTTAGGCTCTGCAGCCGTTTCAACCGCCACCTCTGGTGCCGCTTCAACGACCGGTGCTTCAACCTGTGGTTCAGGCGCTGCCACTGGAGTCTCTTCCACTGCTGGAGCTTCTGGAGCCTGTTCAATCTCTGTACGTTTCACGTAGGTACGCTTTTTACGCACTTCAACGTTAACGGTTTTACGACTGCCGGCACCGCCCACTTTCAGCGTAGAGGTTGTCTTACGCTTAAGCGTGATCTTCTTCGGTGCGCCAACGTCATCGGCATCTTCGCCGTGACTGCGTTTCAAATGGGCTAATAGCTGCTGACGCTCTATCTCTGTGACAGTTGAATCGTTGGATTTACCTTCGACTCCCGCTTCCTGCATCTGTGTTAACAAACGCTCAACGGATACACCAACCACATCGGCAAGCTGTTTAATCGTTACTTCTGCCATAAATGGGTTCTCCTTTTCCGTTGTCTAATTACTGCTGATCTTCTGCAAACCAAGGTGCACGCGCTGTCATAATCAACTCACCTGCGCGCTCTTCGGTCATGCCTTCAATGTCTAGCAGCTCTTCAATAGACTGTTCTGCAAGATCTTCCATGGTAACCACACCACGGCTTGCTAATGTGTACGCTAGGGTACGTTCCATACCTTCCATAGTTAGGAGGTCTTCTGCTGGCTCTACATCGCCAAGTTGCTCTTCACCTGCAATTGCAAGGTTAAGCAGTGCATCTTTTGCGCGTTCACGAAGGGCGTCAACGATCTCCTCGTCAAACTCTTCGATCTCAAGCATTTCGTTAGCCGGTACGTAGGCAACTTCCTCAAGCGTGGTGAAGCCCTCAGCAACTAGGATCTCAGCAAGGTCGCTGTCGACATCAAGGTGCTTGATGAACAGATCCACTGTTTTACCCACTTCAGACTCGTGTTTAGACGCCGCTTCCGCTTCGCTCATCACGTTCAGTTCCCAACCAGTCAACTCTGCTGCTAGACGAACGTTCTGACCGGCACGACCGATCGCCATCGCCAAAGCATCTTCATCAACCGCGACGTCCATTGAGTGAGTCTCTTCGTCCATAACGATCGAAGCGACTTCAGCAGGCGCCATTGCATTGATCACAAGCTGCGCAGGGTTGTCGTCCCAAAGGATGATATCGACACGCTCACCACCCAACTCATCAGAGACGGCTTGAACACGCGCACCGCGCATACCAACACAGGCACCTACAGGATCTAGACGACGATCCTGAGTCTTAACAGCGATCTTAGAGCGAGCACCTGGATCACGAGCCGCTGCACGGATCTCAATCATCTGCTCGGCGATCTCTGGCACTTCGATAGAGAAGAGTTCGATCAACATCTCGTTTGAAGTACGGCTAAGGATAAGCTGTGGGCCGCGACCTTCAGAACGAACTTCTTGAAGCACCGCGCGAACACGCTCACCCATACGGAAGATTTCACGAGGTAGTAGGTTTTCACGTGGCAGAAGTGCTTCTGCGTTGTTACCCAGATCAACAATCACATTGTCGCGAGTCACTTTCTTAACAGTACCCGCGATCAATTCGCCCTGGCGATCACGGTAAAGATCAACTACTTTAGCGCGCTCAGCCTCACGGACTTTTTGTACGATAACTTGCTTCGCTGTTTGAGCTGCGATACGACCGAATGCAACCGACTCAACCTGCTCTTCGTGGTAATCACCAGGCTGCAGATTAGTGTCGATCTCTTCTGCCTCTTGCATGGTCAACTCGGTACCCAGTGCAGGAACCGCTTCGTTATCCACAACCAACCAACGGCGGAAGGTGTCATAATCGCCCGTTGCACGGTCGATAACCACTCGGATATCAGCTTCTTCGTCGTAGCGCTTCTTAGTGGCTGTTGCCAGCGCGACTTCAATCGCCTCAAAGATGACCGCTTTCGGGACATCTTTTTCGTTAGAGACGGCTTCAGCAACCAGTAGAATCTCTTTATTCATATCAGTTCTTCGCTCCTAATAGTCAAAGCGGATTAAAATTGCGGCACCACATTGGCCCGATCGATCAGGTCATGCGGTAACAAATATTCGTGATCATCAACGACCAAAAGCACATCTTCGCCTTCGATGCCGTTAAGAATCCCTTTAAACTTGCGACGCCCCTCAAACGGCGAGCGCAGACGCAGTTGAATCGTATGGCCAGCATACGCAGCGAATTGCTCTAGAGTGTAAAGGGGACGATCCATCCCTGGGGATGAGACTTCAAGGGTGTAGTTCTCTGAGATGGGGTCTTCTACATCCATCACAGCACTCACCTGCTGGCTAACGCGCGCACAGTCATCGACCGACACTCCGTTAGGGCCATCTATATAGATACGCAACAGGCTATTTTTACCTGACGCGTTGTACTCCAGCCCCCAAAGCTCCAAATCTAAGCCCTGCACAACTGGATCAATCAACTCTTGTAACAGCTTTAATTTTGCTGACACTGTTCACCTATAAATTTCAAAAACAAAAAATGGGTCATATAGACCCATTTTTGACTTATCTACCACCATGTACGGAAGGCAGATATCACTGTCTTCTGTTTGGACGCGGCCATCAAATAGCTACGAAAAAGCCCCATAAAGGGGCTTACCAAACAAGGATGTAACATCCTAAAAGTGGTAGTAAAAACCCGTCAAAACTAGTCTTCAGGATTTTCACAAATACCCAACGTAAAGTTGGTAGCGGGGGCCAGATTTGAACTGACGACCTTCGGGTTATGAGCCCGACGAGCTACCAGGCTGCTCCACCCCGCATCAAAAACAGGTAAATTTTACGCTTCACCCACTGCGTTTACAACTTGGTGCCCAGAGCCGGACTCGAACCGGCACGTCCTAAGACACTACCCCCTCAAGATAGCGTGTCTACCAATTCCACCACCTGGGCTAAACTTTTAGTTGTCTCCTGCTGTTGGAATCTCTGATTCCGACACAACAGGCAGTTCCGTTGTTGACGCTTGCTCAACCTGGGCAGCCGCTTCAATCGTTGCAGCATCAGGGATACCTGCATCACCAACAGACGCGGCTTTCTCTTTCGCGAACACAGCCAAAACGAAGCTGGTTACAAAGATACCCGCAGCAAGAATGGCTGTAACGCGACCTAGGAAGCTACCGCTACCCTGGCTACCGAAAACAGTTTGAGAGGCACCACCACCAAATGACGCACCCGCTTCTGCACCCTTACCCTGCTGAATAAGAATCAGGCCGATAACCGCTGCTGCAAGCAATACGTGAATGATAAGAACGATGGTTTCCATTCTAGCTTTAAACCTTAATTACGCACCGAAAACAGGGGTGCCATTTAAAAGAGGCGCAAATCTTACCCGAGCACCCGTCAAGATACAAGCGCCTGCAGCTCTTTTTCAACCTGCCCCGCCAGTGTCTCACAGACCTGATCCACCTCATCAAGATCGGAGCCTTCAACCATAACACGGACCACAGGCTCAGTCCCGGAGGGACGTAGCAATACGCGACCACGATCAGCCAAACGCGCCTCGGCTGCTGCAACATGCTCTGCCACGGCTGGCGAAGATGCGATATCTACCTTCTTAGCCAAGCGCACGTTGATCATCTTCTGCGGTAGTTTTTGCATACCGTGCTTCAGCTGATTAATCGTTTTGCCTGACTGCGCGACCGCTTTAAGCACCTGAACAGCGGCAATGGTCGCATCACCCGTCGGTAGAATATTACGACAGACAATGTGACCTGACCCTTCGCCACCCAAATTCCAGTCGTGCTCTGCGAGCTGCTCTAATACATAGCGATCGCCCACTTTAGCTCGCACGAACGGAATATCCATTTTTGCCAGCGCTTGCTCTAAACCAAGATTGGTCATCAGCGTACCAACGACACCGCCCTGCAACTCACCGCTCTGCTGTAACGCCTGGGCAATGATGAAGAGGATCTCATCGCCATCGACGATCTCTCCCTTATGGTCAACAAGAATCAATCGATCGGCATCACCATCTAATGCAATACCCAGATCTGCCTCTGCTTCGAGCACTTTAGCTTGAAGTGCTGCAGGCGCCGTCGCACCACACTGCTCGTTAATATTTAGGCCGTCTGGATCGGTACCAATCTCGATGACTGAAGCGCCTAGCTCAGCAAAGACCTTAGGCGCAATGTGATAACCAGCGCCGTTGGCACAATCAACGACAACCTTAAGGCCCGCTAAATTCAAACAACCCGCGGCAGTCGATTTACAGAACTCTATGTATCGCCCAGCGGCATCATTGACTCGACGAACCTTGCCTAATTCGGCTGAGCTAACCGTAGTCATAGCCAGATCAAGCTGGGCTTCAATGCGCTCTTCGACATCATCTGGCAGCTTAGTGCCCGCCGAGCTGAAGAACTTAATACCATTGTCGTCATAGGGGTTGTGCGATGCACTGATCACAATACCGGCATCAGCGCGGAAGGTACGAGTTAGGTAAGCGATCGCTGGCGTTGGCATAGGGCCTAGCAATAACACATCAACACCGGCGGCAGACAGGCCTGCCTCAAGCGCCGACTCAAACATATAACCGGAGATTCGAGTATCTTTGCCAATCAGGACTTTACTACGTCCTTCACGGGCAAACACACGACCCACAGCCCAACCGAGCTTCAACACAAAATCTGGGGTGATAGGAAAGGTTCCTACCTGTCCACGAATACCATCTGTACCAAAATAACGACGACCCAATTTAGATCCCTTCCTTTAAAACGGCTTCCGTCATACGAACCATATCGACGGTTGCTAAAACATCATGCACACGAATAATTCTTGCACCGCGCTCAACCGCGAGCGCAACGGTTGCAAGACTACCAAAGAGTCGCTGGTCAGCCTCACGGTTAAGCACCTGGCCCACCATGGTTTTTCTAGAGGTGCCCGATAACACAGGCACGCCTAAGTCCAATAATTTATCCAAGCGATTGAGTAACTGTAAATTATGTTGCAAGGTTTTGCCAAACCCAAAACCGGGATCTACGATTAATCGTTCTTTCGCAATCCCTGCAGCCATACACCGATCTAACTGCTGATCGAGAAAATCCATCACCTCAGAGACCACATCGGCATACTCTGGCTGTCGCTGCATTGTCGCCGGGCTACCCTGCATATGCATCAGACAGATTGGCAGATCCGTTTTTGCAGCAGCCTCTAGCGCGCCTTCACGCCCTAGAGCTCTAACATCATTAATGAGACCAGCCCCTAGCTTGGCCGATTCTGAAATCAATTGAGCAGAGCTGGTATCGATAGAGACCACCACATCGATCTCGGCATTGATTCGTTCCAGAACCGGCAATACACGATCCATCTCCTCCTGCTCACTGACTTCAGCGGCACCAGGGCGAGTCGATTCACCGCCGATATCAACAATCGTCGCGCCGTCGTTAACCATCTGCTGGGCATGCTGGAGCGCTTTATCGATAGAGAGCGCAGAGTGTTGATAGAGGTGACCGCCATCCGAAAAGGAGTCAGGCGTCACGTTAAGAATACCCATTACCTGCGTTTTAGAGAGATCGAGTACTCGACCGGCACACTGTAGCTGCGTCACATTTCTACCTTTATTCATACACTCTGCAAACAACGAAAAAGCCCTCACGAGTGAGGGCTTTTGTGAATCACGATATTACTGTTTGGGCTCGTCTTTTTGATCATCTTGAGGATCGCCCCAACCCGACTGACCCTCGTTAGATTGAGAAGCTTGATCATCCTGATCTACTTCTGGCACATCAGACTCAGCGACAGACTCAGAACTGTTAGCCGCCTCTTCCTCTTTGACGGCATCAACACGCTCTTGAGAATCGTTCCAACCCTCTGGTGGCGTCACCTCTTGACGCGCCATCAACTGATCAATTTGATCGCTGCTGATCGTCTCGTAGGTCATCAACGCTTCACACATTGAGTCAAGGATATCACGGTTATCCGTCAGAATTTGGTAAGCCTTCTGGTAGCACTCATCGATGATTTTGCGAACTTCGGCATCGATCTTGTTCTGAGTTTCACCCGACATCGGTTTAGATGGCTGCCCCATGCCGCGACCAAATGGATCATCATCTTCATCACCGTAGAGCAGTGGACCCAACTCATCGGTCAGACCCCAACGCGTCACCATGTTGCGCGCAAGCTGAGTCGCACGCTGAATATCGTTTGAGGCACCGGTTGTTACCCCCTCTTTACCCAGTGTCATCTCTTCCGCAATTCGGCCACCGTAAAGCGAACAGATTTGCGAGATAATGCCCTGACGACTGAACGAGTAGCGATCCTCTTCAGGAAGGAACATCGTCACACCCAACGCACGACCACGCGGGATGATAGACACTTTATAAACCGGATCATGCTCAGGCATCAGACGACCGACAATCGCGTGACCTGCCTCGTGGAATGCCGTATTCAGACGCTCTTTGTAAGACATGACCATAGAGCGGCGCTCAGCACCCATCATGATCTTATCTTTCGCTTTCTCGAACTGCTCCATACCGACAGTGCGACGGCTATCGCGTGCGGCAAACAGGGCTGCTTCGTTAACCAGGTTAGCCAAATCAGCACCCGAGAAGCCCGGCGTACCACGCGCAATCAACTCAGGCTTAACATCATCACCCAGCGGAACTTTGCGCATGTGGACTTTAAGAATTTTTTCACGACCTTGAATATCAGGCAGACCAACGTGCACCTGACGGTCAAAACGACCTGGACGTAGCAGAGCAGGGTCAAGCACATCGGGACGGTTGGTTGCCGCGATCACGATGATACCCTCAGTGCCTTCGAAACCATCCATCTCGACAAGAAGCTGGTTCAACGTCTGTTCGCGCTCGTCATTACCACCGCCAAGACCGACACCACGTGAACGACCGACCGCATCAATCTCGTCGATGAAGATAATACAAGGCGCATGTTTCTTAGCTTGATCAAACATGTCACGCACGCGTGACGCACCGACACCGACAAACATCTCAACGAAGTCAGAACCGGAAATACTGAAGAAAGGCACCTTAGCTTCGCCAGCAATCGCCTTAGCAAGCAGCGTCTTACCGGTACCAGGGTTACCTGCCATTAGGACACCACGAGGGATATGGCCACCTAAACGCTGGAATTTACCTGGATCGCGAAGGTAGTCGACCAACTCAGCAACTTCCTCTTTGGCCTCTTCTACACCTGCGACATCTTCGAAGGTTGTTTTGATCTGATCTTCACTCATCATGCGCGCTTTCGATTTACCGAAAGACATAGGGCCGCCTTTACCGCCGGCACCGCCCTGCATTTGACGCATAAAGAACATGAAGATGGCAATGATGATAAGAATCGGGAAGGTCGCGACGAGCAGCTGCTGCCATAGACTCTGCTGCTCAGGCATTTTGCCTTCAACGACGACATTGTGCTCTAGAAGGTCATCAATCAGCTTGGGATCCGAGATCGCTGGGCGAACGGTTTCAAAACGATCGCCATTCTGACGCACACCTTCGATGGTAAAACCATCAACCGTCACACGCTCAATACGGCCTGATTGAACCTCTGCCACAAAGTCAGAGTAGCTCAGGCGGCCGCTCTCGGTCTCGGCGCTAAAATTATTAAAGATGGTTAGCAGTACGGCTGCAATCACTAACCATAGCACCAAATTTCTTGCCATATCGTTCAACTTCTTACCCTCTATAAACTAAAACGAAAGCTCTGTTTAAAAGCTATACGTCTTTAAAACCTTTTCCGAGCAGATAGACCTCACGCGAACGCGCGCGAGATGAATCTGGCTTACGGGTGACCACCGATTTAAAGTTACTGCGCAGCTCTGCCAGGTAGGGATCAAACCCTTCACCCTGAAATACTTTCACCAAAAAGTTGCCGTTCGGTTTCAGTATCTGACGCGCCATATCCAACGCCAACTCCACCAAATACATCGCAGCTGGCTGATCGGAAGATGCATTACCACTCATATTGGGGGCCATATCTGAAATTACAAGGTCTACTGGCTCATCTCCTATCGCAGAGAGGATCTCCTCGAAGACGGAATCTTCCGTAAAGTCGCCCTGAACGAATGTAACACCGCCCAGCGGAGCCATCTCAAGAATGTCCGAAGCCACTACACGGCCGGAGTCACCAACAATTTCGGCCGCCACTTGAGACCAACCACCTGGCGCAGCGCCCAGATCGACAACCGTCATTCCAGGCTTTAACAGATGGTCTTTATCATTCACTTCCATCAACTTATAGCAGGCGCGTGAACGGTACCCATCATCTTTAGAACGCTTTACGTATTGATCGTCAAAATGCTCTTTTAACCAACGACCACTGCTTTTAGATCTTGCCAAGGGATGTTCCTAGAAAGCATCACTCTATGATGCATGCAACAAAGGGGTTAAAATGAAGAAATTGTAACGCCCACCAAATTTAAGGCACTAATTCTAATATGAGCTTAACAACTGATCAAAAAAAGCGTCTTCGCACGCGTGCACACACTTTAAACCCAATCGTTATGGTTGGCGGCAACGGACTGACTGAAAACGTTCAGTTAGAAGTAGACCGAGCGCTGGAAGATCACGAACTGATCAAAGTAAAGTTCGCCGTTGGCGATCGTGACCTAAAGCGCGAACTGATTAAAGAGCTAGTCGCTGTTGTTGAAGCAGAACTGGTGCAAGAGATCGGTAACGTAGCGGTGCTATTCAGAGCGTCGGATGAACCAAATCCAAAACTCTCCAATCTAATGCGTTAATCATTGGTTCATTTATTGATATTACAGGCCTTACAGCTTAATTAAATGTAACCAACCCCCTATTCAAAAATGTGAACAAGGGATTGTTGAACAACCGTATAAAAAATAGTGTTACGCAACGAGTCGCTTTAATAGAAGAAAAACAACTTCTAATATCTAGATCCAACTCAACGAGTTTAATGATTCTTGAGCTAGTATTAACAAGTTAGTCGATGTCTTGTTTAAAACCCCAAGGAGAAAAATAATGATCAAACGTATTATCGCTCAGACTGCCGGTGTTGCAGTTCTTGGCGCTGCTATTGCAGCTTCTGCACAGGCCGCTGAATTTAACCTAAAGATGCACCACTTCCTTCCTGCGAAGGCACCTGCACACGCTAAGTTCTTCCAGCCATGGGCTGATTCTATTGAAGAAGCGTCTGAAGGCCGTATCAAGATCAAGATTTACGGTTCAATGTCTCTGGGTGGTAAACCACCTCAGCTAGTTGACCAAGTTCAAGACGGTTTCGTTGACATCATCTGGACGCTTCCTGGTTACACTCCAGGCCGTTTCCCAGCGATCTCTGCATTTGAAAACCCATTCATGGTAACGGATGCATACGAAACGTCGCAGGCACTTCAGGCTTACTACGAAGCTAACCCAGAAGTTCAGAAAGAGTTTGCTGATATGCACCCTCTAGCATTCTGGACGCATGACCGTGGCGTTGTTTACTCTAAAGGTGACGCAATCGACTCTGTTGCTGACTTCGCTGGCAAAAAGATTCGTAACCCAAGCCGTCCAGTTGCTGCTGCTCTAGATGCTCTAGGCGCTACTCCAGTCGGTATGCCTGTACCAGAGATGCCACAGGCACTGGCCAAAAACGTGATCGACGGCACAGTGATTCCATTTGAAATCGTACCTGCTCTCAAACTTCATGAGCTTGTCGACAACGCGGTTGAAGTTCAAACAGAAGATGGCCGTGGTCTATACACCGCAGTATTCCTTTTGGGCATGAACAAAGCTAAGTACGAATCAATGCCTGCTGATCTTCAACAGATCATGGATGACCACGCTGGCATGTACTTCGCCAAGCTAGGCGGTGAGTTCTTCAAAAACGCTGAAAACTACGGTCGTAAGCTGATTGACGAGAACGCAACTCGCTCACAGATGCCAGCTGCAGAAGTGAAGAAAATGCAGGAAGTAACCGCTAACGTACCCGTTGAGTGGGTTAAAGAGATGGACGGTCTAGGTCTACCAGGCCAGAAGCTTCTTGACTCAGCTAACGCTATGCTTGAGAAATACAGCAAATAATTAAAAGGTGTTCAAGTGACAACACTGTTACTGAAAACCCGGTCTCTAGCAGACCTCTACGAGCGAGCCACTTTGTGGCTCGCTCTTTTATCAGGATTCATCCTGACGATCATGGCATTCACTACGGTGACCAGTGTGGCGGGACGATACTTTTTCTCCTCGCCCATCAATGGTGATACCGAGATTGTCCAAATGTTTACCGCTGTGGTTGTTGCGTTAGCAATGCCCTACTGCCAAATGCGCTTTGGCAACGTCATTGTCGACGTCTTAACAGCTTCAGCTCCCGCGCCTTTCCGTCTCACTATGGATGTTATCGGCAGCCTAATTTTGGCCGTGCTCTTTTACTTCCTGGCGACACAGGCCTATGAGGGTGGCTTAGCTGCCCAGAAATACGGCAATGAGACGATGATGCTGCGGATGAAAGAGTGGTGGTTCTATATGACCATCGCCTTTGGCTTTAGCCTTACCTCTATCGCTGGTGTGCTTAAACCACTGGCAATGATTGCAGAATATAAGGGTGTGAAATGAGTGACGAATTAACGGCAGGCGTCATTATCCTGTTCATGCTAGTCATCATGTTTTTGCGTGTGCCGATCGGCATCGCAATGATGCTTGCCGGTGCGGTCGGTTACTCAATCATCGACGACTTCAGCACCCTAATGTTCTACATGAAGGGCTCATCCTTCGGACAGATGGCAAGCCATTCGCTATCGATCATTCCTCTGTTCCTACTGATGGGTAACCTCGCAACTCGTTCAGGTATTAGCCGTTCACTATTCACCGGTGTTAACGCCTTTATTGGCCACTACCGCGGTGGCCTGGCGTTAGCTGCCGTTGGCGGCTGTGGTGTATTTGGTGCGATCTGTGGTTCATCACTGGCAACAGCAGCGACTATGGGTCAGGTGGCACTTCCAGAGATGAAACGGCACGGCTACCACGGTGCTATGGCAACAGGCGCACTAGCCGCTGGTGGTACTCTAGGCATTCTAATCCCACCATCCATCGTTCTGATCATCTACGCGATCATGACCGAGCAGAACATCGTCAAGCTCTTCATGGCAGCGATGGTACCCGGCATCATGGCGATCATGGGCTACATGCTGGTTATCGCGATTCTGGTGAAGCTGAAGCCTCACTACGCGGACAAGAGCGCGAAAGCGAGCTGGTCTGAACGCGGTAAGGCACTGCTTGAACTGCTACCTGCAAGCTTCCTATTCATTGGTGTATTGGGCGGTATCTACGGCGGTATCTTCACACCTTCTGAAGCAGCCGCTTACGGTGTGGTTGGCACAATCGTCATTGCGCTAATCAACCGCCAGCTTACCTGGGATGGGTTCATCGACTGTATCAAGCAGACCGCTATCAACAGCGCGATGATCTTTGTCATCCTTCTGGGTGCCGATATCTTCAACGCCTTCTTGAGTCTAAGCGGCATGCCAGAGACACTGGCTGAGTGGATTCTGGATCGCGAATTGTCGCCTATGCTGGTACTGATGCTGATGTTAGCAGTCTACCTAGTCCTAGGCTGTTTGATGGATTCGCTATCGATGATCCTTCTGACAGTACCGATCTTCTTCCCAGCCATCATGGGGTTGGACTTCGGCATGACCGAAGAGCAGACCGCACTCTGGTTCGGTATCATCTGTTTGATCGTGGTTGAGGTCGGCATGATCACCCCACCTGTTGGGATGAACGTTTTCATTATTAATAAGATTGCAGAGGGCGTTCCAATGCGGGATACCTTTGTCGGTGTTCTACCCTTCTTGGCGTCAGACTTCGTTCGCGTAGCCTTGCTACTGCTATTCCCTGTTCTGACCTGGGGTATTATTCCAGATTAAGCGCGTTAAATCGTACTGCAAAAACCGCCTTTATGGCGGTTTTTTTTGTTGGAGCCATATCGAAGATGTGGCGATCTTTTCGGTGACTGGCCTTCAGCCTGTCATCCGCAGGTAGGCTTTACTCCTTTTCTGGAAAACGCTAGGAAAGCAGATGACAGGCTAAAGCCAGTCACTGGAGCGCTGATCTTCCTACGAAGTGTGGTGACTGGCTTCAGCCTGTCAACCGCTGTCAAATTACGCTAGAGAGTCTGGAAGAGACTGTGAGAGTCGGGTCAGACCAGAGGTCGGACCCCACTCTACGATCGATTTCAAGAGCCTAAAAAAGATCGCGACCTCTTCGAGATCGCTCCAACAGACTAAAGCAGTGTCTCAACATACTCCGGCAGCTCTTGTGCTGGCGGTACTGGCTTGGAGTTACCCTCATCATCCAGTGCGACAAACTTGAAGATTGCTTCGGTCACTTTTTCACGATGACCTATGCGACTGCGGCGCACCCAGCACTCCACTTTGATATCCATTGAGCTACTGCCGACTCTAACCACTTCGGTGTAGACACCCAGTACATCTCCTACACGAACCGGGCGGATAAAGCTCATACCATCCAGTGCAACCGTCACCACTCGACTCTGTGCACGCTGGCCCGCACAGATGCCGGCCGCCATATCCATTTGTGACAATACCCAACCACCGAAGATATCACCTGATGGGTTGGTATCAGCCGGCATCGCGATAGTACGAGTGGTTAGGCGGCCTGTAGGGGTTTCTTGGGACATGGGGAACTCCAAATAATAAAAAACCGCCCGAAGGCGGTTTAATAAGTCAGCTTAGATATGCTTAACTTCTGCAATCTCGTATTCAGTCACACCGGCCGGTGTCTCAACCGCGGCGATGTCGCCCTCCTCTTTGCCGATCAGTGCTCGTGCGATCGGGGAGTTGATAGAGATCTTATTCAGTTTGATGTCTGCTTCGTCGTCACCCACAATCTTGTAGGTCACTTCAGCGTCGGTATCGACGTTGATTAGATCAACCGTCGTACCAAAGATCACTTTACCAGTGTGTGGCAGGCTGGTGACATCGATCACTTGAACCACTGAAAGCTTGCTCTCAATGTCCGCGATACGACCTTCAATAAAGCCCTGCTGTTCACGCGCTGCGTGGTACTCAGCATTCTCTTTAAGGTCGCCATGCTCACGTGCTTCAGCAATTGCTGCAATCACGGTTGGACGATCTTGGGTTTTAAGACGCTCCAGCTCAGCGCGAAGTGCCACTTCGCCCTCAACCGTCATGGGAACACGATTGACACTCATGCAGACGCCTCCGCGTGAATCTCTTGTAGACGACGCACAGTACGCTCTTCACCGTAACGAAGTGCTTCGGTAATCGCCACTGCACCAGCCATTGTCGTTGAGTAAGGCACTTTATGCTGTAGCGCTGCACGACGGATATCGGCTGAGTCAGCTATCGCTTTACGCCCTTCCGTTGTATTCACAACGTAGTTAACTTCACCGTTCTTCAACATGTCAACGATGTTTGGACGACCTTCAGTAACCTTATTCACAACCTTAGCTGTAATGCCGTGAGTCTCCAGTAGTGCTGCTGTACCGCTGGTTGCAACGATATCGAAGCCAAGTTCAACCAACTGTTTAGTCAGTTCACAAGCCGCCTCTTTATCAACGTCACGTACTGAGACAAACGCAGTACCTGGCTTAGGTAGCTTGTCGCCAGCTCCCAAGTGAGCCTTCATGAACGCTTCACCGAAGGTTTCACCGGTACCCATGACTTCACCCGTAGACTTCATCTCTGGGCCAAGGATTGGGTCAACACCTTGGAATTTATTGAACGGGAATACCGCCTCTTTCACGTTGAAGTAGCTTGGTACGATCTCTTTCGTAAAGCCTAGTTCTTCAAGTGATTTACCGGTCATAACCAGTGCAGCGACTTTCGCTAGAGAAACACCGATACACTTAGATACGAAAGGAACTGTACGTGATGCGCGAGGGTTAACCTCGATTACGTAAATCTCGCCATCTTGGTACGCTAGCTGAACGTTCATCAAGCCAACAACACCTAACTCAAGCGCCATCTTGCGCACCATCTCGCGCATCTCGTCCTGAACGTCTGCTGCAAGGTTGTACGGAGGGAATGAACATGCTGAGTCACCTGAGTGAACACCCGCCTGCTCAATGTGCTGCATGATCGCTCCAATCACAACCTGCTTACCGTCACATACCGCATCGATATCCACTTCGATCGCTGCATTTAGGAAGTGATCAAGTAGTACTGGTGATTCGTTAGAGACCTGAACCGCGGTATTCATGTACTTGCGCAGCTCATCCTCTTTGTAGACGATCTCCATCGCACGACCGCCCAATACGTAAGATGGACGAACAACCAATGGATAGCCAATCTTCTCAGCTTCAATGACCGCCTCTTCAAGGCTACGTACTGTTGAGTTCTCTGGCTGTTTCAGACCAAGACGCTTAAGCATCTGCTGGAACAGTTCACGGTCTTCAGCACGGTCGATCGCTTCAGACGAGGTACCAATGATTGGAACGCCAGCCTGTTCTAGAGCTACGGCTAATTTCAGAGGAGTCTGACCACCGTACTGAACAATCACGCCTTTAGGCTGTTCAACTTCAACGATTGCCAACACATCTTCTAGAGTGATCGGCTCGAAGTAGAGGCGGTCTGATGTGTCATAGTCGGTAGAGACGGTTTCAGGGTTACAGTTAACCATGATGGTCTCGTAGCCATCTTCACGCGCTGCAAGCGCTGCATGAACACAGCAGTAGTCAAATTCGATACCCTGACCGATACGGTTAGGGCCACCACCGATGACCATGATCTTGTCACGATCCGATGGGTTCGCTTCACACTCCTCTTCGTACGTTGAGTACATGTAAGCGGTATCAGTCGCAAATTCTGCGGCACAGGTATCGACACGTTTGTAGACTGGCTTAATACCAGCTGCCTGACGATGCTTGCGGAACTGCTTCTCTGAAACACCCAATAGCTTGGCTAGACGAGCATCTGAGAAACCTTTGCGCTTCAGCATGAACAGATCGGTTGTAGAGAGTTCACTCAGTGCGGTTTCCGATACACGCTGCTCATCTTTGATGATGTCTTCGATCTGAACCAAGAACCAAGGATCAACGCCACTCAGCTTGTAGATCTCATCAACGCTCATACCCATACGGAAGGCGTCGCCGATGTACCAGATGCGCTCGGAACCTGGAGTTGTTAGCTCGTAAACGATCTTATCGCGTGCATCTTCAGCGGTAATATCAACAATCGGATCGAAGCCTTCAGAACCAACCTCTAGACCACGTAGCGCTTTCTGCAAAGACTCTTGCTGAGTACGACCAATCGCCATCACCTCACCCACCGACTTCATCTGAGTCGTTAGGCGATCATTTGCTTGTGGGAATTTTTCAAAGGTGAAACGAGGGATCTTAGTTACTACGTAGTCGATGGCAGGCTCGAAGGACGCTGGTGTTTGACCGCCAGTGATATCGTTCTGAAGCTCATCAAGGGTGTAACCGACCGCCAGTTTTGCCGCCACTTTCGCAATTGGGAAACCTGTTGCTTTTGAAGCCAGTGCTGAAGAGCGCGATACGCGTGGGTTCATTTCGATCACCACAACGCGTCCAGTCTTTGGACAAACACCGAACTGTACGTTCGAACCGCCTGTTTCAACACCGATCTCACGCAGAACTGCAATCGAAGCATTACGCATCAACTGGTACTCTTTATCGGTCAACGTCTGCGCTGGTGCGACTGTGATCGAGTCACCAGTGTGTACGCCCATGGCATCAAAGTTTTCGATCGAACAGATGATGATACAGTTATCGTTCTTGTCGCGGACAACCTCCATCTCGTACTCTTTCCAACCGATCAACGATTCATCAATAAGTAGCTCGTTGGTCGGTGATAGATCCAGACCACGCTCACAGATTTCGATGAACTCTTCACGGTTGTAGGCGATACCACCACCAGAACCACCCATAGTGAATGATGGACGGATGATCGCTGGGAAGCCAACCTGATCCAGTACCTGAAGAGCCTCTTCCATCGAGTGAGCGATCGAGGCGCGTGGACACTCAAGGCCGATGTTCTTCATCGCCTTGTCAAAACGTTCACGGTCTTCCGCTTTATCGATCGCATCTTGAGTAGCACCGATCATCTCAACACCAAACTCAGCGAGAACACCTTCGCGGTCGAGGTCGAGTGCACAGTTCAGTGCAGTCTGGCCACCCATAGTCGGTAGCAGCGCATCTGGACGCTCTTTCTCAATGATCTTAGCAACCGTTTTCCAGTTGATTGGCTCGATGTATGTCGCATCAGCCATCGCTGGATCAGTCATGATCGTCGCTGGGTTTGAGTTAACAAGAATAACTCGGTAACCCTCTTCGCGAAGCGCTTTACACGCTTGTGCGCCAGAATAGTCAAACTCACACGCCTGACCGATAACGATCGGGCCTGCACCTAGGATAAGAATACTTTGTATGTCGGAACGTTTTGGCATCGTAAAACCTGGTCTAAATCTGTTTCTCTAAGTTACCCGTTACAACTCAGCCCTGTTGGCGTGAGCGCATCATCTCAACGAAGCGATCGAAGAGTGGTGCCACATCGTGTGGACCAGGGCTCGCTTCTGGGTGCCCTTGGAAACTGAACGCTGGACGATCAGTACGCTCAATACCCTGTAGTGAGCCATCGAACAGTGATTTGTGTGTTGCACGTAGTGTGCTAGGTAGTGAATCTTCAGCCACCGCGAAACCGTGGTTCTGGCTGGTGATCATCACCTGCTTGCTATCTAGATCCTGAACGGGGTGGTTGGCACCGTGGTGACCAAACTTCATCTTCTCAGTTTTAGCACCTGACGCAAGCGCAAGTAGCTGGTGACCAAGACAGATGCCGAAAACTGGCAGTTCTGTTTTTAGAATGTCAGAGATCGCATCGATCGCGTAATCACATGGTTCTGGGTCACCAGGACCATTCGACAAGAAAACGCCATCTGGATTCATTGCAAGCACTTCAGATGCTGGAGTCTGTGCAGGCACAACCGTCAAACGGCAGCCGCGCTCAACCAGCATGCGTAGAATATTTTGTTTAACACCGAAATCGTAAGCCACTACGTTGAACGGTTGATCAGCATCGGCTTTCTCTGTGTAGCCAGTACCAAGCTCCCAAGTGGACGTGCGCCAAGCATCAGAACTGTCACGTGTAACGACTTTTGCTAAGTCCATGCCTTTCAGGCCAGGGAAGCCACGAGCAGCATCGAGTGCTTTCGCTTCATCAATATTATCACCCGCAACGATGCAACCATTCTGGGCACCTTTCTCACGAAGAATACGCGTTAAGCGGCGTGTATCGATGCCGGCAATACCCATGATGTTGCGCTCTTTTAGGTACTCATCTAGCGCCTGCTCAGAACGGAAGTTGCTCGCAAGCAGTGGCAGATCACGAATCACAAGACCTGCAACCCAAGTGCGATCAGATTCTGCATCTTCAGCGTTACAACCCACGTTACCAATGTGTGGGTAGGTGAGTGTCACGATCTGGCGGCAGTAGGATGGATCGGTAAGGATCTCTTGATAACCGGTCATTGAGGTGTTGAATACAACCTCACCTGATGATTCGCCTTCGGCGCCGATCGAAATACCCCTAAAAATAGAACCGTCTTCAAGGGCTAAGATGGCTGGCTGCGTCAAAAGAACCTCCCCGCGCGCTGGCTAGATATGAAAAATTACTGTGGCTTGGCTGCAAAAAAGCGAGGCCAACTTGGGGTCCGCCTCGCTTTCAAAAACATCTCTTCGGTGGGATGCGCCGCTATCGCGGGCAAAACCTGCGGTATTCTAAGGGAATTAGCTGCGCAAGTCCATGCCGAATCGGTCGAATATGGTGAGTAAAAGTCAACTTAAACTGTAGCTAAGTTGCCCTTCTCCTCAAGCCAGCACTTGCGATCGGAAGCCCGCTTCTTCGCCAACAACATATCAAGCACCTGGTGAGTATCATCTCCAGACTCCAGCGTTAACTGAACCAAACGACGGGTATCGGGATCCATCGTTGTTTCACGCAACTGCATCGGGTTCATCTCACCCAATCCCTTGAATCGTTGTACTCCGATGCGCGCGTTATTGCGCTCCGCTTTGATGCGCTCAACGATGCCATTCTTCTCAGACTCATCCAGAGCGTAGAAGACCTCTTTCGCCACATCGATTCGGAACAGCGGCGGCATAGCGACATAGACATGCCCTGCAGCCACTAGGGGTTTGAAGTGCCTTAGAAAGAGTGCACAGATCAGCGTGGCGATGTGCGCACCATCGGAATCGGCATCAGCAAGAATACAGACCTTGCCGTAACGCAAATTACTCAGATCTTCAGCAC
Source organism: Marinobacterium sp. xm-d-564 (assembly GCF_013283345.1). Classification (NCBI taxonomy): domain Bacteria; kingdom Pseudomonadati; phylum Pseudomonadota; class Gammaproteobacteria; order Oceanospirillales; family Oceanospirillaceae; genus Marinobacterium; species Marinobacterium sp. xm-d-564. The sequence goes on along the minus strand of NZ_WBYO01000009.1, from coordinate 40,273 downwards.
CTGGATCCACGCCAATGGCCACCGAAATATCGTGAATCTCTTGCGAACCGAGGATCTCTGAAGAGTCGACCTCCCAGGTATTCAAGATCTTTCCGCGCAGCGGCATGATCGCCTGAAAGTCCCGACTACGCGCCTGTTTTGCTGAACCGCCTGCCGAGTCACCCTCGACCAAGAAGAGTTCACTGCGCATAGGGTCGGTGCCCGAACAGTCGGCCAATTTACCTGGTAGAGCCGGCCCCTGCGTTACCTTTTTACGCACCACTTTCTTAGCAGAACGCAGACGTTTTTGTGCATTGGCGATCACCAATTCAGCAATCGCCTCACCCTCTTCAACGTGCTTATTTAGCCATAATAGGAAGGCATCTTTTACCGCACCTGAGATAAACGCCGCAATTTGACGTGAAGAGAGACGCTCTTTGGTTTGACCAGAGAACTGCGGGTCACGCATCTTAGCTGAAAGAATAAAGCAGCAACGATCCCAGACATCCTCTGGCGACAGCTTCACACCGCGTGGCAGCAGGCTGCGGAAGTCACAAAACTCACGCAACGCTTCCAAAAGACCGGTACGCAGGCCATTCACATGGGTTCCGCCTTGCGCGGTCGGGATCAAGTTGACGTAGCTTTCGCAGGTCATCTCACCACCCTCTTTTAGCCACTGCACGGCCCACTCAACAGCATCCTCTTCACCCTGCAAAGAGCCACAAAATGGCTCCTCTGGGAGGGTTTCATAAACTTGTGTATTACCTTTCAGATACGCCACTAAGCCATCTTCGTAGTACCACTCCTCTTTCTCTTTCTTACCAGTAGAGAGATCGGTAAAGGTCACTTTCAAACCGGGACAGAGAACGGCCTTGGCACGCAGATTATGCTTCAGACGACTGACACTAAACTTAGGCGAATCGAAGTAACTAGGATCGGGCAAGAAGCGAACAGTGGTACCGGTATTGCGCTGACCACAGGTATCGACCACTTCAAGATCCGATACTTTCTCGCCGTCTGCAAAGCCGATGCGATGCACCTGACCACCACGACGAATTTGCACCTCCAACAGCTTAGAGAGTGCGTTAACAACGGAGACACCCACCCCGTGGAGACCGCCCGAGTAGTTGTAGTTGTCATTGTTAAACTTACCGCCGGCATGCAGTTTAGTCAGAATCAGCTCAACCCCTGGGACACCCTCCTCTGGGTGAATGTCCACCGGCATACCGCGACCATCATCGGACACAGAGAGTGAGTTGTCGGGGTGCAGAATGATATCGATCTGCTTTGCATGGCCTGCCAACGCCTCATCGACTGAGTTGTCGATCACCTCTTGTGCTAGGTGATTGGGACGATCCGTTTCTGTGTACATTCCCGGGCGACGCTTTACTGGGTCAAGCCCGCTTAGTACCTCGATCGAACCAGCATTATAGTCCTTTGACATATCTCTCTTTTCCTAGCCGTTCTCAGGCTGCCAGCGATTCTCAGCGAAGGCAAAAATCGTCGGCAACATGGATTCAAAATTTTCAAAGCCGTGATGGCCGCCCGGTTGAACAATCTGCGAGGACTCACTGTAGTAGCTAACAGCCTCACGATAGTCGAGGGTCTCATCTCCCTCTTGCAGCATCAGCAGTAGACGTTCCGGGTATGTCAGTTGAGGATAATACAACCGCTCTAACTGAGCCATATGTTCAAGCGTCAATTCATACTCTTCGCCAGAGTAGAAATTCTTTTGCGGACCTAGTAACGCACCCAACAGTGTGTGTGGCGCAACCGCCGGGTTAACTAAAATGGCTTTTACATGTGCGTAGCGCTCACTGAGGCAAGTCGCATAAAAACCACCCAAAGAGCTGCCAATCAATAGTAGCTCGTCATGCTGCTGAACAATCGTCTCTAGCTGCTGCATCGCCTCTTCTGGCCAGTGCGACAATGCGGGTACTGATAGCTGCGATGCCCTACCGATCGACTCAAAGTGGCGTATCAACTGCTGACCTTTAAGCGACTCGGGTGAACTGTTAAAACCGTGAATATAGAGAAAATGCATTACTGTCCGCTCACCACCTTCACATCATGACGCACACCCTGAGTCGCACAGTGTCCTAACCACTCCGCAAGATGTTGATTAAGCTGGTATTTTTCATCTGGCTGATGCATCGCATCATTAGGGTAATCGTAACGTCCAGGCAGTTGTGAGCGACGTTTTAAACAGACCACTTCCGCCATCCGTGCATCATGATAGAGACGTATCACAAAAGACTGTGGGTTAAACCATGGGGAAGCTTGCTCAGGCCAGTAAGAGAGTGTCCACGTCGAGGTGTAGGCAAACTCCTCATCGCGTTTAATGGCGACAACATAGGCGTGTTGATGCCACTCGATACGAAACTCAATAGACTCCTGCTGAGCAGGAAGCAGACGCATCAGACGGGCATAGTTGGTCTCAGAGACAACACTCTGTTTTACCAAATCCGGTACGTACTTACGCTTCACATCATGCATCAACAGCACCTTGTAAACTTAATTTATTCAGCGCCAGCCACTGCAAACCTATGATGGCAGGCGAACTATTAATAACACCCTGATTGACTAACTCTATGGCATCATCACTCGAAAGGACGTGAACACGAATATCTTCACCCTCCTCCGGCAAACCATGAATGCCTCTGGCCTGCTCCGAATCCACCTCAGCATAAAGCAGATCGATCCACTCATCACAGCCACCGCCACTGGGCAGATAACGAATAATTCTACGCGGCTCGCCGATCACCAAGCCAGCCTCCTCAATCGACTCACGCTTAGCAACCTGTACAGAGCTTTCACCCTCTTCCACCACACCAGCAACCACCTCAAGCATCCATGGAGAGGGGCCCTGCAGAGACCCAACCCGAAACTGCTCAACCAACACGACAGAGTCCTTCGCAGGATCATAAAGCAGCACACAGACCGCATCTCCCCGCTGAAACAGCTCGCGTGTGATCTCAATCGATTGACCTAAAAAAGTCTTATGCTCAAGCGTTAACCGCTTAACCCGAAAATAACCCTGAAAGGCCGTCTCATCGTTGATCAAGCGATAATCTTGTTGCCCAAAGCTGGGAGCCCAAGCCGGTTTGGAGTGCTCAGAACTCATTGCGCAGCCTGTTTCTCGCCAGCAAATTGACGCAACTGCTGAATCTCTTCTGGCCAAATCGTCTCATCAATAGTCTCTAAACAGAGCGGGACACCACGAAAACGATCGTCCTGCATGATGTAACGAAACGCCTCCCAGCCAATTTCACCCTGACCCAATGAGTGGTGACGATCGACGCGACCACCCAGCGCTATTTTAGAGTCGTTAATGTGCATACCGCACAACCTATCAAAGCCGATCAGTCGTTCAAACTCGGCAAAACTCTGCTCACAGGCTTCAAAAGTGCGTAGATCATAACCTGCAGCAAAAATATGGCAGGTATCGATGCAGACACCAATGCGTTCAGGGTATCGGCTTTTGTCGATGATGGCCGCAATCTCTTCAAATCTGTAACCTAAATTGGATCCCTGCCCCGCCGTCGTCTCAATCACGGCGATGACCTGTTCGGTCTCCTGAGTCGCGATATCGATCGATTCAGAGATGGTCGCTAAACAGCTTGTCACATCGATCTTTTTAAGATGACTGCCCGGATGAAAATTCAGATAACAGAGCCCTAACTGCTCGCAACGCTGCATCTCATCAACAAAGGCGTCGCGTGACTTCTCAAGTGGCTCTGCCTCTGGGTGCCCCAAATTAATCAGGTAACTGTCGTGCGGAAGAATTTGCTCTGGCAGAAAGCTATGCTCGGCACAGTTCGCTTTAAACTGCTCGATTGTCTCATCGGCAAGCGGCTTAGCTACCCACTGTCTCTGATTCTTAGTAAACAGCGCAAACGCATTGGCACCGATCGCCGCCGCATTCAATGGCGCATTCTGCACCCCACCCGCTGCGCTAACATGGGCACCAACGTAGTAGGGCTTCAGTGAGTTACTTACAGCTTGCACGCACCACCTGCACAGTCGTCAAAGTCCATCGACTCAAGCTCCATTCGCTCAGAGTGTGCGCTTTTAATCACCTTCAATAGACTACCCTCAGCGGATCCATCTTCAGCGACTCCAGCACGCTCAAATACAGAGACCAAAATACCCAGTTCGTCTGTCGTAAAATCGTTCATTCTCTTCTCCTTATTATCGGGCTAGAGTGGCTTAAGCCACTCCACCATTAGCTGTAAGCTGCGCTGCCCACGAAATTCATTGATATCCAATCGGTAGACGGCACGCACACGATTGATCGACGCATTCGGCCAAATATCAGACTCTACATTAAAGGCGATTGCATCCAGTGCCAAGCCTGTTGTCGGCTCTTGCAGTACCATTTTCAGATGTTTTTGACCGACGATACGCTGCTGCAACAGTCGAAACTCACCATGGAAGCTCGGCTCTGGGAATTGGTGCCCCCAGGGGCCCGCTTCTTGAATCATCTGAGCCAACTCCATGGTGAATTGATTAGGTGCCAACTCACCATCTGTCTCGATCACTCGATCCAGATCCTCTTTGCGTGTCTGACGAGTCACTTCAGCCGCAAAAGCAGTCTCGAAACGGGCTAGATCCGCTTTAGAAATGGTCAAACCGGCTGCCATCGCATGACCACCAAACTTTGAAATTAAGCCAGGATGTTCGGTCGCTATACGATCCAATCCATCGCGTATATGGAACCCCTCAATGGAACGAGCCGATCCTTTAATCTCACCCTCATCACCCGGCGCAAACACGATCACCGGTCGATGCAGTTTCTCTTTAACGCGAGAGGCAAGAATACCAATAACGCCTTGGTGCCACTGCTCGTTAAAGAGCGCTATGCCGGCTGGGCGTTCCGCCTCCAAAAGATCCAACGACTCTAAATGGGCCATCGCTTGAGCCTGCATTTCAGACTCAATAGAGCGTCGCTCGCGGTTTAAGGCATCCAGCTGTTCAGCGTATTCACGGGCACGTTGTGGATCCTCCTCTAGTAGACACTCAATACCCAAGCTGATGTCATCCAAACGACCTGCCGCATTAAGACGTGGTGCAACGGCAAACCCCAAATCAGAGCTACTAATGCGTTGATTATCACGCCCAGCAACCTCTAAAAGCGCAAGGAGGCCCGGACGCGCTCTGCCGGCACGGATACGGGCCAACCCTTGATGCACTAAGGTGCGGTTATTCCGCTCCAGAGGCACTACATCGGCCACCGTACCCAAAGCAATAAGATCAAGATAGTTAGCCAAATTCGGAGCCTTAACTCCGCTCTTCTCAAACCAACCAAGCTGCTGCAGCTGACGACGAAGTGCGATTAAAAGATAGAAGATGACTCCGGCACCACAGGTCGATTTCGCCATGAACTGACAGCCGGCCTGATTGGGATTAATAATTGCCACAGCCTTGGGCAATACCGAGCCCGGCAGGTGGTGATCTGTCACGATCACATCGATCCCTAGCATATTGGCTCGATCAACACCTTCGATACTGGAGATACCATTATCAACGGTAATGATCAGATCGGGCTGCTTCTGCTGAGCAACCTCAACAATTTCCGGAGACAGGCCATAGCCGTATTCGAATCGATTCGGAACGAGATAGTCGACCTGATTAAAACCAAACGCACGCAGAGCCAGTAACGCTGTCGTCGTACTGGTCGCACCATCACAATCGAAGTCGCCAACAATCAGGATCGACTCCTGTTGCCGAAGCGCAGTGACAAGCCTTGCCACCCCGGCATCAATGCCTAACATGGCACCATCGGGGAGCAGGGTCTCCAACCCCTTTTCAAGCTCACTGAGCTCAGACACGCCGCGCCCGGCGTAGATACGCGCAATCACCGGATGCAAAGAGGCAAGTGAGGAAGATACAGCGCCTATTGGGCGCTCAATAATCATCGCTTCGCTCAAGACTCACCTGGCAAAAGCTGATCAGTTTTATCGGTTAGGTAGTAGACAACCAGGCCTATCCATTCGCGCAAACCGGTGTGAAGGTCTCGCATGTTACGCCACAGCCTTGGATCCAACTTAAAGCCTGTTGTAGTCGTCGTGTAGTAATCCACTGGGTAGGGAATGACCTGCCAACCCTGTTTCTCAAAGATACCTACAGAGCGCGGCATATGAAAAGCCGAGGTCACCAACAACCACGGCTTATCAGGCACAGCACCCAACAATTTTGCCGACAATAGCGCATTTTCATAGGTGTTTCGGGACTGGTTCTCCAAAAGGACCCTATCCGCAAGACCTATTTGCCCCAGATAATCGGCCACACCATCCGCCCCTTTGAAAGATTGACGGAGAACGGACCCACTGCCACCGGTAAAGATGATTTTCGCTTCAGGAAAACGCTTAGCCAAGGCTGGAATCACCATCACCCGCTCAGCAGCGGCATTGAACTGGGACTGTTGCCAAACCGAAGAGAGCTCAGGGTTTTCACCGCCGCCCAAAATCACGATCCCGGCGGGCTCAATCTGATTCAGATCCGGTTGCTTAAAACGTGACTCCAAAGGGTACAAAACCGCATCTCCCAAGGGCATCAATAAAATCGCCATCAACAGCAGTAGATCAATAGATAGCAGCCAGCTAGCTAAGCGGCGCTTACCTAACCAAAGTAAAAAAAGGCCAAGCAGCATCAACCAGACCAAAAGATGGTCAGGTGCAGCGAGGAACCAGAAAAGCTTTGAGAGCGAGAAGAAACTGTCCATACAAAAAAACGCCCCTCAAAGGAGGGGCGATTCATTTAGCTCTTGTGCGAGTGAGTCGCCACAAACTGTTGTACTGTGGCCAGATCGTTATCCAGCACCGACAGACGCTCTTCTCGTTCAAACAGATCGCTCATATGAGCCGGCAAGCTAGGCGATTCAAGACCTGCTTTCACAACAGGATCTGGGAACTTAACCGGGTGCGCGGTGGCCAGAGTGACCATAGGTACACTCATATCACGACGACATTCGCGTGCTGCTTTAACACCAATCGCTGTGTGCGGATCCAGTAGGTACTCAGTCGACTCGTAGACATCAGCAATAACCTGACAGGTTGTCTCATCATCAACGGCGTAGCTGTTAAACAGCTCGCGAACCTTATCCCACTCACCATCACCAAGATGAACAGACTCTCTCTTAAAGCGCGCCATCAGATCAGCAACGGCTTTACCGTCACGACCATAAACATCAAATAGAAGACGCTCAAAGTTCGACGAGACCATAATATCCATCGATGGCGACAGAGTATGCTCAAGCTGACCTTTAGACATATCGTTACCGCTGATGACGCGGTGAAGAATGTCATTACGGTTAGTCGCTACCACCAACTGATCGATCGGCAGACCCATCTGTTTAGCGAGGTAGCCGGCAAAAATATCACCGAAGTTACCCGTTGGAACCGAGAAAGAGACTGGACGATGAGGGCCACCCAAGGTCAGCGAGGCTGAGAAGTAGTAGACGATCTGAGCCATGATACGAGCCCAGTTGATTGAGTTCACTGCACCCAGCTTCATACCGTTTAGGAAGCTCTGATCAGCAAAACTGTCTTTCACCATCTCCTGACAGTCATCAAAGTTACCTTCCAAGGCGATATTGAAGACATTGTCTTCCAATACGGTCGTCATCTGACGACGCTGTACTTCAGAGACACGGTTGTAAGGGTGAAGAATGAAGATATCCAAGTGATCAGAGTGACGACAGCCTTCGATCGCTGCAGAACCCGTGTCACCTGAGGTAGCACCCATAATCACCAGGCGTTCATTGCGCTGTTTCAGCACATGATCCATCAAACGACCGAGCAACTGCAGTGCGAAGTCTTTGAATGCCAAGGTAGGACCATGGAACAGCTCAAGAACGAACTCGTTGCTATCGATCTGAACCAAAGGTGCTACGGCATCGTGTTTAAAGACAGCGTAGGTCTCATCGATCATCGATTTAAGATCCCCGTCGCTAATGCACTCTTCAACGAACGGCTTGATCACTTTGAAGGCAAGATCCGCATAGCTAAGGCCTGCCCAGCTTGCGATCTCCTCTTTCGAGAAAGTCGGTAGAGTCTCAGGTACATAGAGACCCCCATCAGACGCCAAACCAGCTAATAGCACATCCGCAAAATTGAGTGCGGGCGCATCACCACGAGTCGAAATATAACGCATCGAAAATTCCTCTTAATCAGCCAGCTGTTCAACACGGATGCGGGTCACTTCACCCACAACGTCTGGCAGTGCTTCGATCTCGCGAAGCGCTTCGTTCATTGTCGATTCAACCACTCGTTGAGTCAGCAGAATGACAGGCACCTGTGATTCACGGATCGGTTTCTGAATCACGGCTTCAATATTGATCCCTTTTTCACCGAGGATGCGGGTAATGTGAGCCATCACGCCTGGGCGCTCAACGGCTTGCAAGCGAAGGTAGTAAGCACTCTCAACCTGTTCAACAGGAAGCACTTCAGCATCTGAAAGCTCGCTAGGCTGGAAAGCCAAGTGGGGAACTCGGTTGTCACGGTCAGCAGTGAGTGTACGAACCACATCCACCACATCAGCAACTACTGCAGAAGCCGTTGGCTCAGCACCGGCACCCGCACCATAGTAGAGGGTTTGACCCACCGCATCACCATCAACAAGGACGGCATTCATGACACCATCGACATTGGCCAGTAACGCTTTCTCTGGAATCATCGTTGGGTGAACACGTAGCTCAATACCCTTCGCTGTGCGGCGGCTAATACCTAGGTGCTTGATGCGGTAGCCTAGCTCTTCAGCGTAGTTCACATCCTGTGAAGTGATCTTACTGATACCCTCGGTGTAGGCTTTTTCGAACTGCAGTGGGATACCAAACGCGATTGAGGCAAGTATGGTCAGCTTGTGCGCTGCGTCTATGCCTTCAACATCAAAGGTCGGATCCGCTTCTGCGTAGCCCAACGCCTGAGCTTCCGCCAATACATCTTCAAAGGCACGACCTTTGTCACGCATTTCGGTCAAAATGAAGTTACCGGTACCGTTAATGATGCCAGCCAACCAGTCGATCTTGTTCGCAGATAGACCTTCACGAATCGCTTTGATGATTGGGATGCCACCAGCAACTGAGGCCTCAAACGCGACCATCACATTCTTCTCTTGCGCAGCCGCAAAAATCTCGTTGCCATGCACCGCGATCAACGCCTTGTTCGCAGTGACGACGTGTTTACCGTTTTGAATGGCCGTCATCACGAGATCAAAGGCTGTCTCGTAACCGCCGATCAGCTCAATGACGATATCGATCTCAGGGTTGGTTGCGATCTCGAAAATGTCCGATGTAACGTGGATTCCTGTCGTATCAAACGCAGGGTTAGGGCGACGCATAGCGACCTGTTCAATCTGAATTCGACGACCCGCACGACGTGCAATCTCAGACGCATTGCGATTAAGAACATCGAACGTACCGCCACCGACAGTACCCATTCCACAGATGCCAACTTTTACCGGCTTCACAACCTTACCTCATTCGAAGTGAGCTCGAGCGGTTCACCCGACCCAGAGCGTTAAAAAATGGGGCATATTATAGCTAAAAAAGGGTGTTTGAACTATGGGTATTAGGGAGGTTTTACTGATAAAAAGCGTAATTAGAGGGCGGATGTCAGGCTGAAGCCTGACACCAGTGCTTCAACCTAACTACAGAGAAACGTGACTGGCTTTCAGCCTGTCACGACCCTACCAGCATTTTCCAGAGATTACTTAATCCCCAACACCGGCAGCAGACGCTCGGCTGGCATGTAACCCGGTAATAGATCACCCGTCTCGGTAATCATCGCAGGGGTGCCGGTAACCCCTAGCTTTTGACCCAGCGCCAGCTGTTCAAGCACGGGTGTTTGGCAGCCATCCGCTTTAACAGAGCCACCATCTAGCGCTGACTCCATTGCTGCTAAGCGGTCATCGGCACACCAGATCTGATCCATACGTGACGCAGTAGCACCGCCAGGACCAGAGCGAGGAAAGGCTAAGTAAGCGACTTCGACACCCGCTTCGTTCAGAGCATCCACCTCTTCGTGCAGCTTCTGACAGTAGGGGCAATCGATATCGGTGAAGACATAAAGTCGAGTTCTCTTCTCACCTTTAGCTGGGAAAATAACCATATCGCTATCAGCCACCTGCTGCATGGCATCTAAACGCATCCCACTTAAGCGCTTCTCGGTAAGATTGATCAGACGGTTCTCTTGTGTGATCTGATACGCCTTGCCCGACAGAATAAACTGCGCATCTTCACTGACGTAGAGCACCTCACCAGAACCGAGTAGCACCTCATAAAAACCGGTCATATCGGACGGCTCAATCAGCGTAATAGGAATCGAAGGATCAACCGCTTTCAGCTTCTCTTCAATCAGGGTCTCTGTATTTGCCAGAGCCGGCAAAGTCACAAGGGACAACAACAGTACGAACAAGGTTTTCATCTTAACTCCTTAAAAATTGCGCCCAGTGTGCCAGTTTAACCCCGCGGATGAAACTGCTTGTGCAACTGCTCTAAGCGATGCGTGGCAATTTGCGTATAGATCTGGGTGGTCGATAAATTGGCATGCCCCAATAGCATCTGCACGGCACGAAGATCCGCCCCATGATTCAACAAGTGTGTTGCAAACGCATGTCTAAGCGTATGGGGCGATAGTTCTGATTTAACGCCCGCCTGCTGGGCCCAAAATTTAATACGATGCCAAAAGGTCTGTCGGGTCATCTGCTGTCCTCGACGACTCAAGAAGAGCGCTTCAGGGTTGGTAGCACCCATCAACAGTGGCCGTGCAGCTGATTGATAGCGTTTCAACCAATCAATGGCCGCCTCGCCAACAGGGACCAGTCGCTCTTTATCACCCTTACCGACAACCTGTAATAGCCCAGCCCTCAGGTCAATTTGACCCACCTCAAGCCCAATCAACTCAGAGATACGCAACCCGGATCCGTACAACAGCTCCAACATAGCTCGATCTCGCAACCCCAGTGAATCTTCAACATCCGGCGCCTCAAGCAGCGCATCCACTTCTGCTTCGGAAATGGACTTTGGCAACGCGCGCCCGCGCTTTGGATTGGAGATATTCAACGTAGGGTCAACGTCGATCACACTTTCGCGCAATAGGTAGCGATAAAATCCACGGATACAGGAGAGTTGTCGTGCAGTAGAGCTGGCTTTAAACGCTTCAGAGAGGCGCCAGGCAAGATAGTGCTGTAAATCAGACTGCGTAACAGCCATCAGTGATTTTCCCTGCTGATTCAACCAACAGGCAAACTGATTAAGATCGCGTCGATAGGAGCTCTGCGTGTTATCACTTAAGCCACGCTCCATCCACAAGCCTTGAATAAACTCTTTGATTAACGCGGCATCTTTGGAGTCAGGGCTTTGCGCAGTAAAACGTGCATCCGGCACTAACGGTAGACCTCAATAGTTTCTAAAAAGTTTCGATCAACAGAGTAGGAAGCATACCCTTGATCGACCCTTCTGAGTAGAACTAACTTATTGTCTGCCACCTCGATCAAACGCCCCTCAATAAAGCGCCCGAAGTGGGTGTAGAGACGAATCTGATACTGTAGATAGTCATCCAACTCATCAAAGCTAGCAGGATAGAACTGCTTAGAATCCTCAAGCTTTTGCACTTCGCGGCTAGAGAGAATCTTCTCCTTGAGCTGCTCAACATTGACCAACCCCTCCTCCTGAGGGGTTAACTGTTCAGCCTGCTCCGCATCTGGCAACAAGGACTCCCAATCCAATCCCGCTAAATCAAGCCCCACCGAGTTGATGCGCAAAGAGGGATTCAAGCGTTCAGCTAAGACGTGGGGGGCGTTCATCAATACGAACAGCTCACTGCCCATACCGCCCGCTGGTGAGATACCCAAATCAACACTTGAACCCGGGGCAATGGCCTGCTCATAGGCATTCCAAAGCCGCTCTGGTACCTGCATACCCAACTGTGTAGCCTGAGCTTTTAACAGATCGGCATGCGCCAAGCGATACTCCGCCTCCGTCACCTCAGTCTGTTCAGCACAGTAGGTATCGCGGCGAGCATTAAATCCAAGGTCTTGGTAGGCAAACTGAAAACGCTGGACTCGCGGACTGGCCGCCAACAAGGTCTGTGGTGCAAGGTATCCAGGTGTAAAACTAACCTCCAAAACCAATCGTTGCGAGGCGATCCCCAACAGCTGAATCTGACTACCCAAGACTAGACGTCCATTATCGTTATCTGGGTCTAAGCGAATGTTAAGATCCGCCTGAATTTCGGGGTATCCCATATCTCGTAACACAGGCAGAGAGAATTCACGCACATCGCCACAACCCAGAGCGGCGATGTTAACTAACCCTTTGCTCGCAGCAGCACTCTGATTCGCAAGGGCCGTCTCCATAAAGTCGGATGCCAGATCCATTCTTAACTTATCGATTTTGATGGCCAAGAAACTGGGCCAGTCAGAAGCACTGCTGACAGGAGAGGGCTGCAGGAAGAAGAGCGGCGCGTCCGCTCGAATACTGATATTGGCCACCTTGATGGCAGATTCATAACCGAAAGGAGCCGCCTGCAGCGACTCAATACGGACTTCACCGCGTGGATCCAGAACCAACTGCTCATAGTGCACACGATAACCGGGCAGCAGAACCGTTAACGTATCATCGATATAGGCTTTAGCTTTGTAATAGACATAGGCATAACCGCCCCCACCGACCAGCAGCGTCGCTATCAATAACAGTAGAACGGTTTTAAACCAACGCAAAGGATTCCCCCAACAGTCATCACTTCATACTAGACCACTATTTGAAATAGGAGAAATTTGAGCAATAAAAAAGGCGACACATGGCCGCCTTTCTTAATCGAGATCAACTCAGTTAATAAAATTAACTTAGTTAAGCTTCTCTTTGATACGTGCAGACTTACCGCTACGCTCACGTAGGTAGTAAAGTTTCGCCTGACGAACGTCACCACGACGCTTAACTTCGATCGCTTCAACCGCTGGGCTGTAAGTCTGGAAAGTACGCTCTACACCCACACCGTGAGAGATTTTACGTACAGTGAAAGCAGAGTTTAGGCCGCGGTTACGCTTACCTAGAACTACACCTTCGAACGCCTGTAGACGGCTACGGTTGCCCTCTACTACACGTACTTGAACTACTACAGTGTCACCTGGGCCGAAGTTCGGTACTTCTTTACCAGTTTGTTCAGCTTCGATCTGCTGAATGATTAAGTTTTTGCTGCTCATCGCTCGCTCCTAACTTTTCAACTGCGGACTACTTTTTAGTCTCGCCGATGTATTCGTTTAACAACGTTTGCTGTTCTGGGTCCAAATCGATCTTCTCTAGCAGATCAGGGCGACGCTCATAGGTCCTTCCTAATTGCTGTTTTAGGCGCCATTTGCGTATCTCTGCGTGATTTCCACTCATCAATACCGACGGTACGCCAACGCCATCTAACTGTTCTGGTCGTGTGTAGTGTGGACAATCAAGCAATCCTTCCGAGAAGGAGTCCTCTTCAGCAGAGGCTTGGTCACCCAGTACACCAGGCACCATTCTTGATATCGCATCAACCATCACCATGGCTGGGAGCTCACCACCACTCAGGACAAAATCACCGAGTGACCACTCTTCATCCACTTCCGCTTCGATCAGGCGTTCATCAACCCCTTCGTAGCGACCGCAGACAAAGATCAAACTCTCTGCCGTGGCCAGTTCTGTCACACCTTGTTGATCTAAGCGTCTGCCTTGTGGCGACAGATAGATCACTTTAGCCTGACTGGGTGCTGCCGCTTTCGCCGCCGCTATCGCATCTCTCAATGGCTGAACCTTCATCAACATCCCAGGACCACCACCAAAGGGGCGATCATCGACGGTGCGATGTTTGTCGTGAGTAAAATCTCTTGGATTCCAACTCTCGACTTGGATCAGTCCGTTTTTAACTGCTCTGCCTGTAACACCAAAACGGCTAACCGCCTCAAGCATTTCAGGGAACAGCGATACGATCCCAAACCACACAACTTAGAACTCTGGGTCCCAATCGACCCGCATTGTTCCAGCGTTTAAATCAATTTGTTTGATCACCTGATCCGGTACATATGGGATCAATCGTGTCTCACGATCAACGCTCTCGTCTGTACCTTTAACAACCAACACATCATTTGCGCCGGTCTCTATTAGGTGATCTACCCGACCCAACAATTCGCCGGATTCGGTATAAACCAATAATGTCTCTAATTGACTCCAGTAGTACTCACCGTCATCCAACACTGGTAGAACCGAGCGTGGTACTGCAATCTCCGCTTCACAATATTGGCGGGCTGCTTCGGGTGAATCTATAGAGTCCAATTTTGCGATTAAACCCTTACCCTGTTTTTTAGCGCTGGTTACCTTAACCGGTACCCATTCACCTTGTTGTTTTACCAACCAGGGGCGATAGCTGAGGATATTCTCCATCGAATCAGTGTATGAGTAGACTTTAATCCAACCCTGTACACCGAAAGGTGAGTTGAAGCGTCCAAGAACTACGTAGTCCTCTGCTGCAATCTCTGCCACTGCTATCAGGCCTTAATCAATTACTTAGCTTTACGTGCTTCTTTAACCAGTGTGCTAACACGTTCGCTCATTTGAGCGCCCTTGCTAACCCAGTACTCTACGCGCTCTAGATCAAGACGTAGACGCTCTTCCTGGCCGCGAGCAACCGGATTGAAGAAACCAACACGCTCAATAAAGCGGCTGTCACGCGCAAAACGAGAGTCTGCGACATGAATGTGATAGAACGGACGCTTTTTAGCGCCACCACGGGACAAACGAATAGTGACCATTAAGGACCCCTTTATTTCGCGGATGGGTTTTGAGATCGCCCATCATTGTTGTTTCTTCACCAATCCCAGCAAATTGCCCAGACAGATGAAGGCCAAATTAAATAGGGCGCAGATTCTACGTGAATACTGCGCCCATTAAAAGCTATTTTTTGATCAGAGTTTGATCAATTACATACGTGGGAAACCACCAGGACCGCCCATACCCGGTGGCATCATCCCTTTCATGCCACGCGCCAGTTTCGCCATACCCGATTTAGAACCAAACTTCTTCATCATCTTAGCCATCTGCTTGTGCTGTTTAAGCAGGCGATTGATCTCTTGGATGTTGGTACCCGAACCAGCTGCAATACGACGTTTACGCGAGCCGCTGATAATATCTGGGTTGCGACGCTCTTTAGCCGTCATCGAGTCGATGATCACGGCAAACTTCTTCATGCCCTGCTCAGCCTGAGCCGTTTGTGCCGCTTGGATCATCTGCCCCATACCCGGTATCTTCTCCATCATCGACATCATACCGCCCATGTTGTTCATCTGATTGATCTGATCACGGAAGTCTTCTAGATCAAAGCCTTTACCTTTGCTGACCTTCTTCGCCAGCTTTTCCGCTTTATCCTTATCAATCTTGCGCTCAGCCTCCTCAATTAAGGAGAGCACATCACCCATACCCAAAATACGCGAAGCAACACGATCAGGGTGGAAAGGCTCAAGGGCATCGACCTTCTCACCAACACCTAGGAACTTAATAGGCTTGCCAGTAATGTGGCGTACCGACAGAGCCGCACCGCCTCGGGCATCACCATCGGTCTTAGTCAGAATCACACCGGTAAGAGGCAAGACTTCATTAAAGGCTTTTGCAGTATTCGCTGCATCTTGACCCGTCATAGAGTCAACGACGAACAGCGTCTCGACCGGATTAACCGCTGCATGCAGCTCTTTAATCTCAGCCATCATGGCATCATCAACCGCTAGACGACCCGCGGTATCGACAATGACAACATCATGGTGCTGAATTTTTGCATGCGCCGTCGCGCCATTAACGATATCGATCGGCTTCTGTTCAATAGTCGACGGGAAGAACTCGACATCCACCTCGCCGGCCAGAGTCTCTAGCTGACGAATAGCTGCTGGACGGTAGACGTCAGCTGATACGACCAACACCTTCTTCTTTTCACGCTCACGGAGGAAACGCGCCAGCTTTGCAACCGAGGTGGTTTTACCCGCACCCTGCAGACCGGCCATCATCACCACAGCAGGTGGCGTTGCCGCAAGGTTAAGCTGCTCGTTCGCTTCACCCATCACGCGAACCAACTCTTCGTTAACGATCTTAACGAAAACCTGACCAGGACTTAGGCTCTTAGAAACTTCTTGTCCAACCGCACGCTCTTTGACCGCGTTTACAAACTCTTTAACCACCGGCAGGGCAACATCAGCCTCAAGAAGCGCCATACGTACTTCACGCAGCGTATCCTTAATATTGTCTTCGGTCAGTTTCGCGCGTCCTGTAACGGAGCGAAGCGTGCCAGTTAAGCGTTCTTGAAGATTTGCAAACATTCTATTCCTCATTGTGCGGGTCTAATGGGTCGTTTCGATATCGAGATATCCCGCCAAATTTGCGCCGTAGTATAGCGCAGGGACAGGCTGACTGTATATTTCGCATCCCAGCAATTTGTGCCACACTTGTGGAATTAGGTTTACACAGTCCGGAGTTTTGGATGCTATCGCTATTTACCCTTGCCGCCATTGGCCTCTATCTGATTGCCAGCCAGTGGCAAATGAAGCAGTTCGCGACTCAACAAGGCGGACCGCGCAACCGCATACAGGCTTTTGGTTTCATCGCCGTCATTTTTCAACTGATCGCGACTTTACAGATCATTTCGGGCGGATTTGGCTTAAACCTCAGCTTCTTTGTTGCCGGCTCGATGATCTCGATCGCCGTGGTCGTTCTTCTGCTATTGGGTAGCCTACGTCATAAGCTCGACAATCTGTTTATGTGGGTCTTTCCAATGGCCGCCATCACTCTGGCTCTGGCCTATGCTTTCCCTGGCGAAGGGACCAAATCAAGCTACAGCGCTGGACTGCTAAGCCACATTCTGTTGTCTATTATCTCCTACAGCCTGTTCACGCTTGCCGCACTGCAAGCTCTGTTGCTCTCTAAGCAGGAGCATGCTCTGAAAAGCCATAAGACCAGAGGCTTACTGAATACCCTGCCACCACTGCAGGTGATGGAGAACCTACTGTTTGATTTGATTACTGCGGGTCAGGTGGTACTGACGCTGGCGTTGATAACGGGTTACGTCTACACCGATGATCTGTTTGCACAACACCTCGCTCACAAAACGCTGCTATCCCTTGGCGCTTGGGTTGTCTTCACCATTCTGCTAACAGGACGTGCGATGTTTGGTTGGCGAAGCCGCACGGCTCTACGCTGGACACTCAGCGGATTTGTTCTGCTGATGCTCGGCTTCTTTGGTTCAAAAGCCGTTCTAGAGCTAATACTTGGGGCTTAATTGGGTTGACACCCACGCCCCATCTACACAAAATGAGCTTCCGTTAACAATATAGGCATTTCCCCTTGGAAGACGCGTCGATAAGCTCGCTCTCAATTCTTCTGTTTATCCTGATCCTCTGTTCTGCATTTTTCTCTAGTTCAGAAACTGGCATGATGTCGCTCAATCGCTACCGTTTGAAGCATTTAGCGAAGAATAACCACCTAGGTGCACGCAAAGCCGCCAAACTGCTAGATCGCCCAGATCGTCTGATCGGCCTGATTTTGATTGGCAACAACTTCGTCAACATTCTCGCATCAGCCATCGCGACCGTCATTGCGGTTCGAATCTGGGGGGATGCAGGTATCGCCATCGCGACCGGTGCCTTGACGCTGGTCGTGCTGATTTTTGCGGAAGTGACACCAAAGACACTGGCAGCCATGTATCCAGAGAAGGTGGCTTTTCCGGCCTCCTATGTTTTAGTACTGCTACTTAAAGTGTTTTACCCCTTGGTGTTTGCCGTCAACCTCATTACCAATGGAATTTTCCGTCTACTCGGTATCAAGACGACCGGGGAAGATGCCCACAATCTTAGTACCGAAGAGTTACGTACCATCGTGAATGAGTCAGGCGCTCTGATCCCTCAATCGAATCAATCGATGCTACTTGGGGTCCTGGAGCTTGGTGAAGTGACCGTTAATGACATCATCATTCCACGCAACGAGGTAGAGGGCATCGATCTGGACCATGAGATGGACCAGATTCTTGAGCAGCTCTCTAAGACCAAACATACCCGCCTGCCGGTCTACCGTGGCGACATCAATCAGATCGTCGGCGTACTTCACATGCGCAATCTGGCCCAGTTGATTCAACAGGGAAAAGTCACCAAACCCGCTATTATGGCGGTGGTTCATGAGGCCTACTTTATTCCAGAGAGCACACCGCTGCAGACACAGCTCCTTAACTTTCAGAAAGAGAGCCGCCGCATCGGCGTCGTAGTGGATGAGTACGGTGATGTACAAGGCATTGTCACCCTGGAAGATATCTTAGAAGAGATCGTCGGCGAGCTCTCCAACGATCAATCGGATATCCATGAAGACATTCACCAACAGGAAGATGGCAGCTACTTTATCGATGGCTCGGCTTACATTCGTGAGATCAATAAAGCACTGAATTGGGAGCTTTCGACCGAAGGGCCAAAAACGCTTAACGGCCTGATCACGGAACAGCTTGAATCCATTCCCGATGCAAACGTCTGTATCGAACTGAATGAGTACCGTTTAGAGACGCTACAAATCAGTGACAACCTGATTAAGACGGTTCGTGTCCAGCGTCTCGAGATCGAGAGTGACGAGGAGGAGTAGCCTCCCGCTCTCGAATCAACGCCCAGACTTCACGTTTTTTCTCGTTGGAGTAGGTACTCCAATAGGCGATCTCTAGACCTGAACGACGACAGGCAATACAGAGATCGTCCTCATCGAGAGCGCACACGCCCATGCAAGGATTGGGAATCGGTTTTTCTGAATCCATTATGTTCGCTCTGGCCTCGGTCTGGTTTGAATCTGTGCATCAAAGGCACTGTTTAATAGCTCAGCAATGACCCAGGCGGTTAGCCCCCAGATCTCATAGCCTTGATAATCCCATGCTGGTGCATATCGAGTCTTACCGGATAGATCCATGAACTGATCAAATCGCGCACGGCCCGGCTCCATAAAGAAGCTCAACGGTACTCGAAAAACAGCTTCGATCTCATCGGGATTAGGTTGCTCGACAACCGTATGCGGCACAACACCAACCCAGGGAACCACTTTGAGGCGATGCTTAGAGAGCACATCACTTAAAGCCCCCAAGGGCCTAACTTGTGAAGGCTCAATACCTAGCTCTTCATGGGTCTCACGCAAAGCCGTAGCAAGAATATCCTGATCCTCGGGATCTCTGCGACCACCTGGAAAAGCCACCTCACCGGCATGACTCGACAGCTTGCTGTGTCGCAAGGTCAGTATCACCTCTGGTATGGCCAGATCGGTGATTAACATCATCACACCCGCCTGCCGATCAGACGAATAGTGGTCAGATAGCTGCCAAGGCTTGTAGTGAGTCAGGGTTTGCTCTATTTTCGAAATCATTAGTTTAATCATACACCGAATAGAAGAAAGCTACGCAAAAGATAGGAGATTCGATGAAGTTCTGCAGCGAGTGCGCCACACCTGTTGAATGGACCATTCCAGAGGGTGACCACCTTCCCAGACACGTCTGCCCCAACTGCGAGACGATCTTCTACTCCAACCCCAAAATCATCGCCGGCTGCCTACCCATCTGGGAAGAGAAAGTATTGATGTGTCGTCGCAACATCGAACCACGCAAAAACTATTGGACCCTACCGGCAGGCTTTATGGAGAATGGTGAAACCACTGAACAGGGCGCCATGCGTGAGACTTGGGAAGAGGCTGAAGCGGAAGTCGATATCATATCGCTCTACACCCACACCTCCATTGTGCATGTGAATCAGCTGCAGCTCTTCTTCCTAGCCAAGATGCGCACCCCAAGCTTTTCAACGACGTCAGAATCCAATGAGGTCGCACTGTTCAGCGAAGATGAGATCCCTTGGGATGAGATCGCCTTCCCCACGGTCAGCAACGCACTGCGTCTGTTCTTTAAAGAGAGAAACGCTGGCGGGCCGTTTAACTTCCACAGAATCAGTATCGATCGCCACAACGAGCAGAACAATGCATCGACCACCCAGCATGAGATTCACATTTAATGTCAGTGTTAAAAGAGAGCAAAGCGGCCAAAGCTTTCCAACGCAAACTGCTGATCGCTTGGTGCATTGATCAGCACCCAGGCAACCTCACCCACCTACAGAAACTCACGGGCATGCCAAGACGGACACTGCAGGATGCCATTAAAGATCTGGATGATCTGTCGATCGAGTGTTCATTTCAACAAACTGAAGGGGCTTTGAATAACCAGGGCGTCTACCGCATTGATCAGTGGGGCTGTATTGATCCAGACTGGGTTAACCAGAATATTGAATCAATCGCGGAATCCTTAGAGATAAAGCTTCAGCTCGACTACTGATTCGCCGTCGCCGCCAAATCGAGAAGCGGCGAAGCGTCGATCGCCTCAGCATCCATCATCTGAGCAAGATCCTGCAGGGTATTAACGACCTGGAATCGCTTCGCTTCAGATAACTTAGAAAAGCGCTCTTCAAAACGCTCATGCAGAAGTGGTGGAACGGAACCCAGGGTAGAAGCACCCTCTTCGGTCAGACGCGCATTTACTTTACGCTTATCGGTCACTGAACGAACACGCACCGCTAAACCGCGCTGCTCTAGGCGGTTTAAAATAGTCGTTACCGTCGCCTGACTCAGTGAAACGCTTTCCGACAGCGTCTTAACAGTCACATCACCCAGATCCCCAATTGCACGCAACACCATTACCTGCGGAATGGTGAGGCCACAGCTCTTCGCAATACGCTTTGATTGAATATCCGTCGCACGAATAATCTTACGTAGAGCAATGAGTACATCTTGTGATTGCTGAATGTCTGTCATGTAAAGCCTGTCATTGAGATAAGTAGCACGATTAACAACCTGCTGAGCGGGCGCATTTATAGCCCATCCCCTTTTCATCATCAATCACTATTTAAATAATTACAACTATAATTATTTGAACTCTAATGATTAGACCTGTTAGGATGTTTGTCACGAGAGGTTAATAGCCTAATAAGAAACTGAAAACGAATGGGAACAGACACATGAAAAAACAGATACTTGCTGCATCACTGCTAGCCGCTAGCTCAACTGCATTTGCAGGTTCACACGCGTCTTGTGGTGACGTTCAGATTGCCGACATGAACTGGGCATCAGCAACCTTTATCGCCAACGTTGACCGCTTCATCCTAGAGCATGCATTTGGCTGTAATGCTGAAGTCGTGCCTGGCGACACCGTTCCGACTTCAACGTCAATGATTGAGAAACAGCAGCCAGACATTGCACCTGAGCTTTGGACTAACTCTTTCAAAGAGGGTCTAGAGAAAGCGGTAGCAGAAGGCAAACTATCGGTTGCTGGTAAAGTGTTCAGCGATGGTGGTGAAGAGGGCTTCTGGGTACCTAAATACATGGTTGAGAAGGATCCAAGCCTTGCAACAATCGAGGGTATCAAAGCAAACGCAGCACTGTTCCCACACCCAGAAGATGATTCAAAAGCAGGTTTCGTAGGCTGTCCTTCTGGTTGGGGCTGTCAGATCACTGCAGGCAACCTTCACAAAGCACTTAACCTAGACGATGCTAACTTTGAACTGGTTGATCCAGGTTCTGCAGCAGGCCTAGACGGTTCGATTGCACGTGCATACGAGCGCGGTCAAGGTTGGTTCGGTTACTACTGGGCACCAACAGCGATTCTTGGTAAGTACGAGATGGTTAAAGTGGACTTCGGTTCAGGTGTTGATGAGCAGCATTTCATCGACTGTATCTACAAAGCAGACTGTCAGGATCCAAAACCGTCTATGTACCCTGAATCACCTGTCTACACATACACAACTGCTGAGTTCTCTAATCGCGCTCCAGCAGCAGCTGAGTACCTAGCTAACCGTTCTTTCACAAACCCACAGCTTAACAGCCTTCTAGCGTGGATGGATGAGAACCAAGCAGATGGTGAGTACGCAGCTGAGTACTTCCTAACCGAGCACGCAGACATTTGGAAAACGTGGCTAACAGCTGATCAAGCGGCTAAGGTTGAAGGCGCTCTTTAATCCTTAACAACTGCGTTATACTCACGCCTCGCTTTGAATAAAAGCGAGGCGTTTCTGTGTAATAACAAGAGGTATCTATGGCAGAGAAATCCTGGTTAACGGATATTCCTGAGATGGACCGAAGCTCACTACTGCAGCTTCGCAAAACGATGGACGGTGCATATCGTGACTTTTCACGTGAATATGGCGACTCTATCGAAGCATTTTTTGATCCGCTTCTTACCTTCTTAATCTGGTTTGAAAAACTCCTACTCAACAGCCCTTGGTGGTTGGTTCTGGGTGTCATTGCTGGTCTTGCCTATGCTGCAAGTCGCTCAGCTAAACTGACGATCGGCGTTGCTGTATCCCTGGTTGTGGTTGGCTACTTTGGCATGTGGGACGACACCATGCGGACCATGAGTATCATCACCGTCTGCACACTGATCTCTATTGTATTGGGTATCCCAATCGGCATTGCCATGGCGCGATCTAACCGCGTGCAATCCACTGTCACTCCGATGCTCGATATCATGCAAACCATGCCAGCCTTCGTCTACCTGATCCCGGTCGTTATGCTTCTGGGTATTGGCCGTATCCCTGGCGTGATCGCGGTAGTGATCTATGCTATCCCGCCTGTAATTCGCTTAACCAATTTGGGTATTCGCCTGGTTGATAAAGAGGTACTTGAAGCAGCGACGGCCTATGGTGCTAACCCACGTCAGCGTCTTTTAGGTGTTCAGCTGCCGTTGGCGATGCCGACAATTATGGCGGGCATCAACCAGACCATCATGATGGCGCTCGCCATGGTCGTTATTGCCTCTATGATCGGTGTAAAAGGCCTTGGGCAACCGGTACTTAAATCGATCACCAACCAATACTTCACCATCGGTCTTCTGAATGGTTTAGCCATCGTTGTACTTGCGATCATCTTTGACCGCGTTTCACAGGCATACGGAAAGCGCACTCAGGCGCACCTAGGAGGTGGCCATGAGTAATTCAGACGTATTGATTCAGGTTAAAGATCTTTACAAAGTCTTTGGCGACAAACCAGAAAGCGTTATGCCGATGGTTAAAGCGGGTAAAAGCAAGGATGAGATCCTAGCGGAAACTGGCCACACCGTCGGTCTTAAAGAGATCGATCTCGAAATCAAACGCGGTGAGATCTTTGTCATCATGGGCCTATCCGGCTCAGGCAAATCAACACTGATTCGCCACTTCAACCGCCTAATTGAACCGACTGCGGGTGAGATCATTGTTGAAGGCACCGACGTCATGAAACTCAACACTAAGGAGCTTGAACAGTTCCGTCGTCACAAGATGTCGATGGTGTTTCAACGCTTCGGTTTGATGCCTCACTACACAGTACTCGATAACGTCGCATACGGGCTTAAAATCCAAGGTGTCGACAAGTCAGTTCGTGAGCAGAAAGCGGTTGAGTGGTTAGAGACGGTTGGTCTGAAAGGCTATGAAGAGCAGTACCCAAACCAGCTATCGGGTGGTCAGCAACAGCGTGTTGGTCTTGCTCGCGCACTCTGTACTGATGCTGAAATCCTCTTGATGGATGAAGCCTTCTCGGCACTGGATCCTCTGATCCGTTCAGAGATGCAGGATCAACTGATTGAACTGCAACACAAGCTCAATAAGACCATCATCTTCATCACGCACGATTTGGACGAAGCACTGCGCCTGGGTGATCGCATCGCGATTCTTAAAGATGGCCTGCTGGTCCAGCAAGGTGAGCCAGAAGAGATTCTACTTAACCCTGCCGATGAATACGTAGAAGCGTTCGTTAAGGATGTGAACCGTGCCCGCGCATTGACGGTAGAGACTGTTATGAAGGAGCCGGAACACCGTATTACAGCTGAAACCATCGGTGAAGCGCTGAAAGAGATGAAGAGAGGCGCTTACGATTACGGTCACGTGGTGGACGATTCAGGTAGCTACCAAGGCACCGTCACTCAAGAATGGCTTGAAGAGGAAGCTAAGGGCGGTAATGCAGATTCCACTTGGGAAGAAGCCGATCTAACCGAGACAACGACCATCACCTCTGATGCAGTACTTGAAACGGTTATCCCGGAGACGCTTGAAGCGGATCACCCAATCCCTGTTGTGGATGAGGAGGGCCAGCTGCAAGGTGAGCTATCTCGCTCAAGCTTGGCGGAAGTACTGGTCGACTCTTCTGAAACAGAGTCAGAATCTGTAGAGAATCAAAAGGTTTAACAAGCCCATTGATACAGACACAAAAAAGCCAGCTCATGTAGCTGGCTTTTTTTCGCCCTGAATAAAACAGGGCCCGTGTGAGTAACTCGACACGGGCCCATAAAAGGAACAACAACATGAAGATAATATCAGAGAGAGGTAGGAAAAGTACAGTCCTCAACTCTCTGGAGCGGGCTTAACGAAGCTCTAAAACATCCTGCATATCGAACAAACCTGCACCCTTGCCTGACAACCAACCTGCTGCTCGTACAGCGCCTTTTGCAAAGGTCATACGGCTAGACGCTTTGTGGGTAATTTCGATTCTTTCGCCCTCTGTGGCAAAGAGTACAGTGTGATCACCGACCACATCACCGGCACGAATGGTCTCGAAACCGATCTCTTTTTCAGGGCGCGCACCGGTCTGACCTTCACGACCGTAGACCGCACACTCTTTCAGATCACGTCCCAGTGCATCGGCAACCACTTCACCCATACGCAATGCTGTGCCTGATGGCGCATCCACCTTATGACGGTGGTGTGCTTCGATAACTTCGATGTCATAACCACCATCGTCACCCAGTGCTTTGGCAGCCACTTCAAGCAGTTTGAAACAGAGGTTTACGCCAACAGACATATTCGGCGCAAAGACGATTGAGATAGACTCACCGCCCTCTGCCAACTTCGCTTTCTGTGGCTCAGTTAGACCCGTCGTACCAATCACCATCGACTTATTGGCAGATTTACAGATCTCAAGATTAGCAAGCGTTGACTCTGGGCTAGTAAAGTCGATCAACACATCAAAATCGTCTGTCACAGACTCCAACGAGCCAGTAATCGTAACACCCAGACGACCCACGCCTGCCAATTCACCTGCATCGGCACCGATCAACGAACTATCAGGAAGCACAATGGCTGCGCCTAGGGTTACACCCTCTGCCGCGTCGACAGCTTCGATCAATGTTTTACCCATGCGCCCTGCGGCACCCGTGATGGCAATACGTGTCATCTCTTTTTCCTTAACTGAAAATCTATTCGTCAGTGACGCTCAGCCCTTGGTCCATATCCAAGGCTGGCATATCACTCATTAGGCAACCCACCACTTTGGCAGGGACACCCGCTACCGTCGTATGCGCCTCTACAGGCTCTAAAACCACACTACCTGCACCCACTTTGGCACCTTGGCCGACTTCGATGTTGCCAAGAATCTTAGCACCAGCGCCAATCAAAACCCCAGCGCGAATTTTCGGATGTCGATCGCCCGACTCCTTACCGGTACCCCCTAGGGTCACTGATTGCAGTATCGAGACGTCATTCTCAATGACACAAGTTTCACCGATAACAATGCCTGTTGCGTGGTCAAACATTACACCCTGACCGATGTTAGCAGCGGGGTGAATATCAACCTGCAGGGTTGAGCTCATGCGACTCTGTAGATAGTTTGCCAAGGATTGACGCCCTTGACGCCACATATAGTTAGCCACTCGATAGGATTGAAGCGCGTGATACCCTTTTAAGTACAACAGTACCGTGCTGTAGTCACGGATTGCAGGGTCACGCGTGTAGACCGCCAGTAGATCGGCACAGGCAGCTTCGATCAGTTTAGGGTCCGCTTCATAAGCGACCTCAAAGATCTCACGCATCGCCACGGCCGGCACCACATCATCCGACAGCTTTTCAGCCAACAGATAAGAGAGTGCCGAACGCAAGGTCGGATGGCTGTTTATCGTCGTATGATAGAAACTCGACAGAAGCGGCTCGTTAGCACTTAATGTACTCGCCTCACTCTGAAGTGCTTGCCATACCTCTGCAACCGCCTGATCACCCATAACTTAGGTCATATCCTCAAAGAATTTTTTTACTGAATCAAAGAAGCCGTGCTTCTTCGGTCCATGTTTCTGGTGCTCTTCCGTAGAGTCACGGAACTCTTCTAGCAACTCTTTCTGACGTGAAGTGAGGCTGACCGGAGTTTCAACAACCGCGCGAACCATCAAATCACCCAACGCGCCACCGCGCACTGGCTTGACACCCTTGCCTCTCAGACGGAACATTTTGCCAGTCTGTGTCTCGGCCGGGATCTTCAGTTTAACCTGACCATCCAGTGTTGGCACGTTTAGTTCACCGCCCAACGCCGCATCGACAAAGCTGATCGGCACTTCACAGTAGAGATTGGCACCGTCGCGTTCAAAAATTGGGTGATCTTTAACACTCACCTGAACATAGAGATCGCCTGAAGGGCCACCGTGTGCTCCCGCTTCGCCCTCACCAGATAGACGAATACGATCACCGGTATCCACACCCGCTGGGATCTTAACTTCCAATGTCTTGGTCTTCTGCGTGCGGCCCTGGCCGTGACAGACATTACAAGGATCAGAGATCACTTTGCCTTCACCATGACAGGTTGGACAGGTCTGCTGAACCGCAAAGAAACCTTGCTGCATACGGACCTGACCGGCACCACCACAGGTACCACAGGTCTTAGCCGTTGTGCCCTTCTTAGCGCCGCTACCATCACAGGTTTCACAAGAGACGTAGGTAGGAACTTTTAGCGTCTTTTCACAACCGCGCACAGCCTCTTCAAGACTCAAATCGAGGTTGTAACGCAGATCGGCACCGCGACGCACGCTGGAACGACCGCGACCACGACCACCGCCGCCACCGAACATGTCGCCAAAGACATCGCCAAAGATATCTGAGAAGCCACCTTCAAAGCCGCCGCCCATACCACCTTGGCCACCCAACCCAGCATGACCATACTGATCGTAGGCCGCTTTCTTCTGCGCATCGGACAGTACTTCGTACGCTTCGCTGATCTCTTTAAACTTGAGTTCAGCCGCCTCGTCATCCGGGTTGCGGTCAGGGTGATACTTCATCGCTAAGCGACGGTAAGCCTTTTTGATGTCACGGTCAGATGCATCACGAGAGACACCTAAGAGTTCATAATAATCTTGCTTGCTCATACTGCGTGTAAACCTGTAATTACGCTATCGTGAATATGACAACGCGGGAGTAAAGACCCCCGCGCTGACACACGATTTTGTGAGAGTCTTAACTCTCGTTATTGCTTGCTAAGCTTACTTCTTGTCGTCTTTGACTTCTTCAAACTCAGCATCAACAACGTCATCGCCTGCATCGCGAGCCGCTTCAGCTTCAGCGCCTTGGCCAGCTTCTGCTTGTTGTGCAGCCTCTGCATACATCTTCTGAGCAACACCCGAAACCGCTTCTGTTAGCGCTTCAGTTTTTGCTGTGATCTCTGCAGTGTCAGAGCCTTTCAACGCCTCTTCAAGTGCAGTGATGGCTGCTTCGATGTTCGATTTCTCTTCATCAGAAGCCTTATCACCCGCATCTTCTAGCGTCTTACGTGCTGTGTGAACCATGGCATCACCTTGGTTACGAGCAGCCGTTAGCTCTTCAAACTTCTTATCTTCTTCAGCGTGCGCTTCGGCATCCTGAACCATCTTCTCGACTTCGTCATCGCTTAGACCAGAAGAGGCTTTAATAACGATCGACTGCTCTTTGCCAGTCGCCTGGTCTTTAGCAGAAACGTTTAGGATACCGTTAGCATCGATGTCGAAGGTCACTTCGATCTGTGGCATGCCACGTGGTGCTGGTGGGATATCGGCAAGGTCGAAACGGCCCAGCGACTTGTTCTGAGTCGCTTGCTTACGCTCACCCTGAACAACGTGAATGGTTACCGCTGTCTGGTTGTCTTCCGCTGTCGAGAAGGTCTGCGACTTACGCGTAGGGATAGTCGTGTTCTTGTCGATCAATGGTGTAGCAACGCCACCCATGGTTTCGATACCTAGAGTCAGTGGTGTTACGTCGAGTAGAAGAACGTCTTTCACATCACCTGACAGTACCGCACCCTGAAGCGCAGCACCCATCGCTACCGCTTCGTCTGGGTTAACGTCTTTACGTGGCTCTTTACCGAAGAACTCAGCCACTTTCGCCTGCACCATTGGCATACGAGTCTGACCACCGACGAGGATAACGTCGTCGATTTCAGAAGCGGATAGGCCAGCATCTTGCAGTGCAATGCGACATGGCTCAAGTGAACGTTGTACAAGATCTTCAACCAGTGACTCTAGCTTCGAACGAGACAGTTTAACGTTCAAGTGTTTAGGACCTGTTGCATCCGCAGTGATGTAAGGCAGGTTAACGTCAGTAGACTGTGCCGATGAAAGCTCAACTTTCGCTTTCTCACCCGCCTCTTTTAGACGCTGTAGCGCTAGCGGATCGTTGTGTAGATCGATGCCAGACTCTTTCTTAAACTCGTCTGCTAGGTAGTTGATAACCGCAAGGTCGAAGTCTTCACCACCTAGGAATGTATCACCGTTGGTTGCAAGTACTTCAAACTGGTGCTCGCCATCAACGTCTGCAATTTCGATGATCGAGATATCGAAAGTACCACCACCTAGGTCGTACACTGCAATCGTGCGATCACCGGCTGCTTTATCCATGCCGTATGCAAGTGCTGCAGCGGTTGGCTCGTTGATGATACGTTTAACTTCTAGGCCTGCGATACGACCCGCATCTTTTGTTGCTTGACGCTGAGAGTCGTTGAAGTAAGCAGGAACCGTAATAACCGCTTCCGTTACCGATTCGCCTAGGTAATCTTCAGCAGTCTTCTTCATCTTCTTAAGAACTTCTGCAGAGATCTGAGGCGGTGCTAGCTTCTCGCCTTTTACCTCAACCCAGGCATCGCCATTGTCCGCTTTAGCGATGTTGTAAGGCACCATTTTGATGTCTTTCTGTACAACATCGTCTTCAAAACGACGACCGATTAGACGCTTGATCGCGAATAGAGTGTTGTCTGGGTTAGTAACTGCCTGACGTTTCGCCGACTGACCAACCAGAGTTTCGCCTTCTGCCGAGTAAGCAATGATCGACGGAGTGGTACGATCGCCTTCAGCGTTCTCAATAACTTTAGTTTTATCGCCTTCAAGTACTGCTACACACGAGTTGGTAGTACCTAGGTCAATACCGATGATTTTACCCATGTTTAAATCTCCTAATGACACCGCGCTGGGTGTTTAAAACTGTTTTACCTTAACCCCTATATGGGTGTGGTCTTTCAAATATCAAGTCTGGTTTATAAAAAGGTCTTAACCTTTAGCGACCATCACCATCGCAGGACGAACTAAGCGACCATTAAGTAGGTAGCCCTTCTGCATCACCGCAATGACAGAGTTTGGAGCTGCACCTTCCGCTTCAACCATCGACATCGCTTGATGGTGCTCTGGGTTGAACGCCTCACCCTCTGGGTTGATCACTTCTAGATTGAATTTAGCAACGCCATCGATGAACATTTTGTGCGTCATCTCAACGCCTTCACGAAGCGGTTTAACTACCTCATCTTCGACCTGGCTCGCCTCAATAGCGCGCTCTAGACTGTCGATGACCGGCAGTAGCTCTTCGGCAAATTTCTCAACAGCAAACTTACGCGCTTTATCCACCTCAACCTCAGCACGACGGCGCTGGTTAGCGATCTCCGCTTGGGCACGAGGTTCAAGCTCTGCCAGCTGTTTTTGCAGCTCAGCAATCGTCGCATTCGCAGCGGCTAGCTCTTCTTGAAGGGATTCAACGGTCAGCTCTTCCGTCTCAACCAGTTCAGGCTCCACAAGATTCTCTTCAGCCGTCGCGTCGACTTGACTCTCTTCAACCTGATCTTGGTGTGTCTGATCTTCATTCGCCATGGTGTTATCTCCAGAATCATTCAATCTTGTCTCCTATGTGGTATCGACCATCTGAAATTCAACCCTTCCACGCGCTTTTTTGACCTAAGACTGCACTTTTCTATTGCCTAATACACAAACATTGGTTAAAAATACAGTAACTGTATATCTAAACAGGTATTAAGCCATGTTAACGCTACTCAGCATCCGAAACTTTGCGATCGTCTCAACACTCGACCTAGAACTGAAATCGGGCATGACCGTCGTCAGCGGTGAGACCGGTGCCGGCAAATCGATCATGCTTGATGCACTGGGATTAGCCTTAGGCAAACGCGCTGAAGCCGACTCGGTTCGAGAAGGGGCAAAACGAGCTGAGATTAGCGCCGCGTTCGATATACAAGCACTACCCGATGCGAAACGCTGGTTAGAGGCGAATGAGCTAGAGTCGGAAGAGATCAACGAGTGTATTTTACGCCGCACACTGAGTGCCGACGGTCGCAGCCGAAGCTATATTAATGGCCACCCCTGCCCACTGAACCGCGTCAAAGAGCTGGGTGAGCTGCTTGTCGACATACACGGCCAGCACGAACACCAACGTCTATTAAAGCGCGATTTTCACCGCACCCTGCTCGACAACTACGCCAAAACGAATGAGACAGCACAGGAAGTACGTAAACTCTTTACCCAGTGGCAATCAAAGCAGAGTGAGTTGAAACGCCTTCAAGACATGAGTGAAGAGGCGAATGCGCAACTGCAACTGCTGAGCTATCAAACGGAAGAGCTCAACCGTTTAGACCCTCAAACAGGTGAACTGCAAGCCTTAGAAGAGGAGCAGAAGATACTCTCCAACGCAGGGTCAATCCTTAACAGTGGCCAACAGATCCAGATGCTTCTTAGCGAGGGTGAAGAGAGCAACGCCACAGCGGTACTCAACCAAGCACTGCACCTATTGGGCGACATCGAAGCGGACTCACCTGCACTACAGCAGACCGCCGAGATGCTAAACGCTGCTCTGATTCAAGTGGAAGAGGCCGAACGCGAGTTGAGCCATTTTGTTCAACGAGTTGAGTTGGACCCTGAGCGCTTACAAGAGGTGGAAGATCGCTTAACCAGCATCTACGATCTAGCCAGGAAACACCGCATTGCGCCAGAGCAGTTACCGGAATTAAAAGACCAACTAAATACTGAACTCGACTCTTTGGCTCATGTCGATGAGAACTTAGAGCAACTCGAATCCGAGGTTGCTACGGCTAATGCCGCATTGATTGAGAAAGCTCGCCAACTCAGCAAGCTGCGTAGCAAAGCAGCCAAACAGCTCGATCAAGAGGTGAATGAACAGCTTGCCATGCTGGGCATGAACAGTGCACGTTTCACAGCCAGCCTGAGTGATATCGATCCTAAATACATTACGGCCCAAGGCTTGGAAGAGATTGAGTTCCTGATCAATACCAATCAGGGCCAAACCGCAAAACCGCTGGCCAAAATTGCCTCGGGTGGTGAACTGTCACGAATTAGCCTTGCGATTCAAGTTGTAACGGCTAAGACGACTGACACCCCGACACTCATTTTTGACGAAGTCGATGTCGGTATTGGCGGAGGCATTGCCGAAGTCGTTGGACGGCTGTTACGTCAATTGAGTGAACGAGCACAGATTCTCTGTGTCACACACCAACCTCAGGTGGCTTCACAAGGAACCCAACACCTGTTTGTCAGCAAAGGCGCAGACACCGGTTCGGTTGAGACCAAAATCACACCACTCACCGAAAATCAGCGCATTAATGAGATCGCTCGAATGCTGGGTGGACTTGAGATGACTGATACCACCCTTGAGCACGCTAAAGAGATGCTGACCAGCGCGCTATAGACTGGTCGATTCAAACAGTGGCGTGTAAACTAAAGCCACTTTGAACAGTAACAGGAACAACCTGAACATGCGCAAGCTCATCATCTCTGCCTTTCTTGCTACTCTCGTGACCGGCTGTACAACCTTTCCAGGCGTGTACAAAATGGATGTTCCGCAAGGCAACCAGGTGACACAAGAGATGGTAGATCAGCTTCGCCCTGGAATGACGCCGAGCCAAGTTCGCTATGTGCTAGGAACACCCCTGTTAACGGATACCTTCAACCAGAACCGATGGGACTATGTCTTCCAGTTGGTACAAGAGGATGAAGTGGTAGAGCTACGTCAGTTTCGCGTCTACTTTGAAAACGACAAGCTGGTGCGTTTGGAAGGCGATCTGAAACCTCAGTAACGCAGAGCTCAACGAATACAAAAAAGCCAACTTACGAGTTGGCTTTTTTGGCTTTAGCTTCGGCTGCTCGACGAGCGCGAACCTCTTTAGGGTCAGCAATTAACGGGCGGTAGATCTCTACTCTATCACCGTCACGCAAGACCTCTGCTTTAGGGTCCTTGATCGCACGGCTGAAGATACCCATTGGGTCGCTGTTGATATCGATCTGTTTATACAGCTCAGCAATGCGCGAGCGAACAACCGCATCATAAGCCGTTGTGCCCTCTTCTACTTGCAGAGCAATGATCTTCTGCTCAGTCGGCAGAGCATAGGCCACTTCAACATTAATCACTGATCACCTCATCCGTAAATTTGATCAGCGCGCGACACAAAGGCATCCACCAAAGTTGTCGCGACACTATTAAACACTTTAGACATCGCCATTCCAGTTAGCTTGCCTTCAAACTCGAAACTGAGATTGAGTTCTACCTTAGAAGCTTCATCTGACAACTCAGTGAACGTCCAAACCCCCTCAAGACTTTTAAAGGGGCCATTAACCAAACCAATGGTCATTGAAGCGGGACGGACCAGACGATTACGCGTCGTAAAATCATAACTAAGCCCCCCTTTAGCGAGCTTCAGTGTCGCTTCGAGCATATCATCACTCTCAGCGATCACTTCCGTGCCAGAGCACCAAGGCAGGAACTCTGGGTAGCGACGCACATCGTTGATCAGATCAAACATCTGCTCAGCGGTGTGTAATACAAGGGCGGTTCTATTTACGACCGTCATAACGGGTGGCAAGTCTCAAATAACAGTTACAAGCTGCTTATTGTCCAGTTTATATACGCTTTGAACAAGAGGATTCCTTCCTTTGCTTACAACAGCTCTATATAATCCGCCGCATGGCAAAAAAGAAGAAAGCTCCTGGCGGAAACACCATCTGCCAAAATAAACGTGCACGATTCGAGTACAGCATCGAAAATAAATTCGAAGCTGGCCTCGTGCTGACCGGGTGGGAAGTCAAAAGCCTACGCGAAGGCCGCGCACAACTGGTTGAGTCTTACATCGATTTTAAAAACGGTGAAGCTTGGCTATTAGGTGCCCACTTCTCGCCATTAAAAACCGCCTGCACACACGTTGTTGCAGATCCGGTTAGACCACGCAAACTGTTGCTGAACCGCACAGAACTGAACCGCCTAGCCGGTGCAGTCGAAGCCAAAGGTTTCACCTGTGTTGCACTGAGCCTCTACTGGAAAGAGAGCAAAATTAAGTGTGAGATCGGTTTAGCAAAAGGTAAGAAACTTCACGACAAACGTGCGACTGAAAAAGAGCGCGATTGGAACCGTGAAAAACAGCGTGTTCTCAGCAAGAACCAATAGAGTTCTTGTAACCCAGATAGCAAACGCTATACTGGCCAGTTCTGGGGGTGACTTGGATTCGACGCCGATTGCGAACCCTTAGGTGCATGTCGAGAATGTGATGATTCTCGTAAATCCCTCATCACACAGTTATAGTTGCAAACGACGATAACTACGCTCTAGCAGCCTAAGCCTGCTAGCGCTGCCCTCTAAGGTGTCTATAACTCAGAGTTTCGGCAGTGTCATATGAGATAGAATCGCCCGGAGACTTCGCCTTAAGGCAAAGGGTTAAAACTCAAAAAGGCTCGCCCATAACAGCCTGACTCTCGGCTCGTGACGGGTTAACTCAATAGAGATGTCTATGCATGTAGAGCTTGAGGCAGAGGATTGACGGACGCGGGTTCGAAACCCGCCACCTCCACCAATTTCAAATCTTAGAAAATCCTAAGAAGTCCTCAAAGCCTTGTAAATACGGGGCTTTGAGGATAATCTCATTCCCATAACGTCCTCCAAAATCCGGTACCAACCACATCACTTTGGGGGCACTTATGGGGGCTCTTTTGAAATAGCCAAAAATCGAGGCCCCCACTTTAGAAAATGGGAGCCCCTGTCATGCCTCTTACAGACATCAAAGTTAAAGCCGCTAAAGCTAAGGACAAAACCTATCGCCTATCCGATGAAAAGGGGCTTTATCTAGAAGTTACTAAGACGGGGCGAAAATATTGGCGATACAAATATCGATTCGCTGGCAAAGAGAAAAAACTAGCTATCGGCGTGTATCCAGAAATCACTCTTAAGGCTGCGCGACTTGAACACGAAAAAGCTCGTCAGCTTCTGCGCGAAGGCACAGACCCGAGCACAAACAAACAAGAGCTAAAAGCCAGCATCCAAATTGAGGCGACCAACACCTTCGCTTCTGTCGCACGAGAGTGGGTAGAAACCCGCATGCATGATAAAACCGAAGGACATCAACAGCGCGTTACACGCGCTGTTGAAAATGACCTAATTCCTAAGCTTGGCAACTTAGACATAAACGAAATCAATGCCCCCACCCTGCTAAAAGCCATTAGAGTAATTGAAGCGCGAGGAGCACTTGAAACCGCACACAGAACCAAACAGATAGCCGGCCAGATCTTTAGATACGCTATTGCAATTGGAAAAGCAGAACGCGACCCCAGCGCAGATCTAAAAGGGGCACTTAAAAATCCAATCAAAAGACACTTCGCAGCCATTACAGAACCTAAAGAGGTTCGTAAGCTATTAATAGCCATTGATGAATATCCTGCATCGATTCAAGTCAAGTCAGCTCTTCAGTTATCAGCACTATGGTTCTGCCGACCTGGCGAGCTTCGACACTTAGAGTGGTCAAACATCAATGAAGATGAAAATCGTGTTGAGCTGATCTCAGAAAAAACCAAGCAACAGCACATCATCCCAATCTGTACCCAAGCTAATGAAATACTAAAAACACTCAAAGCATCGAATGTAAGATCAAAGTACATATTCCCAAGCAATCGCGGCGGATCACGCTGCATGTCAGAGAACGCAATACGCGTTGCGTTACGCTCTATGGGTTACAGTAATGAAGAGATGACTGCCCACGGCTTTAGAGCAATGGCTCGCACCCTTCTGGACGAAGTCCTAGAGTACAGGATAGAGTGGATAGAACAGCAACTAGCCCACGTCGTTAAAGACCCTAACGGCCGTGCCTACAACCGCACCAAGCATCTAGCGCAAAGAACTGAGATGATGCAGCGCTGGGCTGATTATCTAGACGAACTAAGAAATAGCTAAGATCCTAAAGAAATATGGCTAAAAAAAGAAATAATGCATTCAGATTCAAGAGCCGCTCAGAGGAGGCTGTATACAACACATTACAGACTTCGCGAACTAAAATTAGTGATAACCAGTGGGAATTGTTGTGGGCTGAAATCGAGCGCTTGATTGAGCTGCATTTTATTTTAAAGGCTTCCTACAAACACGAGCGTAACTCGCCCGTTTCGACTAGAAAGACTCTTGAAAAACTACAGCGTCAATTA
Source organism: Marinobacterium sp. xm-d-564 (assembly GCF_013283345.1). NCBI lineage: Bacteria > Pseudomonadati > Pseudomonadota > Gammaproteobacteria > Oceanospirillales > Oceanospirillaceae > Marinobacterium > Marinobacterium sp. xm-d-564. The sequence continues at coordinate 4,796 of NZ_WBYO01000009.1, read as the reverse complement.
AACGAGGCCTCAAAGCAGCTTGAAGACCTATCTGAAAATCAATTCAGATTAATCCAACAGCATACTTTTCTTAAGCAAGGGATAAAATCTAAAGCAACTGATTCAGGGGCTGCTTTAACACTGCTCCAGTTTACGGGATTGATCAATGAAGTTCTTCTTGGCGTGACGGGATACAAAGAAACCTTACATGAATCCTTACCTAAGACTCAAGGAAAGCAGAAAGACCATTCACTATCAAAGTTTATATTTGACCTTTCAGAATTCATACGTTCGAATAAGATACCGATTACAGTAACTGACTCGGAAAAAAGTGCGTTTCACAGATTGATTGAAAGCATCTTCGAGTATCAATTAAGTATGAAAATAGATTACCCAGCTAAACGAATTTCCAATGCATTAACCTTCTTTGAGGGGCCGAAAAAATAAAAACTGATTTTTTCAGCCCCCCTCTATGAAAGCCCGGTCATAACATTCTGAAACCTCCTAAAACATCTGGAGAAAATCATGAATGTACGTCTAATTCGCCTCTCTGAGGTTAAACATCTTACCGGCCTAAGTCGCAGTAAAATCTATGCTGATATGTCTGAGGGCACTTTTCCAAAAAGCATTAAGCTGGGTGAACGATCCGTTGCTTGGAATCTAGCCGATATCGAGGAGTGGATTCACTCTAAGATAGACTTCGAGTCTTCTCAGCAATCAGCTGAACAGGGGGAGAAATAATATGAAAACTTTCTCTCTACAATTTGAAGCAGAAAAACTTCAAAAAGCTGGTTACAAACTTATCGAGCTTAAGGAGTATTCAAAACAACCTAAAGGCCGGGGCTGGAATACAGATCTTGCTGAGGTAATTGAGATTAACCCTTTCGCTACCGGATACGGACTGCATTTGTCCTCATCGGGTTTGTGTTCTATTGACCCTGATAACTATGAGTTAGCTAAAGCGGGCTTTGAGGCTCTCGCGAGGGAATTCAATCTTGGAGTGACTTTAGAAGAGCTACTAGATCTCGGAGTTAGAACCTCATCTACACGACCAAATAGTGGCGGGAGGTCGACTTTTGAAAGCCACCCTGAGCTTAACTGGGTCAAATTTAGCTGCTCATTATACGGGACAATGCTTGAGCTAAGAGCTAATGCAAAAAACCTTCAGGACTGTATTCCAGGAACAGAATACAAAGACCAAAAGACCGGTGAAATTTATCATCAGCAATACTCAGGCAGTAAAAACCTAACTGAAGTATTTGCTTTACCTCCATGCTTTTTAGAGTTCTGGAAATCTATATCCACCGAACCAGACACTAGAAGAACTGCTCAGAAAGCTTTTAATAAAGGTGTAGCAGAGTCTCTCGGTATTTCAGAAGAGTCCTTAGGTGGGCATTTAGACGCTTCAGCGGGTGGCAAACTGGCCTTTTACAGTTCAGCTTATACTCAAGAATTTAATCGAAACCACAGTGTTAAAGATTTCTTAGATGCGCATGGGTATAACGCTCATGGTGAACGCTACAGTGCTCCAAAAGCTTCTGGGTCTCCAGGTATTCGATTGATCACCGATACTGATGATCTGTGGCATTCAGATCATGCTAGCGATCCACTATTTGGCACCTTTGATGCTTGGACTTGTTATGTTGTTCTTGAACATAACAGTAACTTGCAAGCCGCCGAGGAGACTTATTCTGAGCGGCAAGCTAGGGAGTTAATTGAGGATTTTGAAGAGTTAACAGATGCAGCTAGCTCATTCTTAGATAAGCCATACCCCAAAGCCACTAAATTTGTTCTAGACGGTATCCTGTCCGAAGGGATTTCAGTTCTGGCTTCTTATCCAGGCGGGGGGAAGACTACAGCAATGATCTCGTTGGTAGCTTGTGTAACTGGGGCAACGGTAGAACACCCATTAAAAACATATCCAAAGACAATAAAGCCAAGAAAGGTTATTTACTTCAGTGAGCATCCTGAACAGGTAGAGTTAATCATCCAAGCAATGGTTAAAGAAAACATGATTGAGGTTCAAAAGCTAAAAGAGAGGTTACATATTGCTCCTGCTCAACGAATCAAACCTGAGAAGATAAGTAAGTTAGCCGAACAGTATGTCGACAAAAAGTATCTGCAGACTGTTACAAGAAACAATGTAACGATTGAGGCTACACCGTGGTTAATTTTTGACACCACAAGTGCGGTTATAGATCTGGAGGATGAGAACAGCAACTCCGAATGGGGTAAAGCAATCTCTGCCTTGAAAAATAGCTTTGTAATGGACAAGCAAATTCCCATTACTCTAGTGGCACACACTGCTAAAAACGGAAAAGACTCTTCAGACGCTACCAAGCTAACTACACGAGGAGGCAGTGCGCTAGAGGGGGATGCTACGCAAATAATGTTTCTCGTTAAGGATAAGCATAATAATCGATACATAAATATCGGAGATTCAAAGCACAGGTTCACCCCATCAGCTCATGCGTTAGAAGTTGATTCTTCTGTTGTAAATATTACCGCTATAAACGAGTTTGAGGAGACTGTTGAAGAGAGCGTACTCGTATGTGATTTGAATTTACTTTCAAGAGATGAGTTTGAGATTAGACAAAACCAAGATACAAGCACCAAGTTCGGTGAAATTTATAATACTTTCCGAGACGATCTGCTGGCTCAAATAAGAGAAAGTGAGCGTTTAATGAAAGCAATATCTGTCTCCAGTTTCAGAACCTTGATAAGAAAGCTGAAAGTCCCAGGGTTAGGGAATACGGACAGAGTTAATGAGTTTGTTGAATGGCTTTTAGAGGAACGGGTTGATTTTGTTGAGTTATCGTCTGAAGACTATGATTTCTCTAATTTAGGGAAGCAAATAAATTTCAGCGCGAATGTTAAAACGCTTATAGTCACCGCTGGGCTCCAATCAAAACTTGGCGTTGAGTTTGGAGCAAGTCCTTTCTGATACTGAGTGACTACTACCACCACCTTAAGGATAATATTGGTGGTAGTAGCCTTTAATCAGCGGGAGAGGAATCTTTTCAACTCTCATGGGACTGAAGGAGAGCTAAAGCTCTCTCCTTCATCAGTCCCGCCGCATGTGGCTATTTTGGGTACAAACTACTCAATTCGATTACCCCGCTTTATATTGAGATAAGCGCGGGTCCTTTTAGAGCCAGGGAGGACGGGTGGATTCGAACCTCAACGATTGGAATCTGCAAGCCAATATACCTTTGACGACATATGCATTTCTTATAATTTGTATAATAGTTCAACTCAGTACTCTATAGCGCCCAGAGAATGGCCTGTTAAAACTAGGCTTACTTAAACCCGTCCATCTCTATTTCGGCTACCAAAGGTATGCGACTAACATCAATGTTGCACAGCTTTATGACTAACCGCTTTGAGATCAATATTAAGTGCCCGCAAAACAAGCAAAATAGTTTCAAAGCGCGGTTTAGCTCCAGCTGATAGAGATTTATATAGACTCTCGCGACCCAGCCCAGTTTCTTTGGCAATCTGGGTCATCCCTCTAGCTTTGGCTACATAACCAATCGCACGAACAAGTTCATCGCTATCACCTTCTTCGAGAACCATAGAGAGATATTCTGCAATATCATTTTCATCACGAAGCTGGGATGCCATATCAAAATCAGGCAGATTGGTGACGTTCGTTAATCGACTCATAATCTACTCCTTTAGCGACTTTGCTAGCCGCTTTGCCTTATTAATATCTTTGCTCTGGGTGAATTTATCTCCACCACCAAGCATTACAATCAAAGTATCCTCATGCTGGACAAAATACATTCGCCAGCCCGACCCAAAGAATTCACGCATTTCGAACACATTGTCACCAACAGGTGCAACATCCCCCAAATTGCCTCGAGCAGCCCTTTCAATTCGTCGAGCTAAACGGATTCTAGTTCGACTATCTTTTAAGCCGTTAAGCCAGTCATCGAATTCTTCTAGAGTTTTAATGAGATAAATACAATAATTGTATCCTTATGGATACAATCTAAGCAATACCCCACTCATCTGTACGCTTGAGTACGTCAAAAGCTGTTCTGTGTAGGGGTTTGTATGTAAAGGTTCTTGAATGGTTACGTGAGAACTAGTTGTATAGCGATGTACGTAATGAAAAACAACATCAAACCGGACATTAAAGCGGACACAAAACCCCAAAAAATTTGACATCCTGGATTTTTTATTCAATATATTCAATAAATTATAAATAAACAAACCGGACATTAAAGCGGACATAATAGATGCAAAAATTAGAGCACATTGCCCTCATGGAACTGACCTATCCCCCAAAAACTAGACCATGACCTCGATGAGATTTCCATTTAACCTAAAGGGATGGAGATCTCGATATGAAGAAGCGTTACACCGAAGAACAGATCATTAAGGCGATCAAAGAGCATGAGGCAGGAGCCAAGGTAGATGACATCTGCCGTAGGCTAAATGTATCAGCTGGAACCTTTTACAACTGGCGAAGTAAATATGCTGGTCTTGAGGTTAACGAAGCCAAACGCCTTCGTGAGCTTGAAGCTGAAAACAATAAACTCAAGAAGCTTCTAGCGGAGAAGTTACTTGAGGTCGATGCGATGAAGGATGTTCTCTCAAAAAAGTGGTAAAGACCGCTCAGCGTAAAGAGGTGGTCACACATCTGATTGAACATCATAACTTAAGTGAAAGAGCTGCTTGCAGGCTGGCTTGTTTAGGCAGATCGAGCTTTCGATATGTAGCGGCGCCAACTGATGATTCAGCACTTCGGTATCGATTGAAAGAACTGGCTGCAAAGCAGTCAGCTTACGGTTATTTGATGCTGCACAGTC
>NZ_WBYO01000008.1:0-114328 GCF_013283345.1 Marinobacterium sp. xm-d-564 | reverse complement strand
CCGTATGCCCCATAGCTGTGAACTTCCGAGCAAAATGATTTGCTCCACCACAAGCTTCCATAACTACTGTGCAAGGCTGTAAGTTCGATACGTATTGAATAAGCTTCGATCGATTTACCGGCTTTGAATGTATCTTCACCCCTGATCGATCAGCCGCATGTATATGAAAACTCGTTTTCGCCAAATCAATTGCTAGGGTATGCACTTCTGCGTTTGATATAGTCTGCGTCATGGTCCGTCTCCTTTGGATAAAAGTGTGGTAACTAATATCCTGGCACATTGTGATGCCGTTTAAGAAGCGGGACGGACCATCCCATTAGTCTCAGTGCATCTGAGAAAGCTAGCTTGAAGGAACTGACCAAAAAGCTCAAAGGTGAGGAGCGGATATGAATGTGTTTGATGACTTAAAAGCTTCTCTGGAAGAAGCAATTGAGATTAAAGAAGGCCGAAAGAGCGCCTCACGGACTACGCAATACGAGGTTGCTGATGTGAAAGCCATTCGTGCGAACCTGAATGTATCGCAGCAAGAGTTTGCGGATGCATTAGGTACCAGCCTCGATACCGTTAAAAGTTGGGAGGGGCGTCGCCGAAATCCGACGGGTTTAGCCGCTAAGGTACTAGCGACCATTCAGGATGACCCATCTGTTTACCAGCAGCTATCGATGCACTGATGTTATAAGGCTCTGTCTGCTTTAGCTTGGGCGTTTTTTTCTCATTTACACCGCATGTCGATCCGCGAGCATTAAGTCTATCCACAATTGGAGCTGCGATACAAAGCGGACGGAAGAAATTGAATCGACTGCGGCGAGTGTTGGCCCATAGCGGTCCTTAAGAAATATCTAATATTCCTAGAAGCAGACGTTTAAATCCAGAAAAATATTGAATTTTCTGAGGATTATTCTTTAACCAATCCAACAGAGAGATCTAATTTCAGTCCAGTTAAGTATATAATTAAACCTTAGCTGGAGAAAGTAAATGACCGGAAGAAAGCGGTATACGAAAGAATTTAAACTGGATGCTGTGAGCTTGGTGCTAGAACAAGGTCACACACGAACAGAAGTGGCCAGAATGTTGGATGTGAGTCAGCAAATCATTGGTCGCTGGGTCAAAGAGTTTCAACAAGATGATGATGGTCAAGCTATAAATGTGCTTTGCGAACGATTGGTTAAATTCAGATGCCACAGAATGTTATGGGATGAAAATAAGACCCATTTACACAACTTGATATGAGACATAACGCGATACAAGCAATGGAACAAAAATGAGTTTTCAATATTTACCAAAATGCAAGGGAGTCGTTGCGTTAGCGCTTTCGGCGTCATTACTGGTGCTGTCTGCCTGCAGTGATGCACCTAAGGCAGAGGTTGAGCAAGCCCAGGTGCAAGCAGTCAAACTGGTTGAAACGATCAGTAATCCAAATCAAACCGAACGCGCCTTCCCCGCCGAAGTGTCAGCGGTTAAAACATTAGAAGTGAGCTTTGAAGTTTCGGGAAGATTAATTAAAGAGAACCTGCTGACGGGCACTATTGTCAAGCAAGGTGAAATTTTAGCTCAAATCGATCCAACGCCGTTTGAACAGCGATTACGTGAAACCACAGCGCGATTGGATCAAGCGAAAAGAGATTTAGCTCGAACTACGTCTACGTTTGAGAAAGGGTTGTCGTCTCAAGCTCAATTAGACGATGCTAAAACTGCTTGGGAGCTAGCGGTTATCGCTCGTGATAAGGCACAACAAGATCTGAGTTATACAACTTTAACGGCACCTTTTGATGCACAGGTATCTGAGCGCATTGTTGAAAATAATAGCTATGTCCGCGCGGGTGAAACCGTCGCTAAAGTACAAGATGTATCGCGCTTTTATTTCAATATTAATGTACCGGAACGTTTACTCAGCAGCTATCAAAAAGGCTCTCCCGTTGAGGCGAGTGCGAGCATTGTTTCTGCTCCGCACAAGCAATATGTGCTGCAATATGTTGAACACGCTACGCAACCTGATCCAATAACGCAAACATATAAGGTGGTGTTTGCAGCCGATGGACGCGATAGCAGCTTAACACCCGGAGCAAGAGCAGTTGTTAAAGTGACATTAGGCAATAAAACAGTTGATACCGGCGTATTAGTTCCATTTACGGCGCTTCAGGGCAACGATACCGAAGGATTTCATGTGTGGCGTTATAACGATGCAGATTCCACAGTTAACCGCGTGAACATCAATGTGCTGCAGATTGAGGGAAGTTACGCATTAGTGAATGGTGAAATAGCGCTAGGTGAGCGTGTAGTTGCTGCAGGTGGCGCCAAAATGCGCGATGGTCTGATTGTAAAACCCTACATGGCGGAGTAATCGCATGGATATCGCGCGCTACTCTATTAAAAATCCGGTTAATGTCTGGCTAATGATTTTGGTTTTGTTAGTGGGAGGGATATTTGCACTCGGCTCAATTGGGCGCTTGGAAGACCCCGCATTTACCATCAAACAAGTCCAAGTGGTAACGCAATTTCCGGGAGCCAGTGCGGAAAAGGTTGAGCATGAAATCACCGAGCCACTCGAAATCGCGATTCAGCAAATGTCGCAATTGCATCAATTGGAGGCAATTTCTAAACCAGGGGTATCGGAAATCACTGTAGAGGTGAAGTCTACTTTCGATTCGGATGTGCTTCCGCAGATCTGGGATGAATTGAGGAAACGCCTACGTGATGTCGAGAAGAACCTACCGGTCGGTGCGCAAACCCCCAATGTGTATGATGATTTTGGCGATGTTTATGGCATGTATTACGCGCTAAGTGCGCCAGAGTTCTCGCCAAATGAATTGCGTGAGTTTGCTCGCATAATCAGGCGAGAACTGTTAGTGACTGAAGGGGTTGCGAAGGTTCAGGTAAGTGGCGTGCGTCAAGAACAGCTAGTTGCCTATATTAACCCGTTTGAGTTGGCCGGTTTTGGCATTTCTTTTCCTGACTTGACCAATCTATTGGCTGACAACCTAAAACCGTTTAATGGCGGACGTATTCAGGTTGAAGGGCAAAAAGTGCGCTTGTTGGTCGAAAATCCGGTCGATCGATTAGATGAGATATATAACTTGTCTTTGGTAGTCCCTGGTACCAGCCGTTCTATTAAAATTCGAGATGTCGCTGAATTGCGTTTTGAGCCTCTCGACATTCAACCGGTGCTGATCCGATACCAAGGACATGAAGCGATTACGTTGGCCGTGTCAGCTTTGAATGATGTCAATATTGTAGAAGTTGGTGAGCGTGTAAACGCCAAAGTTGAGCAATTACTCAGTGAACTGCCGGCCGGTATCACATTGGCCCCCATATATGATCAAGCTGCACTGGTAGACGAATCGGTACAAGGTTTTATTAACAACCTCATTTTGTCAGTTACTGTGGTAACACTCACCTTAATGGCATTTATGGGTTGGCGTAGCGGCATGGTAGTGGGTTCTGTATTACTTATTACAGTTATGGGCACCGTGTTGCTGATGTGGTTAATGGGTTTGCAGCTTGAGCGGATTTCATTAGGCGCAATGGTTATCGCCATGGGCATGTTAGTCGACAATGCGATTGTAGTGGCAGAAGGTATGATGCTACGTATGCGTCAGGGTAAGTCTGCGATTGAAGCTGCTAGCTTTATCGTCAAGCGTACTCAGTGGCCATTGCTTGGCGCTACGGTTATCGGCATTGCGGCGTTCTCCGGCATCGGATTGTCAGATGATGCAACAGGTGAGTTTTTGTATTCATTGTTTGCCGTTGTTATGGTTTCTTTGCTACTAAGCTGGGTGCTTGCGGCGACCGTTGTGCCGTTATTTGGTAAGTACTTCTACAAAGTAGGCACTGAAGAAGAGTCTGATACCAGTAATGGCATCGTATATACAGGGTATTTAAAGGTGCTCACGGCAGCGCTGAAATTACGTTGGATCACCGTTGCAGTACTGCTGGCGATTACTTTGGTGGCTTATGCCGGCTTTGGTATGGTTAAGCAAGGCTTCTTCCCAGCATCCAATGCACCACTGTTTTTTGTACATTACTGGGGCCCACAATCTCAGGACATAAGACAAACTGCAGATATTGTGGCAAAAGCTGAATCTCTAATTCTTAACAGTGAACATGTTGTGTCGGTAACTAGTTTCATTGGTCGTGGTGCTGATCGTTTTACACTTACTTATGGTCCGCAGCAGCCCAATGAAAGCTACGGTTTCTTCCTCGTCAGGATGGAGTCACGTGATCAGATTGACGCTTTAATAGAGGACTTATCTGCTCGTTTGCCTAATGTTGATTTGGATGCGCATTTTTATACCGAGCGGATGCAATTTGGACCGGGTGGCGGCGCTAAGATAGCCGCTCGTTTTTCAGGCCCTAACACTGAGGTGCTAAGAGAGTTGGCTGCTAAGGCCGAAGCCGTCATGTTGCAAGATGGGCAGATCCGCGATATTCGTCATAACTGGCGAGAAAAAGGAATGGCGCTGAATGCGCATTTCGATGCGTTTAATGCTGGGATTGCAGGTGTTTCGCGCACAGATTTTACTCAAGCCATTCAATATGCATCTATTGGTGTTGAGCTGGGGCGTTTACAAGACGGTGACTACAGCTACTCTATTCGTGCAAAAATGGCAGGACTCAATGTGCCAGAGGTCGATGCAATAGAGAATAGCCAGGTATGGAGTTCAGGCCAGCGAGAATATATACCCTTCTATCAAGTGTCAGAGGGGCTAGAACTGGTTAACGAAGAAACGCAAATTCACCGTCGTAATCGATTAAGAACGATAACAGTGTTGGCAGAGCCGGGTTTTAATGAAACCGCAGGAAAGGCATTTACACGTATTCAACCGCGCATTGAGGCGATTCCATTACCAGATGGGTATTCACTGGAGTGGGGCGGCGAATACGAGTCCTCTCGAGATGCTCAACAAGCGTTGGGTACTGGTCTTCCGGTTGGCTTTTTGGTCATGCTACTGATTTCAGTGTTGTTGTTTGGTCGAGTACGACAGCCATTGATTATTTGGTTAATCGTGCCGATGGCAGCTGTTGGTGTTGTTAGCGGGCTGCTTGCTACTGATATGCCGTTTGGCTTTATGTCCTTGCTAGGTTTCTTGAGCTTATTTGGCATGTTGATCAAAAACGCCATCGTGCTGTTAGAAGAGATAGATCTGCAAATCGCTGAAGGACGCGCGCCGAATACTGCCATTCTAACGGCAAGTGCATCAAGGTTACGACCTGTAGCGTTAGCAGCAATAACCACTATTTTGGGTGTGGCGCCATTGCTGTCTGATGCGTTTTTTGCGGATATGTCGGTAACGATAATGGGGGGACTAGCGTTCGCTACAGTACTGACATTGATAGCAGTACCTGTGTTTTACAGTATTTTCTATCGGGTGAGTTACCGAAAATAATGGTTGGTGTTTACGTTGGGTATACAGCTATGGATGTTGCGAATAAGTCCTACTGCCTGAGAGAATCCACGTCTTTCTCCTGATCGGATCATCCAATGGATCACCAACTCACCTTTGCTGATAGCGAGTTCAATCAAAAACGCCGCAAGACTCGGAAAGAGGTCTTTTTAGGGCGAATGGATAAGTTGATTCCATGGGCTCGTTTGGAATCGATCATAGAGCCGCACTATCCTAAAGCTGGCAATAGTCGCAGACCCTATCCGCTATCGACGATGCTGCGGATCCATTGCATGCAACATTGGTACAACCTAAGCGATCCTGCCATGGAGGATGTCCTCTATGAGATAGCCTCTATGCGCCAGTTTTCAGGACTATCGCTAGATAAGACGATTCCTGACCATACTACGATTATGAACTTTCGACATTTGCTGGAGCGCAAGGGTCTGGCACGAAAGCTATTCGCCGAAGTTAACCAGTGGTTAGTTGAAGCAGGAGTTCTCCTGAAAGAAGGCACCTTGGTTGACGCCACAATTATCGAGGCTCCAACATCAACTAAGAATAAATCAAGAGATCGTGATCCAGAGATGCACCAAACGAAGAAGGGTAATCAATGGCACTTTGGACTCAAAGCGCATATTGGAGTGGACGCTCGTACTGGATTAACTCACAGCCTCACAACAACATCGGCAAACGAGCACGATTTGAATCATGCCGATACCCTTCTTCATGGCGAGGAATCGTTTGTCTTTGCAGACTCTGGCTATCGCGGTGCTCATAAGCGCGAAAGTCTGAAATCTGGGAAGGCTGACTGGCATGTCGCTGAACAGCCTGGGAAGATCCGTGCCTGGAAAAAACACCCAAGGATAAACAAAGAAAAGATCCGCACTGAATATCTGAAAGCCAGCATACGGGCTAAAGTTGAACATCCGTTTCGGATCATCAAATGCCAGTTTGGTTTTGTAAAAGCTCGCTACCGAGGCCTACACAAGAATGATGGTAAGTTGGCGATGCTGTTTACTCTGGCGAACATTGTGCGTGTAGATCAGATGTTACGGGCTCGATAGCAGGGCAAATCCGTCTGGAATCTGCCAATCAGCTTCCAGACAGTGAAATTTAGGGGAGTTCTGGCTCAAATCCAGCGAAAATGGTGGCTAAAAGATCTGATTACCGAAAACTGGATACTTGATCGTAGGTTCCCTAGCCTCACTCAACTGAAGGGGCATTCTGTTGTGGTCTTTGCGCCGAAATGCTGAGTTGTGTTAGATAAAAAGAACTAATCAGGTTTTTATGACAGGAGACGTTGTTGGTGGCAAAAGATTCAAGGTTAGACGAACTGCTTGAACGACTTCGCAAAGCTGAAAACGATGTTTCGGAAGAGGTCGACCGGCTTCTCGAAGAGCACAAACAACGATTTCACTACACCTTTGAGCGAGGTAAGGTTAAGTTTGAAGAGGCCTTTGCAGACCTTCAGCGTCGTTACCGAGTTGGATCATGGCAATATCTTCGCGAAGCAAAATTAAGTTACATACTCTCAGCACCAATCATTTATGGCATGGTCGTCCCGATCGCATTGCTCGATCTTTCGTTAACCATCTACCAACAGATCTGCTTTCGACTATACGGAATACCACGCGTGAAGCGTGCGAAGTACTTTGTGTTCGACCGTCACCTATTGCAATACCTGAATACGATCGAGAAGTTAAACTGCGTTTATTGTGGCTACGGAAATGGGGTAATGGCTTATGGTCGCGAGATCACCGCTAGAACTGAGCAGTTTTGGTGTCCGATAAAGCACGCTAGACGTCCAAGAGGCTGGCATCAGCGTTCTGACAATTTTTTCGAGTATGGCGATGCAGATGCATGGAAGGAGAAATTGAAGCGAATTCGTCAGGAGTGGCGCGACTAGTCTTGGTTGTCCTGATGGGTTAGGAGTCATAAAAAGTACACGATTTAATGGTACGTTTGCGACTACTATGATTCTATTGCTTAACCTTGCTCGGCTTTCCGCATGACCACCGTCTTGATACTTGATAAAAACGATACGAGTTGTGCCATGATTGAGCACTTACTGAATATGTCGGGCTTTAAAGCGCATGCCTGCCTGCGAGCGAGCATCACAGGCGTTTGCTCTGTTGATGAGGTACTTAAATACCGAAGTTTTAGTAGTCGATTACTGGTTAATAGACGAAACGGCCATAGAGTTCTGTTCAAGACTCATTCGCTTTGATCTGAAAATACCGCTCGTAGTGATTTTGAGTGATGATGACAACGAAGCCATCAAACGAGAGTGCGAGAGTGTTGGTGCAGTGTTCTTGTCAAAATCTAAGCTTTACAGCCTTCCCGTAATTCTCAGTTCTAGAATACCCGCAGGTGTCGCCAAACCGTTGAGTCTGTCGTTCAATGGTTGACCGGGTTTGAGGCAGCCTCCCGTTTGAGGGCAGAATTCTTCGGGTTTTCCTGAGATGAGAGTAGGAATAGGATCTCTCTGCAAATGTCGGCTTCAGGGAAATCTATCAGATCGTGTAAGTGCTGCAATGTGCGCCTTGCAGCTCTCAAAAAATTGGAAGCGAATGTCCGGAAGTGCGCAGTCGTTCATAAAGTTATTGGGATCACTTGTTCACGTGGCTCAGGAAGGAAAAGTACAACATCAAGTTCCCAACAGCTAAATACTAATCCCGATACTTGCAGTCACGTACTCCTCTGTGTTCGTTAGTTTGGCTAACGTCCGCTTCTGAGGATATTCTTCAGCAGCCTTTGGGTCGCTGTTACGCTTTGCAGCTATTCATCGTTTTGAGGCTAGGGTCTGGTATGTGCCGTTAAGAGACAAAAAAGAGAGCCGTAGCTCTCTTTTTTAAAATCACAGCATTCTGCTATGCAAAGTGCAGTGATGTTTAGTTGCTCATTATGCTTTAGCAGACATGAACTTTTTTAGTTCTTCGAACATTGGAGCTGAAGCGTAATCTTCTACACTCTGTTCCATCAGTTCAGTCAATTCAGCTTTAGCGGCTGCAAGTGCTGCGATCTCTTTCTCAGCAACTTCAGTCATTTTAGCTTCAGCTTCTTTCAAGTATTTAACTTGAAGTTCTAGAGCCGCTTTTGGATCTTTAACTTCAGTTAGAGATTTCATCTGTGAAAGAGATGCGTTAACAACCTCTGTTACATAAGATGATTGAAGACCAATTAGGGCTTCAGCAGTCTTCTTGTTGATCTCAGCCATCGCCATCATTGGCTTCATGCTATCTTTTAGTTCGTTCATCATGAGTCATACTCCTAATTTAATTTATTGTGCACTGCACCATAGGGTCAATATATTGTGGTTTTTGCTAACTGTCAAACCTTTTTGTGCACCGCAACAAAAATATATTTAGAAACTCCCACTGTGGTTTTTTTCACGAATAGGTATCATGGCGGCAACACAAGGAAACCGACATGCAACTCTCTATACTCTTCGAAGATGACTATCTTATAGCAGTAGATAAACCCTCGGGTTTATTGGTTCATCCGAGTTGGATTACAAAGCCTGATGAACCCACCTTAATGGGCCTGCTGAAAGAGCACTTTAATGCTGAAAAGCTGCATACTATCCACCGACTTGATAGGGCAACTAGTGGGGTTATGTTGGTTGGTAAAGAGCTTGAGTCATCGAAAACAATGCAAGAGCAGTTTCAGGCCAGAGGTGTAAAAAAAGAGTACGAGTGTCTTGTAAGAGGGTGGTTTAGTGAACCCCAGGGCAGAATTGATCATGCATTGGTGCCCAAATACGATAAATATGCAGATCCCCTAGCAAGCCAGGATAAAGAGGCCAAAGAGGCGGTAACCGACTTTGAAGTCATCGCGCAAACTGAGCTGGATATTCCGGTTGGGCGCTACTCAACATCCCGCTACAGCCTTGTAGCCTGTTTCCCGCACACAGGGCGTAAGCACCAAATTCGCCGTCACATGAAGCACCATCTTCACCCCATTATTGGCGATACCAAATACGGAGAGGGGCGTCATAATCGTATGTTTCGAGACCATTTCAACCTTCATCGACTGGTATTAATGGCGAGATCAATTCAGTTTTCCCATCCAGTGACTGATGAACTGATGACAATTCATGCCGATATACCCGTTGATATTGCTAAGTTATACGAAGCGATAGGGCTGAATAAGTCCTAATAAATCGTGTTAGAATTCACACCTTATTAGACCAAACCTTAAGAGTTTCAGATGAGCCGTCCTGACGATATCAATGCCAAGATCCAAACTGACAATGCCACCTCATCCAGTTTAGAGAGCACACTTAAAAATAGCCCCGTCATCGCACTGATTGGTGCCATGGATCAGGAGATTGAGCGCCTAAAAAACAGTATTCAATTTTTACAAGTAAGTGAAATCGCAGGCTTTACTTTTTTTTCAGGGCAGATCGACGGTGTCGACGTGGTGCTGCTTAAATCGGGCATCGGTAAGGTCAATGCTGCAGTGGGTACCACCTTGCTGTTAGATCACTTTAAACCAAGCTGTGTGATTAACACAGGTTCTGCTGGTGGCTTTGATCCAACGTTGAAAGTAGGGGATGTGGTGATCTCTGATGAGGTTCGTCACCACGATGTTGACCTAACCGTATTTGGCTACGAGATCGGTCAAATGGCTAGAATGCCAGCCGCTTACTTAGCGGATGAACTGCTACTTAAGGTGGCTGAAGAGTCTATAGCTCAGTTTGAAAACACCGCATGTCAGCGTGGTTTAATCGCGACCGGTGATGCCTTTATGAGCGATCCAGAGCATGTTGAGAAGGTTAGAGCCAACTTTCCTACGATGAAAGCTGCAGAGATGGAAGCGGCTGCCATTGCACAGACCTGTTACCGCTTTGAGGTTCCGTTTCTAGTTATTCGGGCGTTGTCGGATATCGCAGGCCAAGAATCTAATGTCAGCTTTGATCAGTTCATCGAAACGGCATCAGAAAATTCGGCTCAGATGGTTTTAGCAATTGTTGCCAGACTTGCAAAACTAAGCTGATCCGAAGAGTAGCTGGTTGCTATTCAGCAGCCAGCTCTTTCAGATAGTTGACGACCGATTCACTGTCCCATTCGCGCTCACCGATCACCTTATCAATCACTTCGCCCTCTTTATCGAGCACCAATGTCATGGGTAATCCCTCAAGACGCAGAGTCATAAAGGCCGCTCCCGGCTCATCCAGCCAGATTTCGGGTTCTGCGCCATCAAAGTTCTCCAATACGAAGGCCTCCACCTGATCACTCATATCACCTACATTGATAGCTACCACTCGCGCGTGACCTTCAACAGCCTCCTCTAAACGCCCTAATGCAGGCATCTCACGAATGCAGGGCGGGCACCAGGTTGCCCAGAAGTTAATCAAGCGTACTTCACCTTGGTACGCATCAAGCGTGATAGGGTCACCCTCTAGGGTTTTGAAATCCAGCGGTGGAAGTTGCGCGGCCTGTGAAGTGATCGAACAAATCGATAAAAACATTCCTAGCGTATAGGACTTAATAGTGTGTAAGCTCATAGTTATTAATACGAATCATATAGAGAATAAGGATCATATCATGGCAAACGTTGCTTTTATTGGCTTAGGTACAATGGGTTACCCAATGGCAGGGCATCTTACTAAGGCGGGACATGAAGTCACTGTATACAACCGAACCTTTGCTAAAGCAGAAGCCTGGGTCAGCGAATACGCAGGTAAAGCAGCTAAAACCCCACAAGCAGCCGCTGAAGGCTGTGACATTGTATTTGTGTGTGTCGGTAATGATGATGACCTATACCAGGTTACAACGGGCGACGAGGGTGCCATTAAAGGCATGAAGACTGGTGCAATTCTTGTTGATCACACCACGGCATCCGCTGAAGCGGCTAGAACACTCAATACGGTCTGCCGTGAACAGGGATTGGGATTCATTGATGCTCCTGTGTCTGGCGGACAGGCGGGCGCTGAAAATGGCGTGCTTAGTGTGATGTGTGGTGGTGATTCAGAGGTCTACAAACAGGTTGAACCAGTTATTGATGCTTATGCTAAATCACAAAGCTTGTTGGGTGATGCTGGAGCAGGGCAGTTGGCTAAGATGATGAACCAGATCTGTATTGCAGGTTTGGTGCAGGGGTTAGCTGAAGCGATCCACTTCGGCCAGAAGAGTGGCCTTGATGTTGCCGCCGTTATTGATGTTATACAGCACGGGGCAGCCGGTTCTTGGCAGATGGTTAATCGTCACCAAACAATGATCGATGAAAAGTATGACTACGGTTTCGCTGTTGATTGGATGCGTAAAGACTTAGGTATTGTCCTTAATGAAGCGCGCAGCAATGGCGCACGCCTTCCTGTGACAGCGATTGTGGATCAATTCTATTCGGAAGTTCAGGCGCTGGGAGGCAATCGTTGGGATACCAGCAGTCTGCTGAAGCGACTGCAGTCGATGGATAAATAGTTGTATATATCTTGCAGGAATTGATTTAGATCAATAAAATGCGTACCGTCTTAAATAAACAAATTAATGAGGTTTAGTCAGATGGGCTCAATCGATAAATACAACATGATTTCTCTAGCTCCAAGCCTAGTGATCATCGGTGCAATGCTTGTTATGACAGTAGTCGGCATTAAACTTCTGAAAGGCGCTATTGCTAAAGATGCGGCGAAAGCTGGCGAATAAGCGACCTTGATAAAAGAACCGCCTCAATGGGCGGTTTTTTTATGTCTGATCGATCATCAACTCTGCTTTATCTACCCAGGCCTCTGGCACAACAAACAGCCTTTCCACTAACTGTCTTGAACGGCCTTCGCCCAACACCACGAACAGTTGTTGTGGTCGGTCGATCACACACTCTGCTCTCTTTAACAGGTTGCTTTTACTCACTTCGATGTCATGGATATGTGAAGGGGAGATCAACCACTCAGATCTCGATGGTATTAAAAAACGAACTGAGTCTGGGTATTCATCTAAAAAGCCTTCCAATTCGTTGACGCAAAGCCAGCGGCCACGAGGATGCTGTGGGTGAATGTTATTCGGTATCTTCGATTGGTTATCGCTGACATGGTAGAAGAGCCAGCCAAATATTTGTGCATAGCTCTCCACCGCCGAATCGACTCCTAAAGATTGCAGAGTGCGTTTTGCTGGCTCAGACTCAAGAAGCTTTAACTGCTTGTTTTCTATATGTTTGATTTTTCTATCCAGAGAGTCCGTCAGACTAGGACCTAAATAGTCACTCATCTGGCCGCTACTCCCAACACGAAGATAAAATTTTATGGCGACCTCTATATGCTGCCAAGCGCCATCTTTGCAGACTAGAAAATCTGCTTCGCCTAAGGTTTTCTTATTCTCAATTATTTGAATATGACTTTTTAAATCAGTAATTTGAGGAAATGTTTTAAGATGAAGCTCGAATAGATCCTCAAAGTGAACACCTAGCCTGTGATGATGTTTAAGCTTCGAAATCAAGGAAGCGTTAATAGCGAGAGGGTCACGTCTAAACTTGTTTTCATCCACCAGGGTTTGGGCTTGGCTTAACCAGGCAAGTTCACTCACTGTCTGCTCTGTTGTGTAGACGATCTTTTTCATAAAACACGCTGGCTGAATTTTAAATTCAAATTAACATTCTAGCGGCCAATACGGTACTCTATAGTCTCAATTTTAGTGAGCGAGTTAAGGAGCAGGGAATGGCTTTAATGACGAAACGTCAAGCTCTAGAAGCTGAAGCGGAAGCACGAATGGAGAAAACCACTCGTAGTCCACGTCTCTCTGATACGGATATTAATTACATCCTCATCAACGGTGCACAAATTGCACTGAGCAAAATGAAACGTGCCGATGCCTATGATGATCGTCTCTACTATCATGCGCAAATCAGTGCTTACCTTGAGGTGTCACTTTCACGTGGCGCAGGGATCACAGATGACACACGTGATGATCTAAACAACCTCTATAAAGAGGCTACTTACATCTACATGGAATCTAAGCGACACAGCACTAAGGATTAATTGATTGACGCCCTTTGATCCTAAAGCCTTCTTAGCAACACTCCCTAACAAACCTGGCTGTTATCAGATGTACGACAGTTCTGGTGAGCTGTTGTATGTCGGTAAAGCAAAGAACTTAAAGAACCGTGTCTCAAGCTATTTCAGAGAGACTGGACTCTCTATTAAGACCCAAGCATTAGTCAGCAAAATTCAATCCATTGAGATTACGTCAACCGGTTCTGAGACAGAAGCACTGCTGCTAGAGCAGAATTTAATTAAGCAGTATCGACCGCCTTACAACATATTGTTGCGTGATGATAAGTCTTACCCCTACATATTGATCACCGATAAAGACGAATTTCCAGCCGTTAGGTATCAACGCGGAAAACGTTCTCCCAACGGTTCACTATTTGGCCCTTTTCCTAGCGGTGGGGCGGTAAAAGAGAGTCTGAACCTTCTACAAAAGCTGTTTAAAGTACGTCAGTGTGACGACAGTTTTTTCCGTAACCGCTCTAGACCCTGCCTGCAGTACCAAATAGAGCGCTGCAGCGCTCCTTGTGTGGGTTTAGTTGACGATGCGGATTATCAGCGTGACGTGCGTCATACCAAGCTTTTTTTGCAGGGTAAAAATCCAAAAGTGATGAGTGAGCTCGCATCCGAAATGGAGGCTGCCTCTCGTCAATTAGCGTTCGAAAAAGCCGCTCAGCTTCGGGATCAATTGGCTCGCTTGCAGCACGTACAAGAGCAGCAGACCGTTATCGGTCAAAAAGGTGAGGCGGATGTCTTTGGCGTAGCCGTTCAACCTGGCGGCGTTTGCGTACACGTTCTTTTTGTCCGTCAGGGGCGAGTTATTGGCTCCAAAGTGTATTATCCCCGAATTGCTATCGAAGACATTGCAGAGGATGTCTTAAGCGCTTTTATTGCTCAGTTTTACTTGGCTGGCGGGCGCGAGATACCAGAGTCTATTATTACGGCGATTGAACTGCCCGAGTCTAACCTTCTCAGTGAAGCTCTTAGTCAAATGCGCGAACGTAAAGTCTCTATTACTAGTAAAGTGCGTTCTGATCGCAACAGTTGGCTTAAGTTAGCTCAGCAAAATGCCGAACAGAATTTACAGTCACAGCTGGCCAATAAACAAAATATCTATAACCGATTCCTAGATCTTCAGTCAGCGCTAGGCATGGAGGAGATCCCCTCAAGACTTGAGTGTTTCGACATCAGCCACTCCAGTGGAGAGGCTACTGTGGCCTCTTGTGTAGTGTTTGATCGCAATGGCCCGCTGAAACGTGACTATCGTAAATATAATATCGAAGGTATTACTGGGGGTGATGACTACGCCGCCATGAACCAAGCCTTGCACCGTCGTTTTGAAAAGGCGACCAGTGCGGATGCAATACTCCCTGATATCCTGGTTATTGACGGGGGTAAAGGACAGGTAGCTCAGGCTGTTGAGGTGCTTAATGAGCTCAATATTCAAGGGATCAAGGTAATTGGTATCGCGAAAGGCCCAACACGTAAAGCGGGCTTTGAAATTCTGATTGATGCCGAAACAGGCAGCGAGAATATATTGCAGTCTGACTCTCTTGCGCTTCATTTGTTGCAACACATCCGTGACGAATCCCACCGATTTGCCATCACGGGTCACCGTGCGCGTCGTGCTAAAGCGAGAAAGCAGTCACTACTCGAAGGCATTGATGGCGTCGGCCCTAAACGCCGTAGAGAGCTACTGAAACATTTCGGAAGTGCGAAAGCGGTTGAGTCAGCAAGTGTTGAAGAAATCGCAAAAGTCTCTAGTATTAGTAATAGTCTTGCAGAGACGATCTATCTCGCTCTGCACCCCGATAGCTAAAGGTGCTTCTCTGCATGAATCTACCCAACGTATTAACTCTGTTACGTATTGTTTTAATTCCATTTTTCATCATTGCATACTACTGGCCTACACCTTTTGCCGGTTGGATATCAGCCGGAATTTTTGCCTTAGCGGCCGTTACAGATTGGTTGGACGGTTATCTCGCTCGCAAATGGCAGCAAGAGAGCAGCTTTGGGGCATTCCTTGACCCTGTGGCCGATAAGTTAATGGTTGCTGCGGCTTTGATTTTACTGGTCGATACCTATGGACGTCTCTTTTCAGATTGGCCGGCTATTTTATCGATTCCAGCCATCATCATTGTCGGTCGTGAAATCGTGATCTCTGCGTTACGTGAATGGATGGCTGAAATAGGGGAGCGCGCTCAGGTTGCCGTCTCTATGATTGGTAAAGCCAAAACAGCCCTTCAAATGCTAGCCATCTTTATCATGATTGGTGCTGCACCCGGAACGACTCTGGCCTGGATCGGGGTCGGTATTCTCTATGCTGCAGCGCTGCTGACTCTATGGTCTATGTTTGTCTACCTGCGAGCTGCTTGGCCACACCTTAAACCTAATCAGTGATAGGCCTTAAAGTCGAGTAAGTGGTTATTTTTTAAGCAGATCTAATTTCAATCTAGCGATTGACAGGGTGGGTGAAGCGTCTATAATACGCGCCACTTGTTCAGCAAGTGCGGGAATAGCTCAGTTGGTAGAGCGCAACCTTGCCAAGGTTGAGGTCGCGAGTTCGAGCCTCGTTTCCCGCTCCAATATGGCGAGTTGGCAGAGCGGTGATGCAAATGATTGCAAATCATTACTAGGCCGGTTCGACTCCGGTGCTCGCCTCCATATTCTCTTCCTAAAGATCTCTCTTTAGGGATGTATCAAACGATACACATCATCAATGCCCTGGTGGTGGAATTGGTAGACACAGCAGACTTAAAATCTGCCGGCCGTTAGGCTGTACCGGTTCAAGTCCGGTCCGGGGCACCATTTTTATCTACTTTTTCTTGTCTACTTTCAACTTCTTGCTAAACTGAATTTACTTTTAACATTCTTATTAAGCAGTTGAGATATGTCCAAAAAAACCATCCTTTGCATTGACGATGACTCGTTTACTCTTGCCCAGATCCGTGATGCTTTGGAGTCTGATTATAAATTGGTCTGTGCAGTTGATCCTGAAGTGGGACTTTCATTAGCGGTCAAACGCCAACCCGATCTGATTCTACTTGATGTCAATATGCCGGGAATGAATGGATTAGAGTTGGCTGATCTGCTCGACAAAATCACCATGACCAGCAATATACCTGTGATTTTCCTGAGTGCATTTGCCACCCCTGAGATACAGGAGCGTGCAGAACAGTTAGAAGCAAAGGCGTTTTTAACTAAGCCATGTAACGGTCGTTACATTAAAGAGATGGTCGCTAAGTTTTTAGAGACTGAGTAGATACTTTGTTAGATCGCACTCTCTAAGCTGAGTAGCGATCTAACATCTCCTGCGAACTTAACGGTTTGCTGAAATAGTAGCCTTGAATGTAATCGCAACCCAGCTCTTTCAGAGCAAGCAGTTGCTCCTCTTGTTCCACACCCTCAGCGATCACTTTGATGCCTAGCGATTTTGACATCTGAATAATCGCTTTACAGACGGATAGGTTTCGACTGTTTTCGGGTAGTCCGTCGATGAATACTTTATCGATTTTCAAATAATCAATTTTAAAGTCCAGTAGATAAGATAAGGCAGAGTAACCGGTTCCGAAGTCATCCAACGCCAGCTCAATCTGATTTTGTGAACAGTATCCCATTAAATCATTGAGCTTTTCAGACGGAAGAAAGAGCGAGCCTTCAGTCAATTCAAGCCGTAACTTGAGCAGTTTTCCATGGTTTAAGTTAGAGAGGAGATTGATGATATCTGAACTACTATTTTCACCAGTATTAATGCTTCGTGCAGAGACGTTCACAGAGAAAACGGGCAAAGGGTCTATAACGGCTTGCCACTGCTGAGCGGCCTCAATCGTCTTATGAAAAACTCGCTCATCCAGTTGCGCAATAATACCTATCTCTTCTGCAATTTGAATAAACTCATCTGGTGAAATTTGGCCATAGTAGGGGTGATGCCACCGCGCTAAGGCTTCAACACTGTATAACTGCTCAGTATCACAACTAATAATTGGCTGAAACATCACCTCAATTTGATCATCTGCAACCGCCTGTTTTAGATCTGCGATGAGTGTTTGACGCCTAATCGAAGCGGTCGTCATTTCAGGTGAATAGAAGATAAATTGATTGTCTCCGAGCTGTTTTGCTCGATAGAGCGCCTGCTCAGTAAACTTCAGCAGGTCGGTTGCATCAAGTGCATCTGATGGAAATTCAGCCGCACCAATACAGCAGGAGATATCGTATTGCTGATTTTGATAGAAAAATGGTGCTTGAATGTCGGATCGAATTTTAATCGCTAAATCGACTATGTTGGTTTTATTCTTTTGATTATCGATGAGCAACAGGAACTCATCACTACCGACTCGCGCCACTATGTCTTGGTCAGACACATTAGTATGAATGCATTCAGCAACATGAATCAGTATCGCATCGCCGCAACCATGACCGTAACTGTCATTAAACGATTTAAACCGATCTATATCCAGTGCAAGTAGTGTGTAGCGGTGCCCAGTATTAGCCTCGTGAATAGATGAATTCAAACAACCCACAAAGTAATTACGATTAGGTAGTCCAGTCAGGGCATCACAGTTTGTGTGTTGCCAGATGAGCTTTTCACGACGCTTATCTTTGGTGATGTCTCGACCAAAACCAATCAACCCGACAATTTTTCCATCACTGTTCCTAAGGGGTAACTTTGAACAAAGATTAAATGTCTCACCGCCCTTAGGCCAGGTTTCAGTATAGAGTTTGGCAAGCAGTGGCTCACCAGTCTGCATAAGGTCCAACTCTTCCTGTCTCATCGCTTCTGCATGTTCAGCAGTGTAAAAGTCAAAATCACTCTTGCCCAGTATTTGGTCAACCTCCTTAAGCCCATAATGTAGGGCTAGGTTCCTATTTGCGTAGATCAAGGTTGACGATAGATCTTTAATAAATATCTGGTCAAAACAGTTGTCTAGTATCACGTTCAACAGTGGCTGGTCCCTGAGCCACTCAGTCGTCAGGGAATCCACAATTTGTGTTGTGTAGCGCGACATATAATCAGCCTTGATGGTTAACTACCTTAAGCATAGTCGATTATTAGAAAGTTGCTTACCTCTTTGCTAAGAGAAAGAGTATTGTCTATTCGCGCTGGTCACTAATGGCTGCGGTGGGAACTCATTTGGTAGTAGGGGTGCATCAAATAGATAACCTTGCCCCTCGTCACACCCCATATTTACGAGCATTCTGTACTGCTCTTTAGTCTCTATACCCTCAGCGACTACCACCAGATCAAAGGTATGCGCTAAAGCAATGATTGCTTGAACTAAGCGTCGCGATTTTTCAGAAAAAGTCATCTGATCGATAAAGCATCGATCAATTTTTAACGTATCCAAAGGTAAATTTTGAAGATAAGAGAAAGAAGAGAAACCTGTCCCAAAATCATCCATCGCAATGGATATGCCTAATTGACGAATCTCATTAAGAACTGAGATTGCATAGTCGACATTAGAGATGAACATAGACTCTGTAATCTCAATTTGAATTTGAGAGGGTGAGACGCCATGTTTGACCAATGTTGATTGCACAAATGATATAAAGTTTGGGTTGAATAGCTGAATAGGCGATGCGTTTATCGCCAATGTAAAGTCCATGCCGACTCGTCCCGATTTAAGCCAGCTGTTAAGTTGTTTGACTGACTCATCAAACGCCCATTCACCAATTTCATTGATCATGCCAATTCGCTCCGCAATGGGAATGAACAGCTCTGGTGAAATTTTGCCAAGGTTGCTATTTTCCCATCTTAATAACGCCTCAGCGCCGATGACAGATCCTTTGCTGATCGAAACCTTAGGTTGGTAAGTTAGATAGAGCTCTTTATTGATGATGGCACGTCTCAATTCAGATTCAATCTTTGCTTCGTGATTGTTCGAGTCATCCATCTGTTGGTCGTAGGCATCATAATCTAGGCCGCTATTAAGACAGGGAACAGCCAGTACCGCTCTCCGGATTAATTCACCGGGTTGTTTAATCAGTCCTTTAGATACAGCGAATCCAATTCGGACAGAAAGTTTATAGTGCAGTGTGCCGATTTCATGAATACCGGTTAACAATCGATGCATGCGTCTTGCGAATTGCTCTTCGAAAGCAGGGTCAATTTCAGTATCTTTAATCGCGATAAATTGATTGGCATTCCAAGCACCGATCATTGCGACCTGATTAGCAGCTGACTCCGATATAAGCTTGGCGAGCGTTTGCATGGCTCGATCGTATATCTCATAGCCGTACGTTTTTGCTAAAGCATCCGCTCCATCTATTTCAATAAAGTAGGCCGTTAAGTCCTTCTCTAGCGCAAACTCTTCAAAGATATGTTTCTGAATTGCTCTTCGGTTAGGCAATCCAGTGGTTTCATCGGTGTAACCCAGGGCTTTCAGAGAGGCAATATCATCATCCGCTATGTAAGCATTGATATAAGTTGAGTCAGAGGCTGTTCTAACCGAACCCAATGTCGTTTTTAGAATATTGCTGATGCGTTCAATAATCAGCTGATGATCAAAGGGTTTATTTAAAAACTCGACCGCCCCTAATGCCAGCGCTTTTGTGCGGGTCTCCATATCAGTTTGCGCGGTTAGCACTATGATGGGAGGCCGTTTGTTGGGCATTGCTTCGTCCAATTGTTGCATGACTTCAAAGCCATTCATGCCAGGCATTCGAATATCTAGAAGTATCAGGTCTGGCAGGCTCTGTTTTGTCTCTTGAAGAACCTGTAAGGGGTCTGTTAAAGACCTTAGGTGGGTAAAACCCTGATCCTCTAATAGATCTTCTAAAAGAAGTACGTTCGCTTCGTTGTCATCAACTATGAGGATATTGGCGTCAAGAATGTTTTCGCGGCTCATTTAATTTACCTCCTCAAAGTAGTCATCAATTAGGTCGTAAAATTTAGATATATCGATCGGCTTGGTTAGGTAGTGATCAAATCCCTCGTTTAACATCGTTTGGCATAGCATTGGCCGATAGCGCGATGCAGGGAGTGCCCTCCAAACTTGGCTCCTGTTTGAGGCGTTTTAATAACTGAAATCCATCCATTCCCGGCATATTGATATCAAGAATAATAAGATCAGGCCGATGGGTTTTAGCCATCTCTAAACCCAGGAAGGGCTCATGAGCAACGACAAGATTTATGCTTTCAAAATCTTCAAAAATATCCTGCATGAGTCGCTGATTGGCTGGATTATCTTCAACGTAAAGAACAACCTTTTCTGATTGGCTCGCTAGATCAGTATTGAGTTGATCATTTTGTACCTTGCCGGATGTGAATGAGTCACTCTTAACCTGGCAGTTAGCCAGTGGTAGCGTTACAGTGAAGGTACTTCCGGTGTGATCGCTTTTCACATCGATCGTACCATTCATATATTCGACAACCTTTCTTGTTAGCGCTAGCCCGACACCGGTTCCCTCTATGCCAGAGTTTTCTGCATTGCTTCGATTCAATGGCTCAAATATATGATCAATCTGATCATCGCTGATACCGATCCCGGTATCCTGAACATGCACGAGTACTGATTGGTCAACCACCTCCCAAGACAACTCAACTGAACCTTGTTGGCGGTTGTATTTAATGGCGTTGGAGAGCAGGTTGATCAGTACCTGTTTGAGTCTGGTGTAGTCTGCCATCGCCTCAATATGCTGTGCGTTAGCTTTAACCAGAATAGAGATACCACTCTTGTCCGCTAGTGGCTGCAGCACCTCTAGGGTTTCATTGGCAACGCTATCGACCAGCGTAGGTTCTAGTGAAATTGAGAGCTTACCCGCTTCAATTTTGGCAAGATCTAAAATGTCATTGATCAGTGTCAGAAGATGCTTACCACTCGAGTTGATTTGGTGCACCTGTTTTGACTGCTTCTCATTGAGAGGGGTCTTTCTATTAGCTTGGAGCAGTTCTGAGAAGCCAATGATTGAGTTCAGTGGTGTTCTTAACTCATGGCTCATAGAGCTTCATCTGAGACCGAATATACGACAGCAGCCTTTTTATCTGGCATGGTTTGCAAGACGGGAGAAGACCATATACGAACTCGGGTGTTTATTCAGCGTCAGTACTCCACACGAGCAATCAGTCCCGTGCCGACGAATAACAACAGGACGGCCCATGTGGAGTCGAGGAAGGAATCGACCGGCATCAGAATTTCCTTCCTACAGTGATCGTTCCGTAGACCGGGATTTCGTTTTGTCCCCGGAATTCGCGTGTGCGGTGGTAGCGGGCTATCGCGATGCGCCAATTGCCCTGGGTAATCGCGACGCCGTAGCCGACATCCGCCACGAGTGACCGTTTATCCACGCTATGGCTGGACTTGAAGGTATTGCCGTCCAACGTGATGTCGTGCAGAACCCAGCGAGCGTCTAGCGCCACGAAGAGGTGGGCGTTCCAGTTGCCGCCAGCGGTCGTGCGCACGGGCGCGGTGTTTTCTCCGGCAGGCCGCAGCGGTGCCGTGCCTAAATCATCCGGCAGGCGCAGGCCATAGCGCAGTTCTCCACCTACATTCGCGTAGGTGGCGAAATTGCCGAAGCTGCCGCCCCAGTGGCGGGTCAGATCCCAGCCCCAACCGCTGACGTTTTCTTGCCTGAAGACTCGCGTTCGGCGTTCGTGCAGCAACTGCAGCACAGGTTCGTCGCGCAGTTGGTGTCTCCAGCCATTGAATTTGTCCACTCCGATGGTGTCATGCCACCAGTTCTGGGTTTGCCTGGCCTGGGAGGAGGGGCCCACAACACCGACGCGGATTTGTGAGGTGCGCAGCGTATCGCCGCGCCGCGCGTTGTAGCCGAGGCTCAACATCATTGCGCCGGCGAAAGGGCGGTCGTCTTTGATCAGATCGCTGCGCGTTTTGTCGCTCGGGGTGTACATCATCTGCCCGAAGCCGATGGTCATGTTCTGTTCGTCAAAACCCTCGGGTTGCAGCACCGTGAGAAAACGATTCAGCCCACGGACGAGACGGGGTAGGCAAGGGTCATCGCGATAGTCCACAAGGTTGGGGGAGACCCAGCTGACGAGAAACCCGTTGGAGTACCCTTGGTCTTGTCCAATGCCGCCGAACATGTCGTTGTCGATCCGCAGATTGAGCGTTCCCGTTGAGCGCAGCGGGTTGTCCTGGTGGCAGGATTGGGCCTGTGCGGAGGCGCTCAGCAATAGCAGCAGCAAGGGGGCTGCGACTTTCAGCCTCCATTCAGTTTGGTCGGTGGACTGAACCTTCGTCACGCTGGCGTGCCACCCTGCCCAGGGGTTGCAGTCGCAATGACCGATTGGGGCTGGCGCACCAGCATCACCGGAACTGGTGCGATGCGAGCGAGCTGCTCGGCATCGCTTCCCATCAGCAGCCTGTCCACGCCCCGGCGTCCGTGAGTACCCAACACCACCAACTCGCATTGAGTGGTCAGTGCCTGCTGAGCGATGAGCACCGAGACGCGCTCGCCCTTGCTTTCCAGAAGGACGGTCTCAACCGCCAGGCCTTCCTGCCTCAGCCGCAGCGCCGCCTCGTCCAGCAGCTTCTGCCCGGCCGCCAGGAAGCCCGGCCTCACTTCTTCAATATAGATCCTCGGCCTCTCGAAGCCGTTGCTGTGCTTCATCTCCTCGATGACGTGCAGCAAGACGATGGTTGCGCCATTCAGGCGTGCCAGCACCGCAGCGTGGTGGAGCGCCAAATTGGCGGTAGGACTTCCGTCGAGCGGAACCAGCAGTCTTGAGTACATGAATATCTCCAGTTATCAGAGTAGGACGGGGTGCCGAACAGATATTGCGCATACCGTGTCGCAATAGCGGACGCGGTATGCGCTTATTCAGCTGCGTACATATTTCCCCGGGGCGTCGCAAATAGTGGGATATCCACGGGATTCGGCCCCCATGAGCGGAGGCGCAACACCTTCACCAGAGCGCTCTCGAAGCCATGCTGACCATGCCGGCCACCACGACTCTAGATGCGTCTGTGCAGTGGCTTGCCACTCGTCCGGCGCCATGTACCCCTCATTCACGGCGCGCGTATGGATTTGATACTGGCGCTTGCCTCGGCCAGGCTCGCTCACGATGCCGCCGTTGTGCCCTCCGGTGGTCAATACAGAGGCGCAGCTGCAGTTCCAGGTTCGCCTTGAACAGGTTGGGAGGGATGGTTTCATTGCTCATGGTCAAACTCCTTACTGGGTTGAGTGCCCACTCGGGCGGTCAAACGATCAGGCCATCTGGCCGATCGTTTTGCGAAAGCGTGCCAACGACAGGAAAAACAGCACCGTGCCGATCAGGGCCAGCGCCAGGAACGGCTGCCATACCGTCTCCAGGCCCGCGCCCCGGTAAAGGATGGCCTGGCTCAGTTCCACGAAATGGGTGGTGGGTGCGATCAGCATGATGTTCTGCGCTATCTCGGGCATGCTTTCGCGTGGCGTGGTGCCACCCGAGAGCATCTGCAGCGGCAGGATGGTGAGCATCATCAACATGCCGAACTGCGGCATGTTGCGCGCCAGGGTGGCGAGGAAGATGCCCATCGAGGTGGTGGCGAACAGACTGAGCGCCGCGCCAGCGAAGAACAGTGCAATGGAACCCTCGACTGGAACGCCCAGGACGCCGCGCACCATGAGATTGAGGGACAGGAAGGAGGCGATCAGCACGACCAGGGCCATCGACCAGACCTTGGAGAGCATGATCTGCGCGGGTGTAACCGGCATCACCAGCAGGTGCTCGATGGTGCCGTGCTCGCGCTCCCGGATCAGCGCTGCGCCGGTCAGGATGATGGACAACAGCGTGATGTGGTTGATGATCTGCACCACCGAGCCGAACCAGGCCTTGTCCAGTGCCGGGTTGAAGCGTGCGCGCAATGCCAGATCCACGGGTGGCGCGTCGGTGCCGCGGTAACGCTTGACGAACTCATTGACTTCGCCGGTGAAGATCTGCTGTATATAGCCACTGCCGGTGAAGGCCTGGCTCATGCGGGTGGCGTCGACATTGAGCTGCACGGCAGGCGATCGCCCCGCCAGCACGTCGCGCTGGAAGTTGGGCGGAATGACCAGAGCGAAGGTGTACAGCCCCGCGTCCATGCCCGGGTCCACGTCCCTATAGTCGATCATGGCCGGTGGCGTGAACTGCGGCGGGTAGAAGGCCGAGGCAACCCGCTGGGACAGCGCCGAATTATCCTCGTCGACGATGGCGATGGGCGCGTTGTGCAGCGTCTCCGGCATGGACGTGGCCCTGGTGTAGACCGACGCGGTGAACACATAGACGATGAGCACAAGCATCATCGGATCGCGCCAAAGACTCCACAGCTCCTTGACACCCAGGTCGTAGATGTTGGCCAGGTTTCTTCTGCGCATCTCAACGCTCCTGCTTCTTGAGTAGCAAAACGGCCGCACCGAGAATCACCGGAACCGACAGCAGCATCGACCACAACGGCCCTGTCAGGTCGGCCAGGCCGAGCGCTTTGCTGAACACGCCACGGCTGATGGAGATCATGTGCGTGGCGGGGTAGATCTCGCCGATGAACTTGCTGGAGCCTTCGAGCGAGGACACCGGATCGATCAGGCCGGCGAACTGGGTGGCCGGTATGAGGGTGCCGATCATGGCGAAGAACATGGCCGCGATCTGGCTGCGTGTAACGGCCGAGGCCAGCAGCCCCATGCCTGTCGCGGCGAAGGAGAAGATCAGCGCGGCCAGCGCCAGGGTGAAGAAGCTGCCCTTGACCGGCACACCGAAGATGGTCACAGCGAGCAGGCTCATCAGCAGGAAGTTCACCATGGCCAGGCCGACATAGGGCAACTGCTTGCCAAGCAGGAACTCGATGCGCGTGACCGGCGTCACGTACAGATTGGTGATCGACCCGGTTTCTTTCTCGCGCACCACCGCCAGCGCAGTCAGCATGGCCGGCAGCATGAGCAGCAGCAGAGGGATCACCGCCGGCACCATGGCTGGCAGACTCTTGACATCGGGGTTGTAGCGAAAGCGCGTCTCGACGCTCGCATTGCCTGCGGCGCTGGCGCCGCTGCGTTCGCTGGCCTGTACCAGCAGCCAGTGCTGGTGCATGCCTTGAACGTAGCCCTGCACGGTTTCCGCGCGTTGCGGCATGGCGCCGTCGAGCCAGGCGCCGATCTGCACGTTCTGGCCCCGCAACACGTCGCGGCTGAAGCCAGGGGGGATCTCAATGGCCAGCGACAGTTCGCCGCTACGCATCCGCCGGTCGAGATCGTCGTAGTCTACGATCGGCGCGTGCTCGGTGAAGTAGCGCGAGCCGGCCAGGTTCAGCGTGTAGCTCTGGCTGAGCGTGGTCTGGTCGCGATCGAGCACCGCATAGCTCAGGTCCTCGACGTCCATGGTGATGCCGAAGCCGATCACGAACATCAGCAGCAGCGAACCGCCCAGCGCCAGCGTGGCGCGTACCGGGTCCCGCTGCAATTCCAGCGTCTCGCGCCACAGATAGCTGAACATGCGCTGCAAGCTGAATCCGCCAGAGCGGTGCCCACCGTGTTCAGCGGGCACCGCGGATGGCTGATCGTCCTGGTCGGCGGCGGCCTGAGGCTGACTGGCCGGGGTGGCCGGAGTGGCCGCGCCGCCCTCGGCTTCGACGAGGTAGCCGATGAACGCCTCTTCAAGGGTTTTGGCGCCGCGTTTCTCGACCAGTCTGGCGGGCACGTCGCTGTCGAGCACCTTGCCGGCATGCATCATCGACATGCGGTCGCAGCGTTCGGCCTCGTTCATAAAGTGAGTGGAAATGAAGACCGTCACCCGGTCGCGCCGCGACAATTCAATAAGCAGCCGCCAGAACGCATCACGCGCCACCGGGTCGACGCCGGAGGTCGGCTCGTCCAGAATCAGCAGCTCGGGCTTGTGCACCATGGCAACGGCCAGCGACAGGCGCTGGCGTATGCCCAGCGGCAGACTGGCCGGCAGGCTGTCGATGACGTCCGCCAGCCCAAAGCGCTCCACCATCTCGTCCACGCGGCCCGGAATATCGTTCGGGGACACACTGAACAGCTTGGCGTGCAACTCCAGATTCTGGCGTACCGTGAGTTCACTGTAGAGCGAGAACGCCTGCGACATGTAGCCGACACGGCGGCGGGTGTCCAGGTCATGCGGATCGACTTCGTGGCCGAACAGCCAGGCCCGGCCCTCGCTCGCCGGCAGCAGGCCGGTGAGCATCTTCATGGTCGTGGACTTGCCGCAACCATTGGAGCCGAGGAAGCCGAAGATTTCACCGCGCCGGATACGGAAGGAGACACTGTCGACAGCGACGAAGTCGCCGAAGCGCATAGTGAGCTCCTGGGCTTCGATGGCAATGTCATCCGCTCCGTCATCAGGCAGCGGAGGAATGACCACCGCCTGGTGCCCACGCTTTTTCTCTTCCGGCAGCAGGCGGATGAATGCCTCTTCCAGGTTCGGGCTGCCTGTTCTTGCCAGCAATTCCTTCGGCGTGCCGGTGGCGAGGACCTTGCCGTCGTCGATGGCGGCCAGCCAGTCGAAGCGCTGGGCCTCATCCATGTAGGCCGTGGCCACAATCACGCTCATGCCGGGGCGATCGGCGCGGATACGGTCAATCAGATCCCAGAACTGCGCGCGCGCCAGCGGGTCCACGCCAGTCGTCGGCTCATCGAGAATCAGAAAATCCGGGTCATGAATCAGCGCGCAGCACAGGCCGAGTTTTTGCTTCATGCCCCCGGACAGCTTGCCTGCCGGGCGCTCCAGGAATTTGAACAGGCCAGTGGCCTGGGTGAGCTCATCGATCCGCTGGCGGCGCTCTGCGGCGCCATGACCGAACAGGCGCGCGAAGAATTGCAGATTCTCCTCGACCGAGAGCGTCGGATACAGGTTTTTGCCCAGTCCCTGCGGCATGTAGGCGATGCGCGGGCACACTTTATTGCGATGGGCCTTGCTGGCCATGTCGCCACCCAGCACCTCGACCGTGCCCTCCTGGATGATGCGCACACCCGCCAGCAATGAGAGCAGACTGGATTTGCCCACGCCGTCGGGGCCGATCAGGCCGACCATCCGCCCGGCGGGAATGTCCAGGTCGATGCCATCCAGGGCAATGACGTCGCCGTAGCGCAGGCTTACCTGATGGGCACTGGCAACGGTCGCGAGCTGCGCACTGTAGCTCATACCTTACTCCGGCACGCGAACGGAGAGGTTTTGAGGCCACTCGGCATTGGCGTCGAGTTTGATCCAGGCCACGCCGGGCAACCCGGTCTTGACCTGATTGAGGTGCTCACGCAGCAACTCCTGCGAAATCTGCGCACGCACACGAAACATCAGTTTTTGCCGTTCGCTGGCGGTTTCGACCGTTTTGGGGGTGAACTGTGCCGCGCTGGCGACGAAGGAAACGGTGGCTGGTATCACGTACTCCGGCGCGGCATCCAGAATGATGCGGACCTCGGAACCCAGCGCGACGCGGCCGGCCACGGTCTCGGGCAGGAAGAAGGTGATGTACACGTCCGACAGGTCGATAAGATTCAGGACGCGTCCGCCCGATCCCAGCACCTCGCCGGGTTGCGCCACCCGCACCTGCACCCGACCGTCACGCGGCGAGCGCAGTTCGCTATCTCGTATGTCGGCTTCGATGCGGTTGATGCTGGCCGTGGCAGCGGACACGCTGGACCTCGCGCCGACAAGCTGCGCCTTGGCAGCCTCAACCGCGGCGCGGGCTGCAGCCACCTGCGCCTTGCTGGCCGCCAGCGTTGCCTGTGCGCCTCTTACCCGAGCCCGATCGTCGTCCAGCTCTTGTATCGAGGCGGCACCTTCCCGGGACAATGTCTCTGAACGCTTCAGCCGCCGCTGAGCGGCATCGAGCTCCGACTCACGCTGACCAACGAGCGCCTGAGCAGCAATCACGTCAGCTTCACGCAGCGCCACCTGGGCCTGTGCTGCGGTCACCGAGTGCTCGGCCTGTTCACGCATGGCGAAAGCTTCGTCGCGCTGCGCCTCAAGCGTTTCCAGTTGCATCCTGGCCAGTGGCTGGCCCGCTGAGACGAAATCGCCTTCACGGACCAGAATGTCTTCGATACGTCCGGGCAGCTTGGTGGCGATGTCGATCTCCGTGGCTTCGATGCGGCCATTGCCGTTGACGAATCCTTCGCCGGGGCCGGTATCGGCAAACTTCGTCCAGCCCCACCAGGCCAGCGCGATAACAACCGCTGCAGCGGCAGCGACCAGGAGTTTTTTCTTGAGAGAGGATGAGACAGTCATAGGTTTCGCGTGCCTTAACGGGTTGATGGGGTGGAAGCGGGCGTCGAGGCCGCACCCTGTGCCTCGCCGGTTGCGGCGAGGGTGCCGCCGCCGAGCGCGGCATACAGCGCCACCTGGCTGGACAGCAGCGCGCGGCGCGCCTGTACCAGTTGTTGCTGGGCACCCAGCAGATCGCGTTGGGCATCCAGCACCTCCAGGAAGGCGGCCGAGCCGTTGTCGTAGCGCAACTGGGCCAGCCGTGCGCGTTCGCTTTGCGCTTCCAGGTTGGCTCTCTGGATCGTCAACTGCTCAGCCAGCCAGTGCTTCGCGCTCAGCGCATCGGCCACCTCGCGGAAGGCTGTTTGAATGGTTTTTTCGTATCCGGCGACGGCGATGTCGCGGCGCACTTCGCTCAGTTCCAGATTGGCGCGTCGGCGCCCGCCATCGAAGATGGGCAGTGACAGGGTGGGCATGAAGGTCCAGGCGCGACTGCCGGAATCGAACAAGCCATTCAAGTCGGAGCTGGCCGTGCCGAAGCTGCCAGTCAGCGCAATGCGCGGCAAGAACGCCGCGCGGGCCGCGCCGATGTGGGCATCGCTGGCACGCAATTGGTGTTCGGCGGCAATGATGTCCGGGCGACTGACCAGCAGCTCCGAAGGCAGACCGGCCCGCAGCTCAGCCAGCACCGTCGTTTCATCGAAGGGCACCTTGGTGGGCAGCGGGCCAGGATCGGCGCCCACCAGCATCGCCAGCGCATGCCGTTGCGTGGCGCGTGCTTGCTCAAGCTGGGTTAGCAGCGCCTGAGCCTGGTTCAGCAAAGTTTGGACTTGAGTGAGGTCCAGCTTCGAGGTCGAGCCGACTTCAACGCGGCGCCGGAAAATGCGATAGGACTCCTCGCGGGTCGCGACGGTTTGACGGGCGATAGCCACGCGTTCGTCTATCTCGCGCAAGCCAAGATAACCGTCGGCCACCTGGGCGATCAGCGCCAGGTGGACGGCCTGGCGGGCCGCGTCGGAAGCCAGCCAGCTTTGCAGGGCGGCGTCTTCCAGGTTGCGGACCCGGCCCCACAGATCCAGCTCCCAGGTGCTCAAACCCACCTCGGCCCGATATTCGCCGCCCACCTGCGACCGGCCCGACATGTTCAGATCGCCAGGGACGCGGGCGCGTCCACCCTGGGCACCCACGCCCACGGCAGGAAATCGATCCGAGCGCTGAATGCGGAATGCGGCGCTGGCTTCCTCGACACGCAGCGCGGCCAGGCGCAGATCGCGGTTGTTCTCCAGCGCGGTCTCGATGAGGCGTTGCAGCAAAGGGTCCGTGAAGTAGGCCTGCCAGGCAAGTTCTCCCGCGTGGGCACCCTCGGTGCTCGATTCAAGATGACCAGGCCAAACCTCGGGTACCGGCAGCGGCGGGGTATCAGGAGCAGGAGCGAGCGACATGCAGCCGGTCAATGCCACGGCGCTCAGTGCCAGTGAGCCAGCGCGCAGTCTGAAATCAGGAAATAAGGGAAAAGCTGGAGGCATGGTCACGTTCCGTACGGGGTTTGGGCTGAATGGGGTCTGGTTGGAGAGGCGGAGAGACGGTAGCCGCCCACGCAATGGGGGGGCGTGGCTGATGTCCACGATCCGTCCGTTCTTTACTCGCAAGCGTTATCTAGCCCACGCCATCTCCTTATTGATGTGTGCACACCCATGCCTCTTTCGGCTGGTTGATGAGGTGCTCTTCCTGTTTCACTTCCAGCGTTTCGGGTTCGTCCGCGTCCCTACGGCATCTCGCATCATGAGTTTTAAAAGCAACCCACTGGACGGTTGTTTATGATTATACGTTACAATCCCAGATTTGCAATTAGCAGTTCACTAGGCACTGCACGCCAGTCAGTTGGAACTGCTCAGCCTGGGCTGACCATGCGCCCATGGTGGAACCGGTGACCAGCCCATGGGACAATCCAGTCAATTTTTGAACAGGGACCTTTGTATGCCAACCAACAAAGACGACGTACCAGGCAAGCGCCGCTATCTGTCTTCTGTGGCCAGGAGAGAGGAAATATTGGATGCGGCGTTGATCGAGTTTGCGGATCGGACATACAACGCCGTGTCAATGGAGCGCCTGGCGGAATGCGCAGGCTTGTCCAAGGCTGGTATCTACGCCCACTTCAAAAGCAAGGAAGAAATTTTTCATGCCTTGCTCGAACGCACGACAAAGCAGATTTGCGATTTCCAGGGCTGGCTCCTGGATGAAGATCTGACGTTGCCAGAGCTGGTAGATGTCTACCTGGATCGCCTATACGCGACCTTTAGCTCCCCTGCCACGATGTCGATTTACCGGCTGCTTCTGGCCGAAAGCGCCAGAACACCAGAGCTGGTGCAGCGTTGGCACAACGAAGTTGCTCACGGACTGAAAGAGCGGGCGCAGCTCATCATCCAACGCAACATAGACCGGGGGATTGTTCGTCCGGGTGTCTTGACCGAGCACTTTTTCCCGCTGGCGCTCGCTCCCGCACTGCTATGGCTGAACTCGTCAATGCTATCCAGGGGAAACCCTTCCATAGAGCTCGTGCAGGTACGAGATGCGCATCGGCAGCTGCTGCTTGAGCTCTTGCAGCCTTGATGAGCAAGGTAAGGCAAAAAGCCAGACACCTCCCTGTGCGACTGGTGACCGGGGTTGCGGTGCTACTGCTGACTGCATGGGGTGCACTGGCTCTATGGCATCAGGTGCCGCAGCCGGCTGTTCGCTGGTTCACCCTCGCGCTGTGGGCGGCCGCGGGACTGTCGATGGTGGCGGCGCTGACAGGTCTGCTCAGCCGCAAGTCATGTAATTTCACGGCAGTGGTATTCGTAAGCGCCGTCGCTATTCTGGCGGCGTGGTGGAGCACCCTGCAGCCCTCGCACCACCGCCTATGGGCTGACGATGTCGCCCAGTTGCTGGAGGCCAGGATCGACGGCGATCATGTTCAACTGAAAAATGTACGCAACTTCGAATGGCGCAGTGAAACCGATTACACGCCGCGTTGGGAGAACCGTACCTACGACCTTACCCGCCTGCGTAGCGCCGATCTGGTACTTTCCTACTGGATGGGGCCGCACATTGCGCACACACTGGTGTCGTTCGGCTTCGACGGTGGCGAGCGGGTGGTGTTCTCACTGGAAATACGCAAGGAGCGCCACGAGTCCTTCTCGGCGATCGGCGGATTCTTCCGTCAGTTCGAGCAGATCCTGGTAGCCGCCGATGAGCGCGACATTGTGCGTACGCGCAGCAATGCGCGAGGCGAGGCCGTTTATCTCTATCGGTTGCAGATGAGTCAGGCGAATGTCCGCGCGTTGTTTCTGGAGTATCTGCACGCGGCCAATGAACTGCGGCGCACACCGCGCTTTTACAACACCTTGACCAGTAACTGCACGACCATCGTATTCGAGCTGGCTCGGCTCATTGCGCCAGCGTTGCCGGCGGACTATCGCCTGCTGCTGTCCGGACACTTTGCGGAATACATCCATGACCTGCACGGATTGACGCCCGGCCATCGCTACGCAGAACTGCAGGCACTGGGGCACATCAACGAACGCGCACTGGCCTCTGACGCATCAGGAGACGACTTCTCGATGTCGATTCGACAAGGTGTGCCCGGCGTGCCGGCCGACGAGGTATCTCCATGAGGTTCCAGCAGTCTTGCCGCATGGCAGTGTGGCTCGTCATTGCCCCGCTGTTGCTGGGGGGCTGCTCGATCCTGCGTGAGTTCGGCCCAGTGGTTGAGGTTCATACACTGGATGCGGGCGAGGCCATCGAACTCAAGCGCGGCGATATCCTGACACGCGGCAAACTCAGCGAGGCGACGACCCAGACCATCAGGGTGGCGGCATTGGATGCGCAGGCTTGCGCAAAACCGATCTCAGCGGATTGCGTCGAGGCCCTGGCCGCCGTGACCGGCGTTGCCGCGGATCGACGCCTGGCTGCACTGTCCGAACTGTGGCTGGCGCAGGCTCAGGCCATGAAGCCCGGATCAGAGCAGCAAGCCGCCTGGCTTGAGACCATTCGTTATGCCTATGCCTACCTGTTCTTCGGTGACCATACGCCTGGGGAGCGAGCCTTCGAGGATCGCCAGACGCAAGTGCGGGATTGGTATAACTATGCGGTCGAACGTGCCGCCACCGGGATGTTCGAGGTTCGGCAACAAATGTCTACGCAGTTGCCAGCGCAGACCCGCTGGAACATTGCAGGCTGGGAGCTGCAGCTGGATATGCGCAGCGCGCGCTTGCCGGGCAGTACGGCGGTGCCAGCCGAACTCCTGCCAGCCTCGTCCCTGTCTTTCCGCGGACTGCGCAGCCTCTACCGGCGCGACGGTTTCGGCGCCGAGCTGGTGGCGGTCATGCCGGACGAACCCCTGACTTCCGCCCCCACCCGGGATGGCCGTCCAGCGGCCAAACGCAATCAGCAGCCTCTACCCTGGAGCGAGATGCCCGCGCCGTCCATGACGATTCTGCTGCACCCGGACGGAGACGACCTGGACAGCGTGCTGCATACCCGCACTGTCCGTTTGACGGTGCATGACCCCTATGTGGAGTCGGCCATCATGCTGCGCGGGCAGCGCGTACCGCTGGCGGCCAATTTCACCGCCGGCTACGGACTGTGGCTGGCCCGCGCCAACTTCAACCGGCAGTCGCTGCGCAGCCTGCTTGGGCGCGAGGGTGGAATCGACCGTCCGCACGTCTACCTGATGCAGCCCTACGATCCGAACCGACGGATCATCGTCATGCTGCACGGACTGGCCAGTAGCCCGGAAGCCTGGGTGGAACTCGCCAACGAAATCCTGGGCGATGAGGCGCTGCGCCAGCATTACCAAATCTGGCAGGTCTACTACCCGACCAATCTGCCGATCGCATTGAACCACGCGATGATTCGCAGAGCGCTCGGGGATACGCTGGCGCATTTCGATCCTTCCGGCCAGGCGCCGGCATCGTCCGACCTTGTACTGGTGGGGCATAGCATGGGCGGGGTCATCGCGCGGTTGATGGTGTCGTCAACCGACCAGTCGCTGGTGCAGCTGGCTGCGGATCGCAGTCGGCTGACGCCGCAGCAGATCAAACGCATAGATCCGATGTTGCGTTTCGAGCCCTTCCCGCATGTCAGCCGCGCCATCTTCATCGCAGCACCGCACCGGGGCACGTCGGTCGCAGGTGGACGCCTGGGGCGCTGGATGGCGGGATTCATTCGCTTCCCCGTTACGGTGCTCGAAGAACTCGCCCACACACTAGCACCCAATGCGGCGGCCAGCAGCCACGAAAGCCTGGGGCATATCCCCAATAGCGTCGACAACCTCGACGAGAACGATCCTTTTGTGCGCGCGGCGGCGGACTTTCCCATCTCGGCTCAGGTGCGCTATCACTCGATCCTGGCGCAGACCAATGCCGACGTGCCGCTTGAGGATTCCGATGACGGCCTGGTACCATACCGCAGCGCCCACCTTCCCGGTGCAGAATCTGAGAAAGTCATAATTTCGGGACACAGCGTGCAACAGAACGCGGCTGCGGTACTGGAGATCCAGCGTATCCTCAAAGACGACATGGCTCTGCAGGAAGAGCATTTCATGCAGCCATAGGCAACTGCCATCTTCTGTACGCAGCCAAGCTGATTTGGGCAGGCTGCTATCTTTCAGGTGGGCGAAGTGCATTCATCTGTAATGTGCAAAGAGCATCAGACTTATGTCAGGGAGCTAGGGGAATGGGATGGAATCCCCCTCCTATGGCATTTCCCTAGCGGGCGGTGTTGCGGGTACAATTTTGGGGGCGGGGAAGCAAGGCGATGAAAATTGAAGCCTCCGGTATCGGCCTAATCATTATTGTTCTGGTGATGGCGTTGGTAACATTGGTGACCCGCTGGGTGGCGTCTACATAATCTCGTTTGTACCAATCGGGTGCCGCGTTAAGCAGTTTATCCAAGCAATGTCTGGTTCGGTGCTGGTGGCTATTATAGCGCCAATGGCAGTAACTGGAGATGCTGGAGCCAAACTCGCCCTACTCATTACCGCATTCCTCATGTTTATACTGAAAAAACCGTTGCCCGCCATTGCGGCAGGCATCGTGACGGCGGCTGTATACCGGCAGTTGTAGTCACCCGCTAAGGTCCGTTATGTGCGCTAGCCAGGCCAACCTGTCAGTGATGCTGAAGTTGGCCCAGAGCAGACATTATGCGTGCGGTGAATCAAGCGGGCTAAGGAAGGTGTGATCAAGTCCGCCACATGGGATAATGCTGACTGCACATGATCGAGGACGCATAAGATGGATCAGCAACTTACATTCGCGGACAGCGAGTTCAGCAACAAGCGCCGTCAGACCCGCAAGGAGAAGTTCCTTGGCCGAATGGACAAGCTGATTCCATGGGCGCGTCTCGAAGCCGTTATCGAGCCCCACTATCCCAAGGCTGGAAACGGCCGTCGGCCTTACCCCTTGTCCACCATGTTGCGCATTCACTGCATGCAGCAGTGGTATAACCTCAGTGAGCTTAAGAATTCACTCTTAGCACGGCTTGCATCTTCGATTAGATCCTTCGCTGCTTCAAGCTCCGCTGTGAAACGTTCCCGCTCATTCATCTGACGGTAGAGCTGAATCAGTAAAGAGCAGGTGGCAACAAAGGGTTCTAACCAATTGACCAGCTCATCATTCAGCTCTGATTCTGAGTTGGCAATGGCGATCATGCCTAGCGTTTTATCACCTTGTTTAATAGGCATTCCTAGCAAATTATGCAGAGGAGGGTGTCCATCAGGAAGACCGCGTCGACCCGGTGCTGTGGCGGGTGATTCTGTTAAGACCACCTCGCCTTGAGCAAACACACGACCTAACAGGGATTTCGTGTTAGTTACCCGACTCGAACCTGCTAAGAATTTTTGCATCAAACTTTTCGACTCTTTATCCCAGGAGAGATCAGTTAAAGAGTGAACGATCAGTTCAGGTTCTGACTTGCTTGGATCCACCTCACCAATCAGCGCATATTCGCTATTGGTTAACTCGCGTAATGACTCCTGCAGAAAAGACCATATAGAGTTACCACTGATCAGCGCTTCATAATCAGTTAGACCTTTATGAAGCTTATCCAACAGCATGCTTTGTCGCTCTAACTCACGCTCTTTGCGCTTAGTTTCACGAAGATCCGTCACTATCCCAATGAACTCATTTTGAGATTGGTCATCAATAACCACTTCACTGACGGCCAGATGTATGGGTATCAGCTCGCCACTTTTACTGATGGCTGATACTTCACGACCTTCACCGATCACCGAACTGTTGTGAGTGGCATTTTGGCGCTTATCACGGTCGTAATGTTTTAGGTATCCATCATGGTGTTTAGCAATATCCTTAGGCATCAACATTGATATGTTTTGACCTACAAGCTCGTCGATAGAGTAGCCAAATAGAGATTCAGCTTTTTTGTTAGCATCCTCGATAATGCCGCGGTGACTGATCCGAATAACGGCAGCGGCTGCATTCGATACAAGGCTTGATTGCCTAGCCAATTCACGGCGAAGAAGATCACGTGAACTAATAATCTCTCTGTTTTTCTCTTCGTTATCTTTTTGTCGCACATGTAAGGCGATGAGAGCCTCAGCCTGCAGGGCAAAAGAGTTTAGAAGCTCCTTCTGCTCCTCAGTAAACTGGCGTGGCTTTGTATCAATGACACAGAACGAACCTAGACAGAAACCATTAGTGTCGTGTATTGGGGTGCCGCAATAGAAGCGTAAGTTTGGCGCTCCGATCACCAGTGGATTATCATGAAAGTCAGGATGTTCAAGGGCATTACGCACCTCGAGTAGTTTGTGATCGTGAACCACATGGGAACAAAAAGCTTCATCACGACCGGTTTCACAAACATCTAATCCGTAAATGGATTTAAACCACTGTCGCTTACTATCTATTATTGAGACAGCG
Source organism: Marinobacterium sp. xm-d-564 (assembly GCF_013283345.1). Taxonomy (NCBI): domain Bacteria; kingdom Pseudomonadati; phylum Pseudomonadota; class Gammaproteobacteria; order Oceanospirillales; family Oceanospirillaceae; genus Marinobacterium; species Marinobacterium sp. xm-d-564. The sequence goes on along the minus strand of NZ_WBYO01000008.1, from coordinate 77,917 downwards.
CAGATAGGGGTATTAAAAATATGAGCCGCCTGAGCTGTAAGCTGATCGAAATAGAGGTCACTGGGCGTATCGAGTAGACCAATGGATTTTAAGCTAGCAATGCGTTGAGTTTCATCTTCAGGGTGAGCGGCGATTCTCATAAAACACCTTTTATCAATCGGTTTAAAGTTCACCCAAACTGCATGTGTCGTAAATTCACATATAAGGTGTTTATTAACAAATTAGTACAAAAATAAAAAAGTGCTAAAAAATTTTGAGGTAATTATGTCTAAGATCTCTCTTCTTGGGATTGGCCTAATGGGCTTGCCTATGGCAAAGCGCTTGTTGAGTGAGGGTGTAGAGTTAACCGTCTGGAACAGAACGCAAGAGAAATGCTTGTCCTTAAAAGAGGATGGCGCCGCTGTTGCCGAAGACCTTAGCGAAGTCGCACAGAGCGATATCATTATTACCATGCTTGCTGATGGCCAGGTCGTCGAAGAGGTTATCTCTATGCTACTGCCTCAACTCACGAAACAGCATCTGGTGATCGATATGAGCTCAACATCGCAAAAAGAGGTCATCAGCATCGCTGACAAAGTTGAATCAACCGGTGCACGTTTCATAGACGCACCTGTGTCAGGAGGAGTGAAAGGCGCCGAAGAGGGTACACTGGCCATTATGGCAGGAAGTCGTGATGAGCGAACATTCGAAGAGGCCAATGTCGTTTTTTCATCAATGGGGCGAGCCACAAGAGTAGGGGATGTAGGATCTGGTCAGCTATCTAAACTGGCCAATCAGGCTATAGTAGGCGGTACCATCGCTATTGTATCGGAGGCTGTATTGCTGCTGGAACGAGCAGGCGTTGATTCTGAAGCCTTTAGACGCGCACTGTCAGGCGGGTTTGCTGATAGCACCATCCTTCAGTTACACGGTAAGCGTATGAGCGAACGAACATTTGAACCGGGCGGCAAAGTCACAACTCAACTCAAAGATGAGAAAAATGTTCTCGAAGCTGCGCAATCATTGAACTTAGAGCTGCCTGTTACAAAAGCCATTTATGAGCGGTATCAAGATCTTTCTGAGAATATGGGTAAAGGTGACTTAGATCACTCTGCGCTTTTCCTACAGTTACTCAAAATTAATAATTTAGGCTAGAATGCAATAAAACACTCTAGGGGAAATAGCATGCAGGGCAGTAAAGTCGTAAGTAAAAGCGCTTTGAAAGTGTATGTCCGTATGCATGATGGGGCCCGTCTAGTCGGAGCATTCTATCTAGCCCCAGGGGAGCGACTTCAAGATATTATGAATGATGACCGCTCCTTCATCCCACTCTACCTAGACGACACCAAAGAGAACAACCCGGTTGTGATGATATCTAAACGTTATGTCTCTCAAGTTGAAGAGATAAAGGACAGTAGAGACAATTCATCAACAACCACGAACACCAATCGTCCGATGAACTTTACCCTAGCGGATGAGCAAAACTCGCCTGACTCATTAAAAAAATTAGAGCTCGAGTAGCGATTGGCATAATTCCTGCTATGTTTTAACTAAAGTTATTAGTTAAAGCAGTGACCATTGAAGCAGAATCGATCAAACAATCATCAAATCGAGTCAGACACGCAATATACAAAGTTGTGTAAAGCCTTTGATTCACTCGATGAATCTCAATTTGATATTGTCATAGACTCTAGTACTGAGAAGGTTCATTTAGATGCCAGGGCTCAGCAGTTTTTTGTCTTATCAACACCTCTACCTCTGAATCAGTTCGACGCTTATTTCACCCCAGCTAATAAACTCATTGAAACGGCACCAATACGGTCTGGCACCAACTTTCGATACAGAGGAATTGATAAAGAGGTGCATCATCTGTCAGCCTATGAAACGAGAACAGAAACTGCGCCTCATTTAAAACATATTCGCTTTAAGCGTATCGATCTCTTTGATCCATCAAAACTGACCGAAATCGAAGAGAAATTGATCAATCAGAGACAATTGTTCGCCATCATCTCTCACGAGATGAGAACGCCTGTCGCTACCCTGCAAATGCTTATTGAAGATCTAGAGCAAGGTGCTCCTAGTCCAAAACATACAGAACAGATGAAAAATACCGTTGATCATCTGATGTCTGTACTGCAGGACATGACGCAAGCCGTTAATCCTGAAAGGGCGCTGCCAATAAGCAAGACAGCATTCCATCCTAATCAGCTATTAATCGATGCTCACTCACAGTTGACAAGGTTAGCTGAGCTCAACGGCATGGTTGTGAAATTAGAGCTCATAGATAACGAAAATATAAGGCTTGAGTCAGATAAACAACGCATAAAAATCATAGCGTTAAATCTGATAAAGAATGCAATACATCACTCTAAAGGCAGCACAATTAATGTGAAGGTTGAGTGGATACAAAGAGTAGATAAGGGTTACTTGGTGCTCACTGTATCTGACGATGGCCAAGGAATACCGAAAGAGGCAACCAATAAGATATTTGAGCCGTTTGAAAGACTGGGCACAAAGGTTGATGGCAGTGGCCTTGGTTTGTTTATTGTAAGGCAATCACTCAACGAGCTGCATGGCGACGTTGATGTCGATCGAAATGAGCAGGGTGGCGCTCGTTTTGTTGTCAAGATACCTATGGTTGATCTTAATGCAAAGCAGTCTGAGCCAGTGTTTAGACAAGAATCTAAAGATACTGGAGATCTGCTTAAGCGCCTTAACCTACTGGTCGTTGAGGACGACCCCATCATAAGAATGGTCTCTAAAAACCTACTGGGTAAATTAGTAAACCAGGTGGATGTCGCGGAAAATGGCCATCTAGGATACGAAATGGCGACTCGCAAAGAGTATGACCTCATTCTAAGTGATTTCTTTATGCCGGTACTGGATGGCCGGCAAATGATCCAAAAGCTAAGAAAAGAGGGTGTGTCTGTACCCATAGTGGCAGTGACTGCCGCCGTCATGGGGCAGGAGTCTGAGGCACTACTCGATGCCGGTGCGAATAAAGTCATCGCAAAACCCATATCAATGAATACCTTTCTGGAAGTTGTTGAGCAGTGTGTTGCTAGATAACAGCTCGTCTTATCTATATAGTACGTATTTTAAATATGTATTATGTATCAAATGACCAGTATAAAACGCGAACAAGTCTACGAAATTGCCGACGAACTGCTAAGGCAGGGCATCAAACCCACCCAACAAAATGTCAGAGACAGACTCGGGTCTGGCTCATTAACCACAATTAACAAAGCACTCAATGAGTGGTGGAGCGGGTTAGGGCAGAGATTAGACGCGCAAGCCAGTGGCTACGATCTTCCAGAGCCTGTTATTAAGCTCGCCAGCAAGATCTGGACGGATGCGATTGCCTACGCAAACCGAGCCAGTGAAAGCAAGCACAAAGAGGCTGACGAAGAGCGCAAGAAACTCACAGAAGAGCTGTCAACAATTGACAGTAAATATACCCAACAAATAGTTGATTTAAATACTATTATTAGCGAAAGAAATAACGAGATCAGCAAGCTTAAAATGGAATTGAACCAGGCTGTAACCAAACTTGGTAATGAGCGAGATCAGTCATACAGGGCAGCCAAAGCCTTAATGGATGCTGAGACCAAGCTAAAGCAATCCGAAGCGGGCGTACACAACAATGAGGGCTTGCTTGAAGCACAAGTACGGTTGAAAATACAGGCCGAAGAGATTGCGCGCCTTAATGCTGAAGTGTTGAGATTATCGACAGAAAACGCGCAGCTGAAGCTTAAATAGAGACCGGAAATAGCATGCTCATTCACGTTAAACCCTGTGCGGACACCGATAAGCTCAAGAAAATTGTTACGAACAGCAATCCTGGAGACAATATCAAGGTCTCTAGCTTGCAGCAATTTGAGCAGCTCAAAGGTCTAATCATTGATGCAAGGGCGATAGATCTTAAGCTATCACTGATTGATGATGATGGTTATGTGCTAAAACAGATCTCCACTAAGCGTCGAGATATCCAGAGTAGCGCCGCAAAGAGCCCAGGCTTCACAGCACGCCAAATGTCCGTTATCTCTGCGCTAGAGCGCGTCATGACGCTTCTCGACAAGGAGGGGATCAACCTAATCGGCTACAGTGACGAGCTGGTCGCTACCATTGCAGATGACTCATCATTGCAAACTGGTGAGCTTGCTATCGACATAGACACCAAGGGCATCTACAAAGGCGCTTTGTAAGGTTCTTATTCGCTTTGTGGCAAAAGATAGAGGTAGGGATCTCCTGCCTTTTATTTATAATACTATATTTAACATAATATATATTATACGTATCTTTATATATGGTTATTGCAGTAGCTATGTTTAGGTAATTATTCGCTAACCTAATACTGAAAGACCGATAAAAACCATCAGATCAACACATCTAATAGCGCCTAAAAAGAATCAATCACCACCCTTAAGGCTTAATAAGCACTGAAAACCGATTGACCCCAACCAAACCATTGGCTGTTGATAGTTGTGTTAATCAATCTGAGGATCACTTGTGTGCAAACAATCACATTCAGAGCTTGTAGCGCCTTCCGTCATATATTTGCGTAAGGGTTAAAAACAGTTGAGCTTATCTAACCTTTAACGAAAATTGCCTTATCTCCTTTATTTAAATATTTAAAAACAGCTGTTTACCGAACAAAACAATAATCAACCTTATTTTTATACCCCTTTATCTTCGCGCGTATCTAAGCCTGCTAACCGCCGTTATTTGGCTCTATTAAAATGATTCATGATGCTTTTAGGTGAGGATTGATGCGGTTTTTCAGTGTGGATAACTTTTATGAACTGCTTTAAATCAGGTATGATTAATCCCTTATTTTTATTAAGGAATTTCCGATGTCAGACTCATACCCAGCTTGCCCTGAATGCTCCTCTCCATATGCCTATGAAGATCAAGGACAACTTGTCTGCCCTGAATGCGGATATGAGTGGGATCCCAATGCAGCGGCTGAGTCTGAAGACCTGCTGATTGTTAAAGATGCAAACGGTAATCAGCTGCAAGAAGGTGATTCTGTAACCTTGATTAAAGATCTTAAAGTCAAAGGTGGTGGTACAGAGAAAGTGGGCACTAAATTCCAAGTTCGACGTTTAGTAGACGGGGATCACAATATCGATTGTGGCAAATTGATGCTGAAATCAGAGTTCGTTAAAAAGGCCTAAAGTATTAAGGTGTCAGGCTTTTGGCCTGACACCCTGCCCTGACTGTTTAGTTCCCAGTTTCAACACCCCTATTGGGATCTCTAATCCACTCAGACCAGGATCCTGGGTAGACACTGACTGGTGGCAATCCCGCCAACTCAATGCAGAAACGACTTAAACAAGCGGTTACACCAGAACCACACATCAGGATTGGGTCCTGCGCTTTATAGTCACCCAGCTTGTGGCGATAGATCTGTTGTAGTTGGTCTGCAGATAGAAATTGTCCTTCAGCGTCGTAGTTATCAGACAGTGGAATGTTCTTTGCGTTTGGAACATGCCCTGCGACCGGATCAATGGGTTCTACCTCACCTCTGAAGCGCTCGGCTGCACGTACATCCGCAATAATACGATCCTTCAGTTTAGAAGCCTTAATAACATCATCAACATCAACAACGGATTCCAAACTCTCCTTAACCGTCAAATCACCCTTTTGATTTATATTAGGCGCTTCTGTTGTGACCTTTCCGCCCTGCTGTTTCCAAGCGTTAATGCCACCCTCAAGAATAGCCACTGATTCATGGCCTATCCATCGACACATCCACCAGAAACGAGCCGCAAACAGACCAGCCGAATTATCATAGGCAACCAGCTGTGTATTCTCAGAAACACCGCAGGACCTTAGAAACTGTGCGAACGACTCCTTTGATGGCAATGGGTGTCTTCCGCTTGTGGATGTGATTGGAGAGGACATAACCTCATCTAAGTTAACGTAAATAGCATCTTCAATATGCCCTTCATCGTACTCTTGCTGCCCTGTTTCTGGAGTCATCAGATCAAAACGGCAATCAAAAATAACCGTTTCACAATCCAATGAAATCAACTCTTTCGTACTCATTAACGTCGTCAAAGGGTTAGTCACTTTCTGTTCCCTGCTCTATGATAAATGGATAAGAAATTTAACATTTGATTAATCTCTTCGTGTTAAGTTAAAGCAAATAGATTGAGGTGTATATGGGTATTATTACTGGTTTTTTTGATTTCATTCTGAGCTATCTACCGGGCGTTATCCTTCTGATTTTTGTCTCTGGCCTTATCTTGCTTTATGTCAGTGATCGTCATCAGGTTGACCACACCATTCGTCGTAACTACCCCGTTGTTGGGCGACTACGTTACATGTTTGAGGAGATGGGCGTCTTTTTCAGGCAGTATTTCTTTGCTCAAGATCGTGAGGAGATGCCCTTTAACCGTGCCGATAGAACTTGGGTTTATCAGGCGGCTAAGCAGGAATCTACTCTTCAAGCCTTTGGTTCTACGCGCCTTCAACATGAAGGGGATGTTCTCTTTGCGAACTCGGTCTTTCCCTACACGGGCAATGAAGAGCCTCAACAACAGGTATTTGGCCCCTACTGTCCCAACCCCTACGCCACAGACAAGGTGTTTCATATTTCAGGTATGAGCTTTGGTGCTATTTCAAAACCCGCTGTCAAAGCGCTCGTTGCAGGCGCACGTGAAGCCGGTATTTGGATTAACACGGGTGAAGGAGGAGCTTCCACAGAGCATCTTCAAGGTGGAGCGGATGTGGTCTACCAAATTGGTACCGCAAAGTATGGCGTACGTAACTCAGATGGCTCATTAAGTGAAGAGAAGCTGAAGGTCGTTGCAGAAAACTCAAATGTGAAAATGTTTGAGATTAAGCTCTCTCAGGGCGCCAAGCCCGGTAAAGGCGGCATACTCCCGGCTGACAAAGTGACTGCTGAGATTGCTGCACAGCGAGGCATTCCTGAGGGTAAAGCCAGCATTTCCCCGCCTACCCATCAAGAAATTCAGAATTATGACGACCTTTACAATTTCATTAGGCACGTCAGATTAGTGACCGAAAAACCCGTAGGCATCAAACTCTGTGTGGGTAATATTTCAGAGTTCAGGGAGATGCTTACCGCCTTAACGAGTAGAGCTTCGGCGGCTGCCGCAGATATAGCTGATAGCCAATCAAAGCAAAGCGCGTTTGATGATGTGATTAACGCCTATGCCCCTGATTTTATCACTCTAGATGGGGGTAACGGCGGTACAGGGGCAGCGCCCATGTCTCTTATCGATGCCGCGGGTATGAACTTGCAAGAATCACTCCCCTTAGTCTCTAACATTCTGACTGAGTTAAACCTAAAAGAACGGATAAAATTGGTCGCCTCAGGCAAGTTGATTACTCCTGTTGATGTAGCTTGGGCCCTTTGTGCCGGTGCAGATGTTGTCACAACAGCCCGAGGCTTCATGTTCTCGTTGGGATGTATACAAGCTTTGCAGTGTCATAAAAACTCCTGTCCAACCGGAATCACGACGCATGATAAGCGACTTCAAGCGGGTCTAGATCCCGTCAACAAATCAGTTCGTGTTGCTGCTTATGCTAAAGAGATGCACAAAGAGCTTGAGACCATCGCTAAGAGCTGTGGGGTCTCTTCCCCCTCTAAACTGAGCCGAAAAAATGCTCTGATCTACACCTCTAATCAACACGCTAAGCCAATGGATGAAGTGTATCGATAGTTTTTGACCTGATATTGATTTTGATCATACATCTAATCCTTGATACACATTAGAATTATCTAATATTAATCAATTAAAGGGATTTTTATGTCGAATCGCAAAGTCGATACCGTCATCATTGGTGCTGGAACGGCTGGTTTATACGCTCTTTCAGAAGTCAAAAAGAGCGGTCGTTCCTGGCTGTTGATTCAGGGTGGTGAAGATGGAACCACTTGCGCTCGCGTTGGCTGCATGCCTTCGAAAGTACTGTTAAAAACCGCTGAGTTATTCAGTAGTAGAGATCAGTTTGAAAGCCAAGGTATTTTAGGCAGCTCGCATCTTGAGTTGGATCCTGTCGCTGTAATGACGCACCTTAGGAAGATGCGCGACATGTTCACAAATGGTGTACGCGGACGCACCACTGAGAGAATGGATGATAACCATTTAATCCGTGGTTATGCTGAATTCACAGGTAAAAATAGCCTTAGGGCTAACGGCCAAGATATCACGTTTAATAATGCTATCGTCGCTACTGGGTCATCCCCTGTTATACCTAAACCTTGGCAGGACTTTGCTAACCTATACACGACAGACACTTTTTTTGAGATCGAGAAACTCCCCTCATCAATTGCCATCATAGGGATGGGTGCTATAGGCCTAGAAATGGGTCAAGCTTTAAGTCAATTGGGTGTTCGTGTTGCAGGTTTTGATCAAGCTCAAACGGTTGCCGGAATTCAAGATAATGAACTACTCGAGGATGCACTAGAATCACTATCCACGTATTTCCCAATCCACCTTGGGGAGCCCGTGACCCTTAATCAAAATGATTCTGGCGGTGTAAATGTTGCATGCAACGGCATTGAAGAGTCGTTTGATGCGGTCTTGCTCGCACTGGGTCGACGCTCAAACAGTTTGAAAATGAACCTTGAAGCAGCGGGAGCAGCTATCTTAGATGGACAGGTGAGCTTTAATGAGCAGACAATGGGCGTCGAGGGTACATCACTTTATATTGCAGGTGATGCAACCTCAGAACGCGCGGTTATGCATGAAGCTGCTGATGAAGGTCTGATTGCAGGCTATAACGCTAATCAAACAACCGCTAAAAGGTTTAAACGCAAAACAGCGCTTGGCATTGTCTTTACACAGCCAAACATTGCACGTGTCGGCAATTTAGTCGAGGATGAAACGACTCTCTCTTCTCTCGTTAAACTGACAGCTAACGGGCGAGCAAAGGTTAAACACGCCACTGTTGGCGGTATAAAGATAATCGCAGATAGAGAGACAGGGACTATTAGAGGGGCCGAGATTGTCTCGGTTGATGGTGAGCATCTGGCCCATTTAATGGCCTGGGCGATTGAGCAAAAACAGACAGCAATGCAGCTATCCAAAATGCCGACATACCATCCTGTGGTCGAAGAGGCTCTATCAGCCTGTATCGACTCACTCACTCATCAATTAAATCCTAACAAGAGCATAGCCGAGCAAAAATTAAGCATTTTGGATTAATGGGTTGTTCTATGCAGTTCAGATACTCTCTCCTCTAAGGTTTGGGTATCTATCTGCATCAACAGATCCCAGCTTAAGCGGCGGTACTTGTAAGTCGGTAGTTTAAAGCCATATTCATCAAGAATGTGCCCATTCATAATCGATGGCTGTGAGCGGTAGTCGGCCCATATTTTACCGGGGCAGTTTGGATCAAAACGAAAATTGATCTGAAGTGCGAATTTCGCTCCCTCGCCATTCACCCATGAAGATATAGTCGTCAGGATATCTTTACCATCTTCATCGATCTGCTCCGTGATCCATACATCGTTCAGGTTACATTGGCTGTTAGTTAAGCTATCAACATTAAAAACCGCTTGATCCGTTAGCGACTCACAGATTTGTCTATTCATAATGCACCCTTAAATTCGTCCAATATCTCTGTTGATCTATACAACCCATCAACTAGCAATCAGCGTGCCAACTTTAATTATTTAAAGAGGACTAGAACTGATTGACGCTCTAGACCGTTCGGTCTAGTATGGCTAAAAATTGGCTATACACTTTGCTATGAATGACTTAAGCGCTAAAGAGAAGCTGTTACGAATAGGCACCGAGTTAATGACCTCACAGGGTTTTGCCTCAACGCCGCTCGACAAGTTACTTAAACAGTCCGGGGTACCAAAGGGCTCTTTCTATCACCACTTTGGTTCTAAAACTGGCTTTGGGTTAGCGGTAATCGAAAGTTACAACGAATTCTTTAAGCATCAACTGAATAAGCAGTTTCTAAATGCCGATCTATCCCCTATTGAGCGATTAAAAGCCTTTGTTACCTCCGCCGCTAATGGAATGCAGAAGTACAACTTTCAACGCGGCTGTTTGATTGGCAATTTAGGGCAAGAGATTAGCGCGTTGGATAATGATTTTCGTAATGCGATTGAATCGATTTTTAATCAATGGGCTGATTTAACAAGTGATCTATTTGAGCTAGGTAAACAAGCGGGACAAGTTGTTCGAAGTGCCGATTCTTCTCAACTCGCTCAAGCGTTTTGGATCGGTTGGGAAGGTGCTGTGTTGCGAGCAAAACTTCAGCAGTCAGCCACCCCGCTCTACCTGTTTTTTAATCAATTTATATCCAGTCGAACCTTTCTAGAGGAGTATCCATTCGATGAAAGCCATTCTCATTAACAAAGACGAAACAGCTGGTTACACCTGCAAACTCTCTGAGGTAAATGAAGCGCAGCTTCCAGAGGGTGATGTTCTGGTGCAAGTTGAGTACTCAACCCTTAACTATAAAGATGGTTTAGCCATTACGGGTAAAGCGCCTGTAGTCCGCCGCTTTCCAATGGTTGCCGGAATTGATTTTGCAGGCACCGTTATCGAAAGCACAAACAGTCGTTTCCAAGCCGGCGATCAAGTCATTTTGAATGGCTGGGGTGTTGGCGAAACCCACTGGGGTGGTCTAGCAGAGAAAGCGCGAGTGAAAGCCGATTGGCTAATCAAGAAACCTGAAGCACTCAGCGCAGCCCAAACAATGGCCATTGGCACGGCAGGTTACACTGCAATGCTCTGTGTACAAGCGATTCAATCAGCAGGTATTACACCCGAGTCGGGTACGGTGCTGGTGACGGGTGCCAATGGCGGTGTCGGTAGCTTTGCGCTTCGCATTTTGAAACAACTTGGGTACACCACCTGTGCATCAACAGGACGCCCTGAAGAGGCTGAGTATCTTAAATCATTGGGCGCATCTGAAATTATTGATCGTGCCGAGCTCTCTGAGCCGGGCAAACCTCTGCAAGCTGAACGCTGGGCAGCGGTTATCGATAGCGTGGGTAGTCATACTTTGGCGAATGCCTGTGCTCAAACCCAGTGGGGTGGCGCTGTGGCTGCCTGTGGCCTGGCACAGGGCATGGATCTGAAAATGACCGTTGCTCCGTTCATCTTGCGCGGGGTATCGCTTTTGGGTGTCGACAGTGTGATGCAACCTATCGCTCAACGTGAATTCGCTTGGGCGGCTCTTGCAGAGATTATCAATCAAGATGATCTTAACACCATGACCAACGAGATCACTCTAGATCAGGTCATCGAAACAGGGGCTGCTCTACTGGAAGGTAAAGTGCGTGGCCGCGTTGCAGTGAAGATTTAAAACATGGAAAACAGATCACTCATCTATGTTATGGACCCGATGTGCTCCTGGTGCTGGGCCTTTTCAAAGACGTTAGATAACTGGCTGCAACAGCATCCAGATCTCGACGTACTATGGGTGATGGGTGGTCTGGCACCAGACTCTGATGAGCCTATGCCGCAATCGATGCGTGAGGCGATTGCATCGACCTGGCAACGGATTGAGTCGCAAACAGGTACTCGCTTCAACTACGATTTTTGGCACAACAATACACCAAGACGATCAACCTACCCTAGTTGTCGAGCCGTCATAGCAGCCGGTGAACTTCATCCACAGGGTCGACAACTAATGAGCAAAGCCATTCAGCAGGCTTACTACCTAGAGGCTAAAAATCCATCTGATACAAACATCCTGATTGAGCGCGCCGCGTCGATTGGGCTTGATGAAATTCAGTTTGCTGAACTGCTAAGCAGTGAACTGATAGACTCAAAATTGAACAGTGAACTAGAGTTGTGCAAATCCCTGGGCGTTCAAGGATTTCCTGCCCTACTTTTGGTCGACAATGAATCGATAACACCCCTAGCCTTAGGTTATTCAACTCTAGATAAAATCGAGAAACGTTTTCAAGAGACGCACTAAACGTTCAATATTATCTAAGACTCTAACCCTTTGATCTACCAAACTTCTAGCTAAAACGACTCATCTCCATTAGCATTATCGATCGCTAAATTTAAGACTCGTTTATACCCATGGAAATTATTAATTTCACACCTTACAGTGCGCTGATTGGTGGCGCTTTAATAGGCCTTTCTGCCGCCGTTCTTTTACTTTTTAAAGGCAGGATAGCCGGTATTTCAGGGATAGCCGGTGGGGTTATTCTTCCCGAAAAAGATGATATCCCATGGCGTATTCTATTTTTAGTCGGTTTAGTTGTGGGCGGGGTGTTTTACCAATTATTTGGCATTTCACCTAGTGTGGAAAACATTCAGCCCGTTACTGGAAAAGTGGGGTTGATCCTTGCCGGTCTTTTGGTCGGCATTGGCTCAGCGCTTGGCACTGGCTGTACCAGTGGTCACGGCATATGTGGTTTGGCTCGTAGAAGCTTTAGATCTCTTGTAGCAACGCTGACCTTTATGCTGACAGCGATGATTACGGTGTTCATTGTTCGCCATCTTGTAGGGGGCGCTTAATGAACATTAAATCCTTACTAGTCGCTTTGATATCAGGCACCCTATTTGGTCTTGGTCTCTCTGTAGCCCAGATGATCGATCCCGCCAAGGTGGTCAACTTTCTTGACGTTACAGGGCAATGGGACCCCTCATTAGCCTTTGTCATGGCAGGAGCCTTAGCTGTAAACATAGTGGCTACCCCGTTGATTCTAAAGCGAAATAAACCGGTCTGCGACACACTATTCAGAACACCACTTAAGGAACAGATTGATCGCCGCCTGATACTTGGCGCGGCTCTGTTTGGCGTGGGTTGGGGAATCGCTGGCTACTGCCCAGGCCCAATGATCACCGCGGTCAGCTTTGTTAACAGTGATATTTTGATCGTGTTAACAGCTTACGTTATCGGCACACTGTTAACACGCCTGTGGATGCGCAAACGAGAATCACACCTGTCTGAGCAAGAGCGACAAGCTCAATCCTGTATTGAGTAGTAGATATTTACTCTAAACCCAGGAAACCGCCGGTTTGATGGGCCCAGAGTTGCGCATAGATCCCACCGGAATTGAGTAGCTCTTGGTGTGTCCCCTGCTCCACAATTTGCCCTTCATCGATCACAATCAGTCGATCCATTGCTGCAATGGTTGATAGACGGTGCGCAATGGCGATGACGGTCTTACCTTGCATCAATTGGTAAAGACTCTCTTGAATAGCGGCCTCCACTTCAGAGTCCAAGGCGGACGTTGCTTCGTCTAGGACCAAAATAGGCGCATCTTTAAGCAGCACACGCGCGATGGCGATGCGCTGACGCTGCCCGCCGGACAGTTTGACGCCACGTTCACCCACTTGCGCATCCAAACCACGATTACCCTCAGGGTCTGTTAGGTCATTAATGAACAGATCCGCTTGAGCCTGCTTTAAGGCTTTCAACAGCTCCTCCTCACTGGCATCAGGGCGTCCATAGAGAATGTTCTCGCGAATCGTTCGGTGCAGTAGAGATGTATCTTGAGTGACCATGCCAATCTGCGCTCGAAGCGAGTCTTGCGTCACATCGGTAATGTCGACACCGTCAATTTTAATCTGACCAGAATGCAGGTCGTAAAACCTCAACAGGAGATTAACCAGCGTTGATTTACCGGCACCTGAGCGCCCCACAATACCGACTTTCTCTCCCGGATTGATGTGTAAGCTCAATTTATTCAGCACAGGCTTTTCGACATCATAGTTGAACTGAATCGCATCAAACTCAATCTCGCCATTCACGAGCGCCAATTCAGACGCGTCAGGCTTGTCAATGATATCGATCGGTTTAGAGAGCGTTCTCATGCCGTCAACTGAGCTTCCGATATTCTCAAACAGCATGCTGATCTCCCACATAATCCAGTGAGAGATGCCACTTAATCGCAGAGAGAGACTCACCGCGATCGCTATCGCACCCACTGTAACAATTGAGTCTGACCAGAGATAAATGGAAACGCCGGCAACACTAAAGGTCAGAAGGTAATTGATGAGGTTAACCAGCACGTTAAACCCGGTCCCTAAGCGCATTTGGCTGTAGACCGTTTTTAGGAAGCCATCCATGCTCTCTTTGGCATAATCTGACTCACGCTGAGTGTGGGCAAACAGCTTTACCGTGCTTATGTTGGTGTAGCTGTCGACAATACGGCCTGTCATCACTGAACGAGCATCGGCCTGCTCAGTCGCAACCCGCTTTAACTTAGGAATAAAAAAGAGTTGAATGCCGATGTAGCAGATCAACCAAACCAGCATGGGAATCATTAGGCGCCAGTCTGATTGAGCCACCAGCACCAACATACTGATAAAGTAGACCAGCACATAGACCATCACATCCAAGAGTTTCATCACTGCTTCCCTAACGGAGAGCGCTGTCTGCATCACTTTGGTCGCTATACGACCCGCAAAGTCATTCTGATAGAAGCTGACACTCTGTTTAAGCAGGTATCGGTGAGACAGCCAGCGAATCGCCATTGGATAATTACCCAACAGTGATTGGTGCATCACCAAAGAGTGGATTAGCGTTAGCAACGGGAACAGGATCAATAGCACAGCTGCCATCATCCAGAGTTCTGAGCTCTTTTCAGAGAGCAACTCAGCTGGTGTCATGGTCGAAATCCAGTCAACCAAATCACCCATAAAACTGAATAGAACCGCCTCTAGAATCGCAATGGAAGCGGTACTTAACGACAGGATTAACAGCGGAATCTCAAACCCTTTGGTATAAAAACGCATGAACGCAAACAGCGTTGAAGGGGGCTGTAATTCACCCTGTTCTGGGTAGGGCTGAGTAAAACGCTCAAAGAGTCGAAACACAGTAAAAACCTTAAGCTAACAGATTGAGATCGGTAAAAACTTGACCCACAAGATCAAGTCGTTAGAGTAACAGAACAGCCCATCAAACGGGTGGTATTTATACCCTTCAGTAGAGATCTACTATGAACCAAGATTCAAACACCGGCGCCATTCGTCAACGTAACCGCCAACTCATTATTAACGCTGCGGTACGTGAATTTGCCCAAAAAGGATTTTCAGGCACCACCGTTCAATCCATAGCGGATAGAGCCGAGCTTCCAAAGCCCAATGTACACTACTACTTTGGCTCTAAAGAGGCTCTCTACCAAGAGGTGTTAACACACATTCTTTCACTTTGGGATGGATCCCTCGATCTACTGGTCGCCGAAGATGATCCTAAAGCCTTCATCACGGAATATATCTCTAAAAAGATCACCTTTTCACGCGAAAACCCAGAAGCTTCGCGTATCTTTGCAGCGGAAGTGATCAACGGCGCACCGCATATGAAAAAACGCTTCGGTAAGCAGTACCATGAGTGGTTTACCGGCCGTTGTGACATCATCAAACAGTGGCAATCAACAGGCAAGGTTAATCCTGACCTCTCTGCAGAGCATCTACTCTTGATCATCTGGGCATCTACCCAACACTACGCCGATTACGAACTTCAAGTGAAAGCCGCTCTGGGGCAAAGACGACTCAATTTAGAGGTCTATGATCAGGCTGAGAAAACGCTAACGGCATTGGTTCTTGCAGGTATGCAGATCAGCTAAACGCCTTAGTTAAGGTTGTTTTCATTCTCTTTTGGCCCAATAACCAAATTGAGCATTCACTACCAGGGAGCTGGCCATGCGCGTACTACTCGTCGAAGATGAATTGGCATTAGCTAACGCTTTAACAGAGCATCTGGAGCTGTCAGGCATGGCAGTTGATGGTTTCGATCATTTGCGCCAAGCCGAAACCGCTCTACTAACAACAGAGTACGATATTGTTCTTCTCGATCTACAGCTGGTAGACGGCGATGCCATCCCATGGCTTAAAAAGCGTCGCCAAGCAGGCCTTACAACCCCTGTCATCATCCTGACAGCGCGTGATCAAATCAGCGATCGAATTGCCGGTCTTGATGCCGGTGCCGATGACTATGTGATCAAGCCTTACGATTTGGATGAGGTCAATGCCAGAATTCAGGCGGTAACACGCCGAGGAGCCGGATTAGCGACCAATGCGGTCACCTTTGGTCGAATCACAGCCGACCTTCAAAAACACTCACTGCAGGTCGATGAGCAAGATGTCGAGCTGACAGCTCGTGAGTGGAGTATCTTAGAAACACTGATTAAACGACCCGGACACATTGTCAGCAAAGAGCAGATCGAAGATCGTCTCTACGCCTTTGGACATGAGGTAGAGAGCAATACCGTCGAGGTCTATATCAGTCGCTTACGTAAGAAACTGGGTAAAGAGCTGATAAAAACGGCACGTGGCCTTGGCTACCGTTTAGAGGCCTAGCGTGTTTCTAAAACCCAAAACCTTAGCCGCTCAGCTCGGTGTACAAATTGCACTGAGCTTGGTGCTGGTTTGGTTATTGGCAACGGTGGTCGCGCTATGGGTACTCGTTAAAGAGCTCAATTCAACCTACGATCAAAGCCTAAAAGAGACCGCACAACGCGTTTTGCCCCTCGCTATATCCGACTACCGACTTAACCAATTCGGTCTGCTTGATCTTAGACCTGAGCTAAGCTTGCTGGGCACGCTCAATCTAAGCGTTGGTCCAAGAATTTTGGGCGATCAACCTGAATACTTGATGTATCAACTGCGTGACTTTAAGGGGCGAATACTGGTGCGTTCGAATAATGCTCCGATGACACCGATGCTTGATAGTTTGCAGACGGGGTTTGTCCATGGCAAAAATTTCAGCATTTATACAGCTTCATCGCTAGATGGTCGCTACCATCTCCAGGTCGCAGAGACCGTCGATCACCGCTACGGCGTCCTATTTGATACCGCCCTGCTCTTTTTACTGATCTTTACCATTGCGCTACCTTTGAGCGTTTTGCTGGTCTACATTGCAGTAAAACGACGTTTAGTGCCTGTTCAACAATTTGCTGAGAATATGGCGACCCGCGGCGGCAGCAATCTAGAGCCGATGGCACAAGCCGAACTCCCTGAAGATTTCTTAGAAGTTCAAAAGGCTACCAATGCCCTGCTTGATCGACTCAGAACAGCTCTGTTAGCGGAGCGTGAATTTGCGGCTAACAGTGCTCATGAGTTAAGAACCCCGCTGGCCGTGGCATCCGTGCAACTGCAGAGACTCTCTGATGAGCTTGGTTCGACGGATCAAGCTGAGCGTCTCAAGATTGTTCAATCCAGCTTAGCACGCCTAACTCGTCTGATTGATAAGCTACTTCAATTAGCGCGTGCCGAGTCGGTAACGCTATACAACGGGGAGCCAACCAATCTTGAGCTCATCGTTAAGATGATTGCCCGCGAGCTAGACCCACGTAATGATCGAGTCGAGATCATCAGTGAATCACCGCCCCTGTTAGATATCGATCCTGACGCCTTAGCCGTCATACTCAGTAACCTAGTCGAAAACGGCTTGAAGTATGCGCCCAATGAGAGCCCCGTCATTATTCGATTAGAGTCGAACGGTGCCTTTAGTGTTGAGAATTTGGCACCCGATTTAGCGCCAGAAGATCTAAACGGGTTGAAGCAGAGATTTGTTCGTGGCAATCAGCGATCGCAACCAGGCAGCGGTTTAGGCTTGGCCATAGTCGGTGCTATGGTTGATCAGTTAAATGGCGATCTGGATTTAAAAATCGCTGGAGAAGGTCGCGGCAAGCGGTTGATAGTAAAAGTAAAGATATAACCTAAAGGGCAGGCTCGCCCATCACATAGGTCTGTGCGATTGATCGATCATCCCCCAGAATAGAGAGTGCAAATAAGACATCTTCAATCTGATCAGCCCGTTTCATCCGCTCTTCGATCACCGGTGTAGAGGCCAAGTCGAGCAACACCATATCGGCCTCAAACCCTTCTGCTAAAGCGCCAATTCGATCATCCAGCCCCAATGCCTTAGCACCGGCCAGAGTGGCCATATAGAAGGCTTCTAAAGGTTTAAGAAGATGTCCCGCCATCTGCTGAATTTTATAGGCGTCACCTTGGGTGCTCAGCATAGAGAGCGACGTACCACCCCCAACATCAGTACCCATAGTCACATTAACGCCAGCCTGTTGCAGACGCTTCAAAGGAAATAACCCCGATCCTAAGAAAAGATTGGAGGATGGGCAGTGACAAATAGCGGAGCCACAGTCATGAAGACGTTGCATCTCAGCGTCATTGAGGTGAATGCCGTGAGCAAACACCGAACGATCGGTCACGAGTCCAAAGTGATCATAGGTATCTAAATAGCCCTGGCGATCAGGAAATAACTCCCCTACCCATGCGATCTCATCGACATTCTCAGAGAGATGGGTGTGTAGGTAGACATCACTATTCTCTTTCATTAGAGCACCAGCGACCTCTAATTGCGCGTCGGTCGATGTGGGTGCAAAGCGAGGTGTTACCGCGTAACCCAACCGTCCACTACCACGCCATTTGTCAATTAACGAACAGGAGTCGTCATAGGCCGATTGAGGGGTATCACACAGATCATCTGGTGCATGCCGATCCATTAAAACCTTGCCGCTGACCATACGTAGATTACGACGTAGGGATTCTGCAAAAAAGGCATCCACTGAGTTAACCGAAGAGGTCGCAAACACCAGGGCGGTTGTCGTGCCGTTCGCCAATAACTGGTCGAGAAACCGTCCAGCCTGCTCTGTCGCGTAATCAATATCGCGATACTTTAATTCCACAGGGAAGGTGTATCGATTCAACCAATCCAACAGTTGAGTCCCGTAGGCACCGATCATTTCAAGTTGTGGGTAGTGAACATGGGTATCGATAAATCCAGGAATCAGTAGATGCCCAGGACGATGCTCGATTTGAAGATCAGAGGGGATATGCTCTCTTAAATCAGTGTAACTGCCTACCCGTTTAATCAATCCATCGACTATCCAGATAAGCCCATCTGAGTGATAGAACCACCCTTCATCATCTTTAGGTTGAGAAGTACAACTCAGGATCTGACAACGTAACGCCCAGGATTGACTCATAATTCACCCCGCTGTTGCTGCAGCCGAGTCATGACATCAGCCGCAACTGAAATCGCAATCTCTACCGGCAATTTAGTATGCAAATTGTGCAAGCCTATAGGCGAGTGAATGGAGTCAATGACTTCCTGAGCAATACCCCGCTGAGCAAGACGCTGTCTGAATTTCAATGCCTTAGTTTCTGAGCCTATCATGCCAGTATAGGTCGGCAGACCTCCATCGATAGCTGCCAGTAGAAGATCCAGATCCAGTTGATGATCATGGGTCATAATCAACATCCACGCATCATTCGGAATATCTCGCGCCACATCAATTGGATCTCGTTCAATGCGGGTCACACCATCAGGAATAGGCTGAACAAAGAGTTCATCTCGGTCATCGACCCAGTTAACGGCAAAATGCAGCTGCGCGAGCAAGGGCACTAACGCTTGAGCTATGTGACCGGCACCAAATAGGTAAAGAGGCTGTAGAGAGGTATTAAAAACCTCAAACAGCACCCTAACCTCTCCACCGCAGCACTGCCCAAGATTACCGGCCAGAGTGTACTCAAGTTCGTGCAGACCATCTTTCTGCTCTGTCAGTAGCTGTCGTGCGAATTCAATCGCCTGATGCTCAAGATTACCACCACCGAGTGAATCCACAGTGGCGTTACTGGTGACCAACATCTTGGCACCTGACGAACGTGGACTGGAGCCTCTCTCACCGACCTGTGTGATTAAAACAACCGGTTGCCCCCGCTTTAACAGCTCAGCAAGTTTGTAGCTCCAACGTTGAATCACAGAGAGTCCTCAAGGGTAGTAATGGCGTTTAAAATGGCCTCAGGGGTTGCCGGTGCATCTAAGGTAGGCGATATACCATAGCCGGAAATACTCGAAATTGCATCGCGAATTGCACACCAGACAGAGATGCCAAGCATAAAGGGTGGCTCACCGACTGCTTTAGATCTTGCTATGGTTGCCGCACTGTTCGGTTTATCCAGCAGTTCGATACTTAGCTTAGTGGGTCGATCACTAATCGCTGGGATCTTATAAGTAGCTGGGGAGTTTGTCAGTAGACGCCCTTCGTCATCCCACTTAAGCTCCTCACTGGTTAACCAACCCGCTCCCTGAATAAACCCTCCCTCTATCTGACCCTTGTCCAAGGCTGGATTCAATGAGTTACCCGTATCGTGCAATATATCGACACGCTCGATATGAGTGGCGCCCGTTAATCGGTCAATAATGACCTCCGAACAGGCGGCCCCATTAGCGTAGTAGAGAAATGGGTTGCCTTGTGCAGAAGCTCTGTCATACCAGATATTGGGCGTTTTGTAGAAGCCTGTGGCAGAGAGCTGAACACGATCCATATAGGCCGCTTTTACAGCCTCGGCAAACGTGATTGAACTGGCACCCCAGCTCAACAGCCCCTGTTTGAATTCAATCTCTTCGGCATTAATCGATTCGCGATTGGCAATGAATTCTGCAATCCGACTTTTCAGTGTGGTCGCTGCGTCATGGGCTGCCATACCATTCATGTCGCTACCGCTTGAAGCAGCCGTCGGTGACGTGTTGGGAACCTTGTCAGTTCGAGTGCTGCTCATCTTCACTCGATCGATCTCAATGCCCAATACTGAGGCAACCACTTGAGCCACTTTAGTGTAAAGTCCCTGCCCCATCTCAGTACCCGCCTGACTGACCAGAACGGAACCGTCTGTATAGATGTGAACAAGCACGCCCGCTTGATTGAGATGCTTAACGGTAAAGGAGATACCAAACTTGACCGGGGTTAACGCCAGCCCTTTAAGATAACGAGATGAGGCTAAGTTATGTTTAGCAATTTTCTGTCGACGACGGTCATAGTCAGCACTCTCTCTAAGGCGGGTCATGATCTCCCGCAGCGTTGTTCCGTCGACGGTTTGACCATAGTGTGTCTGCTGACCTGAATAGAGGTTCTTAAGCCGTGTATCTAAAGGATCCTGTTTACAGGCGCGTGCAATATCATCCAACATCGCTTCAGCCGTGATGACCCCCTGAGGCCCACCAAAGCCACGAAACGCCGTGTTAGAAACCTTATCGGTTCGCCAACGCTCACCACTGATTTTAGCAGCTGGGTAATAGTAGGCGTTGTCACTGTGGAACATCGCGCGATCCACAATGGCATCACTTAGATCTGGAGAGCAGCCACAGTCGCCATTAATGTCGATCTGTACCGCTTCGATTTGACCATCACTACGGAATCCCACTTGATATTGGTTGATAAAGGGGTGACGTTTCCCCGTTACCGTCATATCCGTTGATCTAGGTAGACGAAGCTTTACCGGTTTACCTAGCTTGTGCGCCGCCAGTGACGCTAAACAAGCCCAAGGCGCTGCTTGCGTCTCTTTACCTCCAAAGGCGCCTCCCATGCGTCGTACTTCAACGACAACCTCGTGGAATGGAAGGCCCAACACTTCAGAGACAAGGGTTTGCACCTCAGTCGGGTGCTGCGTAGAGCAGAGAAGATGCATACCCCCCTCCTCTGTTGGCACTGCTAAAGAGGCCTGCCCTTCAAGATAGAGATGTTCTTGGCCACCAATTCGCAATTCGCCAGAGACCTGATGTTCAGATGTGTCCATTGTGGACAGATCGCCTCTCTGCATCACATGAGGAGGACGTACTCGATACGCGTGGGACTTTGCATCTTCAATAGAGAGGATTGGCTTAGACTCTTCGTATTGAACCTCAGCCAATAATGCCGCAGAGCGTGCTTGCTTCTCATCAGTAGCTACTACGAGAAAGATCGGTTGACCATGAAAAAGCACATCGCCATCTACTAAAAGCGGGTCACCCGGAAAGACAGGACCAATATCTTTTATTCCAGGAATATCCCTGGACGTCAGCACGGTAATAACACCTGGAGCCTCTTGCACTGCACTCAGATCCATCGATAACAGACGGCCTCGGGAGATAGATGCTTGCCCGATGGCAGCAAACAGGGTGCCTTCAGGTAAGGGAGTATCATCTACGTATCGTGCTCTACCCGTCACATGCAACAACGCACTGTCGTGAGTGACTGAAACGCCTACAGGTTTCATACTGACTCCTTCGCACTGATTAGATGGAAGTGAATGACACGGGCACAGGCTTTGAGGCGATAATCAGCGCTGGCCCTGAGGTCTGATAGAGGCGTTAACTCGCCTAACGCATCAGTGACCTGATCCAGGGTAATGGATGAGGGGGCTGTACCTTCAAAAGCGGCCATAACACCCAGTGCCAAAACCGGAGTGGCTGCCATACCCCCTAACCCTATGCGCAATGAGGTTAACCGTCCCTCATGCATCCTGTAATGAGTCGCTACAGCGACGGCAGAGATATCATCATCCAGGCGCTTGGATACCTTCTCAAAATGCACTTGGGCCTGATCAGCAAGGTTGAAGTTAATCTGACTGATCACCTCATCCGAACTCAACGCGGTCTGCTTATAGCCTAAGAAGAAATGTTTTAGCGCAACCCTTCGCTCTTGTTGAACAGAGCTCAAAACCAACTCTGCATCTAAAGCGAGCATCAACGGAGCTAAATCGCCAATTGGAGAGGCATTTCCGATAGAACCACCCAAGGTCGCGCGATTACGGATCTGTTGTGATGCAAATCGACTGAGCAGCTGATCAAGAGCATGAAAACCAGACGCTTTTGCACGATCTTTAATTCGACTCAAAGTGACCGCTGCACCGACTGACCAGTGGCCACCCACAATAGTTAATTGATGTAAGGCGGCAACTCTGTCAGTACTAATAAGCGTCTCGACCTGTTCAAGCCCCTGAGTCGCCCGCAGCATCCAATCAGTACCACCGGATAACAAAATGGCCTCTGGATGTTCCGATTTTAATTCACAAAGCGCCTCTAATGTTCGAGGTTGATGGAAACCGGCAACGGATGCCGTTGAGTGTTGTAACTGCTTTAGGGAATGGATTAACTCAACTTCACATTGAGCAAATCGATCATGGCTGCAATCGGCCAATTGAACCGCTTTAACAATGGGTGAATAGCCGGTGCATCGACAAAGATTGCCGCCTAGGGCTTCATCGATCGCCTCCACATCAGGATTGGATTCGTGCTTTTTCAATGCAAGTGCAGAAAGAATGAACCCTGGGGTGCAAAATCCACACTGCGATGCGTGCTGCTCTATAAATGCCTGTTGCAGTGGGTGTAGATCATCGCCTTGCGCTAGATCTTCAATCGTAATCAGCGCTTTACCAGCCAACTCAGCAGCCGGCATCAAACAGCTATTGACCGCCTCATACTTAAGCCTTTTATTATCATCTAAAGAGACAAGCACAACCGTACAGGCACCGCAGTCACCAGAGGCACACCCCTCTTTGGTCCCTGTGAGACGTTTAGATTCACGCAGGAATTCCAATAGAGTCTCGGTATTGGAAAGCGGACTATCCTGCTCAATGGAACCATTTTTCCAGTAACTGATCATATGAATGCTGCCTGAAGGGTCATATATAATAGACTTATTGTGCTAAAACCTAACCAAGTGGTCAAATAAATAAACTGACCTTGAAGTTAATTTTTATTTGATTTTTGAGTCAAATATTGGGTTCAATAGACGACTATTTTTCAATTATTAACAAGCTTTGAGATCCGCCAAAGTATGACAGACAACCTTCGCATCTGGTTATCCAATCCATTAGCCATCTACACGGGAAACGATGAGGATGCTTCTGGCGGTATTGTTGTCAGTGGCAAGACGATCGTAGAGCTGGTTGCCAAGGGTGAAACACCCGTTAATATTGATCAAACGATTGATGTCAGTGATCAGGTTCTGATTCCCGGTCTGATTAACACCCACCACCATTTCTATCAGACACTGACTCGCGCACTGCCCGCAGCGCTCAATAAAGAGCTTTTTCCTTGGCTTCAGACGCTCTACCCTGTCTGGGCCAATTTAGATCCTGAGGTTCATCGTGCCGCCACAAAACTGGCACTGGCCGAGTTACTGTTGTCCGGCTGCACAACCGCTTCTGATCACCACTATCTGTTCCCAGCCAATCTTACTGATGCCATTGATCATCAAGTTGAAATCGGCCGTGAGATGGGTGTGCGTATGGCGATGACCCGAGGCTCTATGAGTTTGGGCCAAGATCAAGGTGGATTACCGCCTAATACCGTGGTTCAAACAGAAGATGAGATCTTGCAGGATTCTGAACGCCTAGTCTCTCGCTATCACGACAGCGAACCCTATTCGATGTCACAAATCGCCTTAGCACCCTGTTCTCCCTTCTCTGTGACGACCGAGTTGATGCGTGACACGGCCAGTCTGGCCAAACAACTCAATGTACGACTCCATACGCACCTAGCAGAGACCATCGACGAGGAGAACTTCTGTGAACGCTCTTTAGGAATGCGAACGGTAGATTACCTAGAGTCTGTTGGTTGGCTATCCAGTAACACTTGGTTGGCGCACGGCATACATTTTAATGACGAAGAGATTGCCCGATTGGGTAAAGCTGGCGTCGGAGTCTGTCACTGCCCAAGCTCGAATATGATGCTGGCATCGGGCATTGCTAAAGTGAAAGAGCTTGAAGCGGCCGGTTCACCGGTAGGTTTGGGCGTCGATGGTTCTGCGTCGAACGATTGCTCGAATATGATTCAAGAAGTTCGCCAAGCCATGTACATCCAGCGCCTGCGTTACGGATCCTCTGCGGTCACCCATTTTGACGCCTATCGTTGGGGTACCAAAGGCTCAGCGCAGGTATTAGGCCGTAACGATATAGGTGAGCTCGCGGTGGGCAAAGCAGCCGACCTAGCTCTATTTAAGCTTGATGAGCCGCGCTTTAGCGGTGCTCACGATCCATTAGCCGCCCTGCTGTTGTGTGGGGCACATCGCGCAGAAGCCGTAATGGTGAATGGCGAGTGGCGCGTTAAGGCCGGTGAGTTAGTCGGTCAAGATATTGAACAGATCATGCATGAACATAAAGAGGCTGCTAATACGCTTGCGGCTCGTGCGATTTCTTAGGAGAAGATAATGACACCCAACAGCAAAGACTTTCCCGTAAGCTGGGATGAACTGCACCGAAATGCACGTGCACTGAGCTGGCGCCTTCTAGAACAAGGGCCTTGGAAAGGCATTATTGCCATCACTCGCGGCGGCTTAGTACCAGCAGCCATCCTAGCTCGAGAGATGGATATTCGTATGATCGATACGATCTGTGTCCTTAGCTACTCAAACTCAGACACTGGTGAAGCTTCTGTTCAGGGTCAGATAGAAGTACTAAAAGGCGTAGAAGGTGATGGCGAAGGGATGATTTTGGTCGATGACCTGGTTGATACCGGCCGCACCGCAAAATACGTTCGCGAAATGCTACCTAAAGCGCACTTTGCAACACTCTATGCAAAACCGGCAGGCAAACCACTGGTTGATACCTTTATTACTGAGGTCAGCCAAGATACTTGGATTCGTTTCCCTTGGGATATGGTGCAAACCTTCGCACAACCACTATCAGAAGTTATCGATAAGTAACTGATTTTAAATAAAGTATTGTTTTGATTGGGCGTTCAACTTTACAAAAATAAAACGTCTAAAAATAATCCTGCAAAAACAAAATCCTCTGCTAGGCTTAAGCTTTCATTATGTTTGGAAGGGTTTTGTATGGGGTTTAGTTACCTAGTTTCCTGCCTATCTTTGTTACTCATTAGCCAACCTCTTTGGGCTAATGAGAGCTCTCTAATGGCTGAGATAAGACTCCACCCCGTCATCTTTTTAGTCTCTGTTACCCTTATCATCATTGTGCTGGCCACAATGACTCGAACCCTGCAGCTACTTCGTTCACGTGGACATAAGCAGTTTAGACAGCTTAAGCGTGAGCGTCACAAGACACAGCGACATCTTGCCATCATCGACAAACACATCTTAATGGCGAATACCGATGCAAACGGCAAGGTAACTAAGGCATCTACTGCCTTTTGCGAGCACACGGGATATACAAAAGAACAACTTAAATCAGGTACATTAGCTCGTTTAATTCCAGACGAAAACAGCTCAAGTCTGTTGCAACAACGATATCAAGAGGCCAGTCAGAAAGGGCTCGTTAGTGTTGAGGCCCAAGAGAAAAATGCCTACGGTGGACTCTATTGGGTCAAGCTTCAGATCGAGCCTCAATACGACCGAAACGCTAATCTGATTGGATTCACCGAGATTCGCGAAGACATTTCGACTCAGAAAAAACTGGAAGAGCTATGGATGACAGATCAGTTAACCGGTCTCTACAATCGTTCGAGGCTGGATGAGCTATTTGAAGCAGAACTGCGACGTGCAAACCGATACGGCACTCAATTTTCACTCTTACTGTTAGATATTGATCACTTCAAACAGATCAATGATACCCACGGGCATCTTGTAGGTGATGATGTTCTCTACGCCGTCGCTAACCTACTTCAGAGCAATATTCGTGATGTGGATATATTGGGTCGCTGGGGCGGTGAAGAGTTTATGCTGATACTTCCTAACACCAACCAATCTGAAGCGTTGATCTTGGCAGAAAAACTTAGAAACACACTAAGAGATCACCCATTCACAGCCGTGAGTAAGGTAACGGCCAGTATCGGTATTAGTAGTTATATTGCCGGTGTCGAAGCAGATGAGCTATTTAAACGGGCAGATGATGCGCTCTATCGAGCCAAAGCAAAAGGAAGGGATCGGGTAGAGTTAGGCATGGTCAGCATACCTAACCCTAATGAACAGAGTCGCGATCGCAGCGCTTAACTCCAACCCTTGATTTTGCGGTAGAGTGTAGAGGGGCTAACCTCAAGTAACGCGGCCGCTTTAGGGACATTGCCTTTACAGAGTTTGACGGCATTTTCGATGATTTTTCGCTCTAATACATCCAGAGGTTCAATCTCGTCTAAGCTTTGTGCCATCACTTTCGAATAGGGTTTAGACTTCTTAGCGGATTTACTCGTTTGAACCTCTTCTGGCTCCTCTATTTTGGCGGGTTGTGGTGCCACAATCTCCTGCAGCGAGTTTAACGGGGCCGGGAAATCGGCTACACCGACCATACCCCCCTCGTTTAATACAACGACATTACGAATCACATTTTGAAGTTCGCGAACATTACCTGGCCAGTGATACTCCAGTAGTCTACGCTTAGCCTCATCTTCAAAGCCCTCGAAGTACTTGGTCTCTTCTCGCGCGTAACGGTTTAGGAAGAATTCGGCAATCATCAGAATATCATCACCGCGATCTCGTAACGGCGGCAGGTGAACAGGAATCACATGCAGGCGATAGTAGAGATCCTCTCTAAAACGACCCGCTTGCACCTCAGTCAAAGGATCTCGGTTCGTTGCACAGATGAATCGGACATCGACCACCTCATCTGAATTACTTCCCACTTTTTGAATAATGCCGGTCTGAATGAATCGTAGCAATTTGGTTTGCAAATCAAGACTCATTTCACCAATTTCATCTAGAAAAAGCGTACCACCATTGGCTTTGCTGGCTGCCCCCTCACGATTGGCACTGGCCCCAGTAAACGCCCCCTTAACATGGCCAAAGATCTCACTCTCCATAAGATCTTTAGGGATAGCGGCACAGTTAATAGCAACGAAAGGACCTTCAGAACGCGCGCTCTGCTTATGTAGGGCTTCTGCAGTGAGCTCTTTACCAGAACCGCTCTCCCCTGTGACAAAGACAGATGCCTTACTGGGGCCCGCACGCTCGATAAGATGATACATATCTTGCATCGCAGGACTGGCACCAATAAAGCTATGGAAGGTCTCACGCTCTCTCTTCTCAGCCAAATCGACAGGAGCAAAGTTCAGCTTCGCAACCTGTGCAAATGCTGAACTGATCGCCACCTTCAATCGACGCGCATCAAAAGGTTTTTCTAGAAAATCATAGGCACCTAAACGAATGGCATCGACAGCCACATCGATCGAGCCATGCGCGGTCATAATGATCACCAAAGAGTTAATCTGATGCTCAATAATTCGTTTAAGAAGCTCAAAGCCATCACCATCAGGCAGGCGCAGATCCAGAAGAACGACCTGATAGACCTTAGAATCAAGTGCGGTGTGAGCTTCAGCCAGTGTGGCGGCGGCATCGACTAATACCCCCTCCTTCTCGACGTACTGTGCATAGATACGTCGCAGGCTGGCACTGTCTTCAACAATTAATACTTGATTCTGAGACATCAGAAATTTCCTCAATTAACTCTATTAAGCCGATAGCGCTGATGAAAAACGGTTCAACTCTGCAAGGACAGATTCCAGCTGCGAGGGTACAGAAGGTACAAACTGATCAACTGTAGCCTGATCGCCAGATTTGGCTGCTTTTTCAATACGCTCAGCAGTAGAACGGAGCGTTTCGGCACCAAAGGTTGCTGAGGTACCTTTCAGTGAATGTGCTTCGATACCTAAAGTCGCTAAATCATTTTCAGACATCGCTTGATTGATGTTTTCTAAACGCTGTGAAGATTCTGCTTCGAACACTTCAATAAGGCTTGGCAAAAAATCGATCGACGTGTCCTCTAAAAGACGCTCCAGTACTGCAAGATCCAGTACTTCAGAAACCTTTGAAGCAACCGCCTGATCCATTGAATCGATGATTTGTCCCATTTAACTATCTCCTTAAAATAACCCTTCTAAACAGTGAAGGCACATCAAGAGAAAGCAAGGTCCATGCCAACTCTTCTTACTGCTTATAAAAAGATATATTCATAGTGATTCGCAAAATGCAAAAAGTCTAGATATTTGATTCAGAGCTGTTGGCACGGTTTGTGCTTACCCTCTTGCAATACGAACTAAACAAACCGAGTGTTAAGATGAATATTGCAGTATCAGCGAAATGTAGCGAACAAGACCATTTTGATATCAATAGAATCCTAATGGTTGATGACAGCCCTACCGAACGAGCTCGCCTTGGCACGATGTTAAAAGACCTAGGCTATGAAGTCGTTGAGGCCTGTGATGGCAAAGAGGCTCTCGCACTGCTTGAGAGAGACCAATTCCAATTGATCCTCTCAGATCAAGTGATGCCAGAGATGGATGGCAAAACACTCTGTCGCACTCTGAGAAGCAACGATCGTTACGGATCACCCTACGTTGTTATGCTGACCGCAGAGAATGATCAAAATGAGCTGGTCACCTGTATGGATGCAGGCGCGGATGATTTTTTGCGTAAACCCGCCGTTAAAGAGGAACTTCGTGTGCGACTGGCTGCAGGTGCGCGGTTGGTAAGCATGCGTAAAAGTGTCACCGACCAGAACGAGCAACTCAACGAAACAGTAACTGCACTGGAAGCAGCACAGAAACAAAATGAGGAAGAGTTGCAATTTGCGACGCATCTTCAAGAGGAGTATGTACCAAAGAATCAGTGGTTATCACCAACCCTAGAACTCGCTACACACTTTAAAACAGCACGTGGCATTGGTGGTGATTCAATGGGATTTGTCACTACCAATAACAATCAAGTACTGATCTATCAGATCGACGTCATGGGTCACGGGGTTGCATCGGCTATGCTCTCCTTTACCTTACAAAATGCCATTCAACAGATGCTAGGTTCCTACATCAATCAAAGCGTCTTGCCACCGCTTCACCAAATCGTTCGAAGACTGAATGAGCGCTTTCCAAGTGAGCGTTTTTCAGGCCTCTACTTCACTATGTTCCTAGGCATGATAGATGAGCAGGCCAATTCCCTAAGGTACTGCCAAGCAGGACACCCTCACCCCTGCGTCTTAAGTGAACAGGGTGATATGATGCAGATAAGCCGCGGCAGTTTTCCGGTTGGAATGTTTGAGTTTGCTGACTTTGAAACACGATCCCTTCCCTTTTTACCTGGCTCATCATTACTGTTAAGTAGTGATGGACTGTTTGATATTGTTGATGAAACCAACTCAGCGATAGGTCGCAATGCGATCGAAAACATACTGAAAAGTGAACGCAGTAAAGATGCCGCAACTCAGTTAGATATCATCAAGCAATTTGCCTATGATTGGGGTAACCAAGAGACCCCAGAAGATGATGTATCGGTCATGTTGATTAAACGCTCCTCGGAAAACAACCAAGAGACAGAGTTGAACGTCCAGCCATTTCTGACCAGTTTACGCCCTACAGAGAGCGACGTAGAAAAGACACTGGATCGTATCTATCTTCACTTAAAACTGCTTAATACCGAGGATCTAATCCTCTCCAGGATCAGAACCGCACTTGCTGAACTACTGAACAATTTTGTTGAACATACTCTTTGGCCTGAAGATTACTCAGAGCTTCCTATAGAGATCATCACAACGACCTCTAAGAGCTGGATTGAGTTCAATATTCAAGAGTATTCTGTTGAGCTCCCTCACCTATGCCCGCCTAAACCCTATTCAGGTGAATCAGAGTCAGGGCGTGGCCAGCACATCATGATGAGTTGGATCGATCAAATCAGCTGTAGGCGTACCAATGATGCTAACCTATGGCGACTGCGTTTTAAAAACAGCTAATAAAGTCACTCAAAATAAGCCGCATCTACTGCGGCTTATTCATTTCCTGCACTGATCTCTCTATAATCTGAGCACATTTTGAACCGATGGAATTGACGTGAAACCTCTTTTGATTGCCGTTGCAGGTGCTTCTGGATCTGGGAAAACCACCGTAGCTAACGCCCTGTTGCAGGGCATTCAATCACAGGGATTAACGGCCACGCTGTTTAGCCAGGACAATTTTTACAACCCTATTGGCCACCCGCTCAATAATTACGATGAGCCTCAAGCGCTAGAGCTTGATCTACTGGCCGAAAAATTACATGAGCTTAAACAGGGATTGGCAACTGAAATTCCAACCTATGACTTTGTCGTTCACAGACGCCAGAAAGAGACTTTGATCATTGAACCACTGGATGTGATTTTGGTTGAGGGGCTTTTTCTACTGTCACAACCGAATTTAGTCTCAGTCTTTGATGTCAAAATCTACTTAGATGTCCCTCAAGAGATCTGTTTCCAACGCCGTTTTGAACGAGATCAAATTGAACGAGGTCGAGAACCTGACGACATTCGTCGTCAATACAACGACCAAGTGCGACCTGGATTCGAACGTCACATTGCCCCATATTGCGATCAAGCCGATATTAGAATTGACGCCCTCCCCTCAGATGTAAAAAGTTTTATTAAAAATAGACTAAAACTGCCTCGATAATCGGAATAAAACCCTAAGTTGGCACACCTATTGCTAAGGATATATAGGTACATAATTAACTTAGGAGTTACCGATGAGTTTTACAGTCAGTTCTTACGATTCAGCTAACGTCGTTCACATGCCAGAGAAACTTACTATGGCTAATGCGAACAGTGTTAAACAGCAGCTTACCGAGATGATCGAAGAGGGAAAAACTAACCTTGTCATCGATTTGGCGGGCATGAGTTTTACCGATTCAAGTGGTTTAGCCGTGCTTGTTGCTGTCTACAAAAACATTCAAAAATTGGGTGGTTCAGCGGTGATCTTGTCGCCTCAACCAGCAGTGCAATCTCTGCTAGAACTGACACGCCTGCAAGAGCTATTCGAGATCTATCAAGATCCGAATGCTGCCATTGAGCGAGTCAGCAAAGCGGCTTAACCAATGTACGAAGCCCTTCGAGAACACCTAGACTCCGCCGTGCTTACATTGGCGGAGTCAAAAGGATCAGAGCTGCCCAATGCACTTATTGAGTCGCGCATCACCTCAATCATCTTCTATAAGGCGGCCATTGAGTTGATTGAACGGTTCAATAACGGACAGATAAACATCCTGGACAAACTTCCAGAAAATGTCCGACGTTCGCTCCTTACGCCCAACTGCATGATGAGTTATGAGCACTGGCTAGATGCCATTTCTAATCTGCATATTGAGCTAGAGAAGGTCTACTACAGTGATGCCCATTTAACGCACGAAACACTAGCAGATATACATCGAAATGCGATCGATATTGAGCAGTTTGTACTCAGTGCGCCCTTTAACGGCAGAGCCAACCTGTTGATGCCGGGTTTAATAAAACGGGACCAGAAACTTAAATGTTTAGCAGCACCCTTTTTAGTCTTTAAGAGGCTAGGTTTACTGACTCCGTTGAAATCGATTGTGAACGGATAGGAGTGATCATGAAAAAATATGACGGCATCATGCTGGGGTCATTGGTCAGCTTACTCCTGTCTGGTTGCAGCCAACAACCGATACAAAACGAAAGCGAGACGATCTATTTTTCGCACTCGTTGCCGAATATCGCCACGCCCTTACAGCCTCAACCAGTAGTCAACATTGTGCTACCGATCATCTACTTCGCCAACGACAGTTATGAAGTGACGCCAACTGAGAGGGTCAAACTCAAAGAGTTTGTTGAGACACTGGGTGAGCAGCGTCCGTCAATCATTTTGAATGGACATACCGATTGGAATCGCAGTGACCAATACAACGATCAGTTGGGGCTCAATCGATCCGAGTCTGTCTTACTAACATTGGTTGATATTGGCTACCCAGCTGAAAAACTGGCCACAGCCTCCATGGGCGAATCCCAACCCGTTGCAGATAATCAAACCGAACAGGGCCGTCAACTGAATAGACGAGTCACCTTGTCACTATTCTAATAGAGCCAAATCATGACACGAGAAGAAGCGATTGCACGTGATCTAAAGCGCAATGTATGGACAGTCATGGGGCTGCCGTTTGACTGCACAACAGAGCAAGAGACGACAGATCATCTGATTGATGCGATGCTAAAAGAGGAGCGCTGTTTCTTCACTACACCGAACCTAAATTTTGCAATCACTGCACAAAATGATTCGCAATTTAGGGATTCAGTGATCAACTCAGATTGGGTGGTCGCGGATGGTATGCCGCTTATCTGGATTGCAAAAACTCTAGGGATTCCTTTGCCGGAACGCGTCGCTGGCTCTTCAGTGTTTGAAAGGGTTAGGCAAGAGTATAAAAACCCAGATCGCCCTATCCGAGTGGTCTTTTTCGGCGGCCCTGATGGAACCGCAGCTGAAGCGTTTAAAAAGATCGCGGTAGATAACAGCAGCATGGAAGTCGTTGGTTTTTACAGCCCCGGCTTTGGATCCATGGATGAGATGAGCGACCCAGAGGTCATAAAACAGATCAATCAGACAGATGCGGATCTATTAATTGTTGCGTTAGGGGCAAAACGAGGCCAGCAATGGATCGAACTAAACCGTCACGAACTGGAAGTACCGGTCATTTCACACCTCGGTGCGGTCATCAATTTTGTCGCAGGAACGGTTAACAGAGCCCCTCTTTGGATTCAACGCAGCGGTTTAGAGTGGTTATGGCGTATATGGGAGGAGACGAGTCTATTTAAGCGGTATTGGCATGATGGTCGTGCCTTTATTTGGCAATACTTCACCAAAATACGCCCCTATAAAAACCTAATGCAGAAGCAGTCTCAATTACCTCAAATACCCTTGGAGTTTAGTTTTCTAAACGACTCAAACACCCTACAGATATCGGGTGATGCAGTGCACAGAAACCTATCAGATCTTAGAAGTGCATTAATTGAGTTAATTGAAGAGGAGAGAATCAAGGTCATCGACCTAAAAGGCCTATCCCGGCTGGATGGTTCATTCATCGCCCTGCTACAACTGGTGCAAAAGCAGATCAATATAAGCGGTCACAGCTTGACGCTTATAAACCTTGACTCAGTTCATCTGCAACAGTTTGAGTACGCTTGTGTATCTGATCAATTCACAATTATTCAACATCCAAGCCCAGTGGATGACGTTTCACTAGCGCCCACTCAATCATAGAGATCAGCAACACCAGTGCAGTTGAGACAAGATAAACATTCACGACCATCTCAAGATGAGTAAAAGGGTCTTTCTCCTGTAAAAACTCTACCAATAAGATCACTGCGGCAATCCCAACTCCGGGCAACCAAGAGTAGGCTAGATTTCTAAGCAGTCGATAGAGTCTGAACCGAACTATCTTCTTAGAGGGGTTTATCAGGGCAAAGCAGAGGTAATAACTGAATGTGTGGAACGCGCCAACACTGAGCATCAGTAGGCCAAGGTAATCCAGATAGTAGGTTTCATAAATTGCCTTCCCTACAACGAATTCGATGCCAAAAAAGATAAGCAACAGCATCACCGATCTCATTAAGTATTCAACAATCAGCACAACGACCAATGGCTGATTCTTCAACTCACCAGCCTCCGCTTTTTCCATAGTCTGTAGATTAGACGCTCGAGGTGGTCCGATGACAGATAGATATCCTAGAATGAATAAAATTTTCGACAGAGCTCTCATCTAATTCCTCTCTATGTGGCACACAAATTGCTTTAACTAGCTGGGTGCAAACCCATTACTTGCCAAGTGATAAGCAATTTACAGGCCAACTTGAGAAATATTATGAGTAAACAGACACTGTTAATGATCAGCATAGAGCTTCCCTACCCCGCTAATAGCGGTGGTCGGGTCAAGAGTTGGAATATGCTGAAGTACCTAACCAACCACTACTCTGTTGCCCTGGCCTGCCCACTTAAATATGGGGAAGAACATCTAACTGAATTTTCGCAGTCTGTAGATCTAGAGGAGTTACTCTACGAAAAGGTTGAAGAACCCCGTTCGCCCAAAAACCTGGTTAAGAGCTATCTGAAAGCGATCCCTCTTAATGTCTTAAGGTCAGGCTCAAAAAAACTGAAAGAGCGTATTGCAGAGATCGCGAACGATTACGAAATCATATTGATTGATCACTACGAAGCAGCTCAATACATACCCAACCATTTCAGAGGCAAAGTAATATTTCATGCTCATAACGCCACCTACCTAATGTGGGATCGTTATGGCAAAGAGGGTAATAATTGGGTTATGCGTACCATCGCAAATTGCGAAGCCAAACGCGTTGCAAAGTTTGAATCTGATATCTGTCGTCGCTCTGATCTATTTTTTGCTTCACCCAACGATATAGACAATCTCTCCAAAATTGGAGCTGATACCAATATAGCAAGAGAGACCTACCACCTTGGGGATGACACACAACTTGCTCTCCCTAGCATCAGATTTGAAGAGACAGAGAAGCGACTTCTCTATGTAGGCACACTCAGTTGGGAAGCCAATGTTGATGGCTTACTCTGGTTTATTGATCATGTGTGGCCAGAGATAAAGGCCAACAATCCCAACCTGATTCTAGACATCGCCGGTGGTAACCCTGCAAAACGTCTTGTCGACAGAGTTGCACAGATCCAAGACATTCACTTGCTAGGCTTTGTCGATGACCTAGAGCCACTGTTCAAACGCTCCCGTGTGTTTGTTGCACCACTCACATTTGGTTCAGGCATTAAAGTCAAAGTGCTCAACTCAATGTGCAGAGGACTTCCCATATCAACCACATCGGTGGGTGCCGAAGGTATTGATGCGGACCACTTAACCCACCTATGCATAGACGATTCCGCTGCAGATATGGCGAACTCAATTGATCGCTTGCTGCATGATCAAAGGCTATGGGAGACACTGGAACAAAAGAGTCGTGAGCGGGTACGTGAAAAGTACACCTGGGATAAGGTTCTAGGTTTCATGGTCAACGAAATTAACCTGCTATCGGCTTAATCGACCCCGTGTTCATCTCGACTCGAGCCCTTATCACCTTTGCACTGGCTGTCATCTTCTATACAGCGTTTAAGGGTGCCTATTACTTTATGGCCAATAGATTGCAGGAGGTCGGTTTTCTCCTAACCTTTATTCTATTTGGCTACTCTGCACTGGTTGCAGCACTGAACGTTAAAGAGCAAAACCTTCGATGGAGTTTTTGGGTGTTCACCACCCTGCTATTTGTGGCCTACACCTTTGTGCTGCCGGCCTATCAATTCTCTGTGAATGCTGGTGTATCAATGCTACCTAGCATGATGGCATCACGTGAATTTCTGATTGTGTTTATCGCCCCTACGCTCTACTTTTTGTACCGAATTGGTTACAAAGTTGAAGACATTAATAGAGTCGTTCTGTTGGTGTTTGCTGCCATTGTTTTTAGTTATGTATTTCACTATTTCCGTATCGATCTTGAAGCTGCATACAACTCCTCTGACCCAACGATAAAAGGGATGACAACGCATGACGAGCATCGAGGATATCGATTAAAAGCGCCTCAGGTAGCTCTATTTCTAACGACCATAATTTCAGCCTATCTAATGGTGACCTCCGAAAGCTTAAGAGCAAAATTGGGTTGGGGCATCACATTTTGTGTTTCCGTTTGGATATGGTCCATTATTCAAGCAAGAGCACCAACGGCAATGATGATTCTGGGTGTTCTTCTCTATCACCTATGGTTTGCAAGAAAGCCACGCATGGGATTGCTTTTCCTGGGTATGGCTCTAATCATTCCGCTTTATACACTGGCTATTCAACAATATTTTGCCGTTATGGAAGGGGCCGATGATGGTGTTCGCTATCGCTCCTACATGATTGCTCTTAACACTGTGATGGACCATCCATTTTTTGGATATGGTCAACAAAGTGCAGCGACAATCACAGAGCAAGAGATCTTTTGGTATAAGTTCTACAGCTCAGATCTCGGCTTAATAGGCGTGGCATTTAAATTTGGCATAACGGGTGCTTTGCTCTATCTGGCACTGATGATCTATACACTCAAGAAAGCAGTGACTACCAACTGGTTAATTATTCATCATACGGGTAAAGCCAATATATTTTTTGTTGCATCCATTGCGAAACTAATTACCGATATTTTCAACTCTTTACTGTCCGTGCACTATGTTTATATCCATGGTCTAGCCCATGCATCAATAATCATTGCCCTGAGTGTCATCTATAGACTCGAGTATCAGAATCACAGATAAACACTATAGAAACTGGCGAATGCATAGTGAGTCACTATTGATCAATCCACTCCTCGAAAGTCTGAGATGAAAACTCATCAACAGAATTGGGATTTGATTGTACCTTTCCAACTCTGGCTTTGTATTCCAAAAGTGCAGCGTTCATTTTTCTTAGAATGACGAGCCCAATTACAAAGAAGAGGCCTAAAAATAGCACCCCTACGAAAGCTAATACGGTCCACTTTTTTCGGCTCGGGTATGACTTGTAAAGCGGTGGATTAGCAGGCTGTATCATCTCAAAAGGATAA
This sequence comes from Marinobacterium sp. xm-d-564, assembly GCF_013283345.1. Taxonomy (NCBI): domain Bacteria; kingdom Pseudomonadati; phylum Pseudomonadota; class Gammaproteobacteria; order Oceanospirillales; family Oceanospirillaceae; genus Marinobacterium; species Marinobacterium sp. xm-d-564. Next base: position 40,973 of record NZ_WBYO01000008.1, on the reverse strand, counting down.
TTCTCTCGAGCATGGATCATCGATTCGACGCCCAACTGTGCTTCTAATAAACGATAAATAGAACGTTGCACTTCGATATTATTTACCTCAGTCAGACGGCGTTCTAAATAGTCACGACGAGAATTCATTGTCTCTACAGAGCGCTGTTTAATAAACGCATTAAAATCAGCAAGGTAGTGATTAACAATCTCTGCAGAATAATCGGATGAGTGAGTGGTCGCATAAACGGTCAAGAGACCACTTTTTTCATCATGAGAGTGGCCAACGTGCTCTTCCCTAAAAATCTTAGTGGCAACTCGATAATCTGGAACAAACCCCTCACGAAATGAGGCAGACTCTGCATTCCATTCGTTGGGAAACAACATCGGCAGCAGTCCGCGCTTATCAATAAAATACTTTGTAAACTCAAAGCTATTTAACTTAGCTAACAAGCGATCAAGTTCATTACTAGGTGCAACATCAATAATGAAGTCGTGCTCTAATAATCCTAAAGCATCGCTACCTCGATAGCTTTCTGGGGCTACACCACCTGGATTTTCATTGATATTCACAGCCGCGATTCCTGATGCGGTAAACTTATCATCCACAAACTTTGATAAACCAAAGACCGCAGCTGCTGCAAAAATGGCCGCGATCAACAGACGATATTTCGATCGGAGTACAGCGTCTAAATACTCTAAAAGATCCACCTGTTGATCGATATGAATAGGTGGTTCATTTGTGTTCTTCATAATTAATTACCCTTAAAAAGATAACTGACGCTTGAGGCTGATAAGGTCAATTTATAGAACAGATCCACCCAAGATTGTGTGAACTCTCGACCATTGATTCGATCGACACTCAAAGGAACATAGATAGTAGACCCTGGTGTCACTTTGACGTTTGAAGCGCTACCTAACCAGCCCCAACTCGATGCTTTAGAACGAACACTCATCACCTCTCCATTAGCTTGTACCACAAAAGCATGCTCATGCTGCGCTAACTCTTTCATACCACCGCTTAGATTGATGTAGTCCAATGAGGCTCTATCTTTTCGATATTTATGTGACGTTGGAAAATAGACCTGACCGACGACAGAGACCTCATCTTGGTATTTTGGAACCCTAATGCGATCTCCAGACTCTAGAACCACATCAGACAGCTCTGAGCAGTTTTTAACAGCGGCCTCCATATCAACCACCATACGTCCTACTGCACGCTTAGGAGCCAGTTGCTTGATGATTTTCAAAGTTTCCTCTGCGCCGTTGTTTTCGGGCTGTTTATCCTGTTTTTGGTAACCTGGTGAAAGGTGTACATCCGCTAACAGATCATCAAGCTCGCCCATCATGCGATCCAGTGCCTGTTGTTCACGAATGCGAACAGATTCACGGGTGAATACCGTACCAAACAGATAAGCGTCCTCTGTAAAGCCACCCGCTCTCTGCAGCAAACCACAGAGTGTTTCACGCTTATCAACGGTGTATGTGCCCGGGAATAGAACTTCACCTTCAATGGTCACCTCTTTACGGTTACTGATCCATTCAGGTTTTTGTCTGATGACCAGATGATCAGAGGGTAACAAGACGGTTGTTAAATCTTCGGATATACCTTCTCTCTGAGTTAATGAGACATCGTATTGATCTATGCGTGAATAATCGCCCTTGATAATTGAGCGACGGGCTAGCGTCGCCTCTGAGTTAAATGCTTGCTCTTTTAAGCCACCTGCAGCAACCACAAGATCCTCAATACGCATTCCAGCCACTAAGGGGTAGAGGCCAGGCGCACGAACGGATCCGCTCACTTTAACCACTTGTGTAGGCGTATTGATCGAAGCTTGTTGGCGAAGTTTCTCAAGTAGACCTTTTAAAATCTCAGATCGGTTACTGTCACGGCCAAACAGGAAGACTTCATCCCCTGCTTTCAATTTAGGATTGTATCGATTGTCTGTTAAATCCAATGCCGTCACATCCACCTTTAAGCTGTCAGCATCGGTGCGCGACAAAATCACATAGGAACGGTCACTACCTACCTGGAAGCCACCGGCATACTCAATCAAATCGGTTAGGCGCATCTCATTGGCGATTGGATAGGTTCCGCCATGACGAACGAATCCTTTAATCCGAACCAGAGGTGAAAGCTCTGATGCAGACGCCTCGCGCTCCATTCTCTCAACCAGATTATTGAGTTGATCTGCACGCTGATCGTGCGTATTGAATACGACAATTCGATCTCGCGCCTGCAGAGTCAGATTATCTTCTGAAAATGGGTTAGAGAGTGCGTTACCTAAATTAAAATAGAGTACTTCTGTTCTCTTGCTGACAGGATTTTCTCTCTCTACCAGTGCGGTTGATAAGTCAGCGCCCTGTTTAAGGGTGGCAACATCCTTAATCAGATCAGTGACTTTAATACCGCTTCGCCACTGCATTGCACCGGGTTTAAGCAGATGACCATCAAGCAACACAACATTTTCAACACGATCTATCACAGGTAGCACCTTAACCAGATCGCCATTGATCAGACGAATATCCCCACCCTGCTTTGTCATATCAGCAGAGATCAACTCATAGGACTCGCTTGAACCTATACGTTCTATCATAACGGTGCTTTTGGCAGCCGTCGGTAACAGTCCACCAGCTAGTTTGAGCAAATCGGTAACGCTCTGTTCTTCCTCGATTTCGTAAATTGCTGGTCGATGCACTTCTCCCGCAATACCTGCCGTCATTCCGATAGGTTTGATAAAGATGATGTCGCCTTGGCGCAGATAAGCATTTCCGCTGTCATCACCCCGTAGAAGCAGATCATAGAGGTCAAAATCTGCAACAACCCGCCCCTGACGCTTCACCTGAATGGAGCGCAGTGAGCCGGTTCGTTTAATACCCCCAGCCTGAATCAACGTATTCAGTAGAGAACTCATACCACTCACCGTGTAGGTGCCTGGTTGATTGACTTCACCAACCATTAGTATCTGAATAGAGTGAAGTTCAGCCAGTGTGACGATGGTTTTTACACCGACTCGGACGCGATCTATGGACTCTTTGATTAACAGTTTAGCGTCTGAAAAGTTGAGACCCGCAACTTGAATGGCGCCAATTTCTGGAACCAGGATTTGACCCTCACGAGTGACGACAAGTCGATACTCCAAATCGGTCACACTGAAAATCTGCAGCACAAAGGTATCACCTGGCCCAATGATGTAATCTTCAGGAACAGGAATACCTGCAACGGGTGCAAAGGTTGTGGCAAGCGTAGTGAACATGTCATAGCCAAATTGCTCAAGCGAAGGCTGAGTTTTCAAATCGCGGCTTTTCTCCGTTAACTCAACCGGCTTCAGCGTCTCTGCAATCTTTTTCTCTATCTCAGAAGGCTCTTGTAACTCATCGATGATTAAGCTTTTCACAACCCCCAAAGGGACCTCCTCTAAGGGTAAGTCCTGACCGGTTGGAGCCGCATTAATCGCTGCTTGACGCTGCTGACGCTCGGGCAGTGAATTGGCCGACGCGTTATTGACCGTGAATGCCATTAACAGACAGAGAGCGCTCAGAACAGAGCTACTCGTGTTAAACATATTCATTACCCTCTTACTCATCAGCAAACTTCTCGCAACCGTTAAAGTTGACCAGCGCATTTAAAGCGGTGCTTGGACACTGATCTTTGTAATCAAACACACCATCGCCATCACTATCTTTAGGTCCTTTATAGAGCACTCTCTCAACAAAATGCGCCATGTGTTCAGGCGGCATTATTTTGTCTGCAGCACTTGAAAAACCACAGTCTCCGATCTGATCTATAAGCGATCTTGATAAAGAGTTACTGATTCCAATCAAATAGATACAACTGCCTTTTAACTCTTTTTGCGACATCCATTTAGGCGTTTTTGATTGAATAAGGTGGCCTTCTGGGTAGCGATATGCCTGACGCAATCGATTAATGGCATTGACTAAATTTTCATCAACGACACTCCAATCCGTCAGAATCACTATCGTTTGAAAACCCCTCACCTGTGCAGACTGTTGATGTAAAGCGTTTAGCAGAGAGATCAAATCCTCAGCGACGAACTGAAATTGCTCACTATCTAATTGATAAGGATCAATCTTAGAGAGTGGCTTAAAGTTGAAGTCCGAGGAGAATTGCGCCAGGTCATTGGCAGCTAGCAAACGGCTTTCAAGTTTTGTCTTGGGTGCCGTTACCAGAAAACGACGCACGACCTCTTCGGCATAATCTGTACTGGGCACACCTCGATACTCTTTACCCTTTAGGGTTGTCCAGTCAGCAATCAGGGTAAATTGGTCAGCTCTTCTCTCAAGCTGAAGTTGATTAACCCGCGGCTCAATATTGAGTGGATCAAAAATATGCAGTGAGCGTTTATTCAATGAAGTGTTGTATTCGTCAATCGACGTTAACAGTGTTCTCTCTGGTACATCGATGGTTCGTTCAAAACCAGAACAACCCGCTAAAAACAGCGTTGTTATCGGTAACAAAAGCTTCAGTAGATCACTTTTCATTTGACGTTCCTTTGACACCTAACAGGTCCTTAGCCTCCTGAAACAGATCAAAAGGCAGATAATCACTAAGATGAGAATTGGGCATCAAATCGATACCAGCAAAGCTTTTGATTAGATAGAGAGCTGCAGCCAATACAATCAGAGCGGTCATCATTAAACTGCCAGACACCAGCAGGTAGACAGTTCGTCGTAAACCAATGGGCAAACGCTCGATCCGGTTCAACTCTAAATTGTGTGTTTTACGTCTTCGATCACGACCTGCAAACAGAACGAGATAGTAGGCTCTAAAAAAAAGCGGGAGTCGAATGCGGATATCTAGACTGTGTCGTGTTTCGGTGGACTGAGCGACCAGTGCCGACCTGACGTCGTTGAGTTGTTCAACACTGAGACTAGAGAGAGTTTTATGAGGAATTCGACTGATCGTAAAATCAGCAAATACTTCACTACTCTCTCGGGTTTTATCCTGCACACTGCTACCTAATCATTAATTCTCAGATAGCAATAAGCAAAAACCTTGCCAGTTTTACAAAGTGCAAATCAAATAGCCTGATAGAGTTCACTGTATTTAGAGAGCATTTCTCGGTTAGAGTAATTTTTTGCTTGTTCTAAACAGTGCCTAGAGAGTGTTTCGTAATCCAACTGACCAAAGGTTTGCAGTGCTGATTCAAACTCTGATTGGCTGTTAATATCTATGACAAGACCTGTCTCCCCCTGCCTGACCAGTTCGAGCAATCCACCAGCCCCATGAACCATTACCGGTATGCCATGGGCATAGGCCTCAATAACAACACGCCCCATAGGCTCATACCATAAGGAGGGAACAATCAGCACATCGATCTCTGCAAAAAAATCAGCAGGTTTAGTAAATCCTCTGTAATCAATGGCAGGATCACTATTCAGTTGTGACTCAATCCTTTTCTCACCGGTTCCGGCAAAAACGAAACGGTAATCACCCCCTTCAGGTAATTGTTTCACGCGATCAACCAACTGCATTACACCCTTGTCGTACTCCATACGACCAATGTAACCAAAGACTTTCGCCTCACTTGACCGAGGACATTGTGACTGTTCTTCAAAATTGTCATTAGGGGAGATGCTGTTATAGATAACTCGCTGATGACTCTTCTTAAAGTAACCGTCTTCAGTGTGGCTATTTAAGATGAAATTGCTAATCCCTACGATGCCATCGACTCGCTCAGATCCCCACTTTTTTGGCATCGAATAGCATTTACACTCTTTGCAAATTGCTTCGCAATTTATCTCATTTTTTCTTCTCGACTCTCGATGACACTGTATGTAGTAATCCCGCAAGGTATGAACGACCTTGCAGCCTCGTTGCTTAGCAATCTTCCAAACCAATACACTGATTCCTTTAAGATTGTTGGTATGTACAATGTCTGGATGAAATTGATCAATGACGGACAAAATATCTTTTCGATAACGAAAATTACTAAGATCCAGAAGACGCTGTGCAAGCTTCTGAGCAACACGTTTAACTTTGTTGGGTGTTTCTAGCGTTACGAAAGGCCAGTAGATGTTTCTATCTGGGAAGTAGAAGGCTGTTACGCCATTTTCTAAACGCCGAGAACCAACCAAGCTGGGATCTTTCACGATACTGGCTACTGCCACCTCATAACCCATGGAGACTAGGCCATCCGCTAAGTTATAAACGGACTGTTCAGCACCTCCCAGTTTGGTAGGAAAGAAGACAGAATTAAACAGCAGAATTTTCATCATTGGGTTCCTGTTAAATCAACTACAGCGTTTGGATTTTTGGTAGACAAACAGGATTAAAGTCCCGTAGAGAAAACCGTTAGCAATGCTTAAATAGATGATCGATTGAAGGGGGCTTTGTTCTAACACGCCAAGGTAGATGGCTAACACCCGAACAGAGAGTGAAACGATCTCATGAGCAAGCAGATGAGCTTGCAGACCTAGAACGGGAACTGATGCAATGGCAGGTCTTGAGGCCAGCATCATCAATAACCACAGGGCAATCCATTGTGCAAATTCTCCCGACGTTTTCCACTCTTCGCCGTAAAGCAGAGTGAAAATGCTAGGCCCAAGTAGAGCGATGAAACCAAAAGGAAATATGCCCAATAAGAATAAATTTCTCGTCGTTCTATTAAGAAGTGCGGTGATAGTCTGTTTTTGCTCTACCCTATCAACAACCTCTTTGTAGAAGACGTCCCCTACACTTTTCCCCAACAAGGTTGCAGGTACAGTCAACAGCGCGAAGGCGATGGTGTAATAACCTGCAGCCGCTGATCCGAACGCCCAGGCAAACATCAACGTAGGCGCAGCCAACGAGACTGAGTTTAATAACACCTGTGGTGCGCGATAGATTGGAAAATCGGAATAGCGTTTGAGCAAATCACGATAGGAATCTTTAGTGACATACTCAGTGGATAGACCAGATCGCTTCGCTAGATAGAGGTTTTGAATCATCATACCCAGGGTATAAAAGACCACTAACCATCCACCGGTGGCTTTAATCAAACCCATCAAGGTTTGACTCATTCCAATAAACAGCGCCCGAATGTTGAGTGATTTTGCCAGATTAGAGAACCCCTTAACTCTAATCTGCCACTGTTCATTAACCTGGAATATCGCAGCAATAAAAATAGCCACAGGTAGTAGCCAACCCAAACCAATAAGGGACTCGGCATTTATTAACGTCAGGACCTCTTTTTCAAAGATCAGCAAACTTATGAGTAGAGTGGTCGAGAGAGATAAACTTATAAACAGTGATAGCTTAGCCAATTTCCAGGCCTCGGCATCGCTTTTCGCCAGCACGATAGACATAGGTAAGGTCAGAGCAATGGCAGGTGCAAACATATAAATCGAAGAGGTGAAAACACCTAAATATCCATACTGTTCAGGACCATACAGACGTGTAATGACCAATGAAAATAGGAGCGTTAAAGCATTAGACAGCGCCGTGCCACTGGCCAGCACCAGTATATTTTTTAAAAAAGCATCCTTATTAAGAAAGTGCTTAAGTCGAGAAATCATCAGTCGTAAACCCAAACATTGATCGATTGAACCTCTACAGCATATTTCGTGCCAATGTATTCATATAAATGAATATAAGTTGGCACGATTAATGCTAATCACCAGTAAATGCATACTGGAGTGAATAATGAGTTCAAACTCTCAATCTGATCAACTGGCGCTTATCACCTGTTCGTATGGTCCGGACTTGGATCGTTGTAAACGATTGTGTGAATCGGTGGATAGATTCGTTGATTCAATCTACGAACATGTCTTGATTGTTCCTAAACGTGATCTCAAAAAGTTTTTAACGCTCGCAAACGAGCGACGCAGAGTAGTCAGTGTTGAATCTGTCGTACCAGACTCATTTATTCAAATCCCATTTTCGAACAAGTGGTGGTTGGGGGCTTGGGGTTTTCCAACACGCGGTTGGGTCATGCAACAGATTACAAAACTAAGCGCAGGCTTCTCCACTAAGGCTAAAACCTTAATGTTTGTGGACTCAGATCTACAATTCATACGCCCGCTTGACCTCACTTTAATTGAACAGTCAGGACGCACACGTCTGCACTCTATTCCAGGGGATATGGACTACGGTGTTCACCTTAAATGGCATGCGAAAGCTGGAGAATTGCTCGGCTGCGACACAGCATATGCGGGTTCTGATTACGTTGGACAGTTGATCACATGGGATCGAGAGACGTTGATGGCTATGTTAAGGGACATTAGCAGAGAATCCGGTACTCACTGGACGAGAGCGATTGCGCGCTCTTTGACTGTGTCTGAGTACATTCTGTACGGCATGTATGTGACACGAGTGCTCGGTATCGACCGATCAAACCACTACGAAACAAGCAAAGATCTTTGTCACTGTTGCTGGGATTCTGAGGCCGCTAAGGCAGTTTCCAATGGAACCGCCAAAGTTGACCCATCGGCTATCGCCGTTCTAATTCAATCAAATTTAAGCTTCACAACGGATGAAGAGGCCGAATTGATTAAGAAGGCATCAAACATTTCAAACGCAAAGGTTGGTGCATGATATGCAGATATTAGAATCAATCACTCCAATCAATGAATCAGATTTTCGTCAGTACATTGAACTCTCACTTCGCCAAAGCAGTGGCAGTCAAACAGTCTCTTTCATTGACGCTGCAGGGCTTTCAATGGCGAATGAGCAGGCAGATCTCAAGCAGGCATTTTCATCAGTGGATCTGCTCATCCCTCGCGGGCGTGGTATCAATGTATCAATGAACCTTATTAATCGTGGACAAATGCCGTCAGCAAACAGCTCATCACTCTATCGAGAGCTACTGCTATCACTTGAAGCGTTTGAAAAACCGGTGATTTTGTTCACAGACAATAAAAAAGCCGCGCATAAAACAGAGCTCGAGATTACTAAACTTTACCCTAACCTAAATCTCCAGATCACTATTTGCGATACACAATACGATAAAAGCACACAATGGTTTTTAGATAAGATCAAAGAGAAAAACCCAAGCTCGGTACTATTCGCTCTCGATACTCCCCTTCAAGAGCGTTTAATGTCTCGAGTAAAATCAAAGTGTGAAGTACCTCTGTTGGTCACTTTGGGGCATCCACTGTTTGATGCTATTTTTGAGGTGAGTGAGGGCTTTAACTTATCTCGCCTAAGACACAGCGTCCTCTTCTCTCCAATGCGATTTTTTAAAACCTTCGTAGGAACGCTTTATCAAATCCCTAACAGTGACGAGAAACGAAACTCACGTATCAATACGATTTTAAGACAGTGGGGATGGTCAACCCGCATTAAGCGCCTATCAATACGAACCAAGTCATCTCTGTGGCTATTGCGATGCAAAATGCAAAGCATTTTAAAACGATCTATTGACTTATTAGGCGCCGGTTTGGGGCTGCTATTTCTATTACCGCTGTTGATTCCTGTTGCTCTAGGAATAAAAGTCACTTCGCCAGGACCTCTCTTTTACTCTCAAGTCCGGGTAGGACACCGAGGCAAGCTGTTCAGAATGTGGAAGTTCCGTTCAATGTATATAGACGCCGATGCACGCAAAGCGGCACTAATGGAACAGAATGAATCATCGGATGGTGTCATTTTCAAAATGAAAAAAGACCCTCGCATTACTCCAATAGGTCGCATCATTCGTCGACTCAGTATTGATGAGCTACCACAACTCTATAACGTGTTGATCGGTGATATGTCGCTGGTAGGCCCAAGACCCGCTCTAGAAGCTGAAGTCGCTCAGTACCCGGTGCTAGCCCGTGCTCGTTTGGAAGCTATGCCGGGTTTAACAGGTCTGTGGCAAATCTCAGGTCGATCAGACCTCCCCTTTGATAAGCAGGTTCTTTTGGACACTGCCTATGTTAACCAGCAATCAGCAATGAATGATGTAAAGCTGATCGCTAAAACCATACCTGCTGTAGTTAGCGGTAAAGGAGCCTACTAATGACCATTGAACGTGCCATTCTTTTCGCTGATCGAAAAGGGAAAGAGCTAACTCCTCTCAATGATCGCTACCCTATCTGTTTGCTACCCATTGCTGGTAAAACCCCCCTAGAGTTCTGGCTTGAGCAGCTCTGTGATATGGGTGTTAAAGAGGTAGATATTGTGATCAATCAGTTCGCTGATCTGATTAAAAAAGCGGTACCCAATGGTGATCATTGGGGGCTAAAACTTAACTACCATTTATCAACCGGTGAAGAGCCACCTCTCACTTTTTGGAGTAGGATGCATTTTTCGTCCACAGGTAAAATGATTGCTGCACGTGCCGATGTTTTGCCCGCCAAAACAGATCAGGGAGTGATTAGTAATCTATTAACGCTGGACTCTGACTCGGTTGAACAACTAAACGCCCTAGAGTGGAGTCGAAGTGAAGATAGACAGAGTGATTCCTACTCACTCGCGTCACTGGATGCATACGTAAAAGCCTATTTTGCTCTGCTAAACGGCGATTATTATGGCCTAGTTCCTAGGGGGTTGCGTGCAGACGATGACAAATGGCTAGCGACACCCACCTTCAGTTCAAGTCGCTCAGACCCAATTGAAGGACCTCTCTACATCGGCAGGGATGTAATGATTGATCAGAACGCAACCTTATCGCAAACCGCGGTTGAGGCAGGCTCTATGGTCGATAAAGGTGCTCAACTGAATCGAGCCATTGTATTTCCAGGTACCTATGTTGGACAGGACGTCAGTTTAACCGACTCAATTGCGATGGGTAGTTTACTGGTCGACTTGAAACACCAGAGTGTTATACAGATTGCAGATCCTGCATTAATTAGCCCGATCATACCCAGCAGTTCACTGGTTAAAACGAATACCAGCGAACGATTAGTGGCATCTATGCTTATGATCTTATCAGCACCCGTCGCATTGCCACTGGCATTAATTACTCAAAAATCGGGGGTTTTAAATAGAGAAGATCAGCTCTCAAACCGAGGATCTCGTCTACACCCGCTCTGGTTTACCAAACTCAACTTCACATCAAATATTGGTTGGGTAAAACGTTGGCCTGAACTTTTAGGGGTGATCGATGGGGATCTAAAGCTATTTGGAAGCGAGTATGAGTCCATCGAAGATGAGCGTCCCATAACAGACCTTCCAATTTCACAGGGTCTGTTTACTCCTCAATCGGTGTTTAAAAATCAATCACTCGATGAGTTTGAACGACAACTTTGGGGGTTAGAGCTGGCGAACGAGAAGCTTGGTCCTTTTCGACTCTTTGCAAGAGCCATCAAAGTTAGCTTAAAGAATATCTAAATAGGACCACTCTTTAACCGGTCCAGTAACAACAAAAAAGGTGGCGAGCTATTTAGCTGGCCACCTTTTTTATTAGTTAAAAACTAACTGTCGCTATTGAATATATCGCGAGTAAAGACTTTATCAAGAACGTCTTCTAACTCCTCATCCATCCGGTTACAGACGATCACATCAGCATCCGCTTTGAATGCATCCAAGTCTTTGTAAACGATGGAGTTGAAGAACAGATCCTCTTCAAGCACTGGCTCGTAAACAACGACCACAATGCCTTTTGCCTTCAGGCGCTTCATCACCCCCTGAATGGCCGATGCGCGGAAGTTATCTGATCCAGACTTCATCACAAGACGGTAGAGCCCGACAATCTTAGGATTACGCTTAAGAATAGAGTCCGCAATAAAATCTTTACGGGTGGTGTTGGACTGAACAATCGCACCAATCAAATTACTGGGCACGTCGTTGTAGTTAGCCAGTAGCTGTTTGGTATCTTTTGGCAGACAGTAACCACCGTAACCAAAACTTGGGTTGTTGTAGTGCGTGCCGATACGCGGGTCTAACCCTACCCCTTCTATGATCTGTCGCGTATCCAAGCCGTGTGACAGGGCATAGGTGTCCAACTCATTGAAATAGGCCACACGCATTGCAAGGTAGGTATTGGCAAAGAGTTTGATCGCCTCAGCTTCGGTACTACCGGTGAATAGTGTGTCGATATCCTCTTTAAGAGCCCCCTCAACGAGCATTGCAGCAAACTTCTCTGCACGCTCAGAGCGCTCACCTACCACGATACGTGATGGGTATAGGTTGTCGTAAAGCGCCTTACCTTCACGTAAGAACTCTGGTGAAAAGATAATATTCGCTGAATTGAACTCTTCACGCAGATTTCGAGTGTATCCGACAGGAATGGTTGATTTAATGACGATCGTCGCTTCAGGGTTAATGCGAATAACATCTGAAATCACCGCTTCAACCGAGCGAGTATTGAAGAAGTTAGTCACCGGATCGTAATCGGTCGGTGTCGCAACAATGACGTATTCAGCACCTGCATACGCCGTTTCAGGATCCCTCGTCGCAACCAGGTTTAACGTTTTTTCGGCTAAATAGTGTTCAAGCTCAGTATCTTCAATAGGCGCTTTACGGTCATTGACCAGTGCTACCCTATTCTCATCAAGATCTATGGCTGTCACTTCATTATGTTGAGCCAAAAGAACGGCGTTGGACATGCCCACATAACCTAGGCCTGCAACCGCTATCTTTGTCATATAAAAATCCTAATCGTTAAGTCTGTCTCTCTGCTAGTAACTAGCTAGAGTCACACACTCAAATTACAAATGCGTTAAGAACGACCGTAGAGGTCCTCAAAACGGACAATATCATCTTCACCTAGGTAAGAGCCTGACTGTACTTCAATCAACTCCAGTGGAATCTTGCCCGGATTCTCTAACCAGTGAACACAGCCTACCGGGAGATAGACCGACTCATTCTCGGTTAGCATGATCTCTTCATCATCACGCCCGACACGTGCCGTTCCCGAAACAACAATCCAGTGCTCAGCACGGTGGTGGTGCATCTGAACCGAGAGTTTATTACCCGGCTTCACGGTAATGCGCTTTACTTGGTAGCGTTCGCCGTTATCAATGGAGTCGTATTTACCCCATGGACGGTAGACTTCACGGTGTAGCTCATACTCACTGCGACCTCCAGCTTTTAAGCGCTCAACGATCTTTTTAACGTCTTGAACCTGATCTTTGCCTGCTACTAGCACGGCGTCTTTGGTTTCGACCACGACAATGTCTTTAACACCGACAGTCGCAACCAATTTACTGGTCGATTTGATCAGGGAGTCTTGGGTGTTGTGGGTCATGACATCACCACTGACGGCATTACCGTCGCCATCTTTAGGGGTAACTTCCCAAAGCGATGACCAGGCACCTACGTCATTCCAACCAGCATCCATTGGCACGACTACAACATTGTCGGCTTTCTCCATCACCGCATAGTCGATCGACTCATCAGGGCAGGCCTTGAACGCCTCTTCATTGATGCGCACGAAATCTAGATCAGGGGTTAGGGTCTCTAATGAAGCAGTACAAGCATCTAGGATATCTGGGCGGTGTTTACCCAACTCTTCGATGTAACGTGACGCTTTGAACAGGAACATACCGCTGTTCCAGTAGTAATCACCCGAATCGACGTAGGCTTGCGCACGCTCAAGATCCGGCTTCTCAACGAACTCCGCCACTTGATAGCCTTCTGCTTCAGCAGCGCCTCGACGAATGTAACCATAGCCGGTTTCAGGACCCGTGGCGACAATACCAAAAGTCACTAAAGCACCCACTTCAGCAAGGGGTTTGGCTCTGTTCACTTGCTGCTGGAAAACCTCGACATTCTCAATGACATGATCCGCCGCTAACACCAGTAGCAAAGGGTCATCTTCGGTAGTCAGTGCCTGCAGTGCAGCCAATGCAATGGCCGGTGCCGTATTGCGACCGACTGGCTCCAATAGAATATCGGCCTGGGCATCCATCGCACGCATCTGTTCTGCAACGATGAAGCGGTGCTCCTCATTACAGATCACCAACGGCTTTCCATCGCTGATACCGTCCACACGTGAAGCCGTTGTCTGCAGCATGGTTTGTTGGCCTGCCAAGGCTAGAAACTGTTTCGGATAGAGGGAGCGAGACAGTGGCCATAAACGTGAACCGGAGCCACCGGCCATAATTACAGTTTTCATTTAATCCATTCCTTTTATGATCTATCCAAAACACTAAGCAATGATTGTGCCAAAATTAAGTCTCCATTGCGCGCTTTAGTGCCAAATAAGTCCCATTCGTCCAACCGAAACCATCTTGAACGGCATATTCACCGCCACCGGCGATCTCACCGGGTGTGACTACATTGTACTTCTCCAACATTTTGCCCGTTTGGCTAAAGACTAGCTCTAGGGTGCTCAGCCAGCGTTTAGCGCCCTCTTCTGCCAACTCATCAAACTGGTAATGTTTTAAACCTTGGAAACAGATCCACTGCAAAGGGGCCCAGCCATTCGGCGAGTCCCACTGTTCTCCCGACTCAACATTGGTCGTTACCCAACCGCCCGGTTTTAAAAACTCTTCATTTAACTTAGCAACGACGCAAGCGGCTCTCTGTGGTGATGCAATACCTGCAAATAGCGGGAAACTCATCGCCAGTGACTGATGGTCTCTCAGTTTAAACCCATCTAGGTCCAAATCGACATAACAACCAAGGTCGTCATTAAAGAAGTAGTATTCAATCGCATCGGTACGCTGATTAGCCAACTGCTCATAGTGGCTGGACAGTTCTGGTAAACCTTTGATCGACGCTGCTTTTGCAATGACTCTCTCTACCATGACCAATAGCGAGTTAAGATCCACAGGAATAATGTTTGACGTTGAGATGGAACCGAGATCCTCACCATTGAACCATCGAGATGAGAAGTCCCAACCCGATTCAGCCCCCGCTCTTAGATCTCGATACAGGGTCTCTTCATCCCTATCAGAAGCCTTAGCAAGCGACTCATCCTCTCTGAAGCTCTCCTGACGCGGTGTGGCGGCGTCATCCCAGTAGCGGTTCAATGGCCCTTTTTCGGTCATAACAACACGACGATTGGATTCACCAACAGAGAGTTTTGCAGCGCCATCCATCCAGAAGAGAAGATGCTCACGCATCATATGGGGTAGAAATTCAGCCAATACCGATTCATCGGTTTGATTCGCTAGCAGATCGACCATCAAAGCAAAAAACGGTGGCTGACTTCGTGTGGCAAAGTAGCTTCGGTTGCCGTTGGGTATAAAACCGAGTGTCTCGATAAGATGTGCAAAGTTCTCCACCATATGGCGAACAGTTTCCACGTCACCTGACTCTACTAAACCCAGCTGGGTGAAGTAGCTATCCCAGTAGTAGATCTCATTAAATCGCCCACCCGGCACGATGTAGGGATTAGGCAGTGGGATACAACTACTGCCCTCGACATGCTGATCAGACGGGCGCTTGAGCAGAGTCCAGAGCTGTTCGATGTGCTCATGAGGATTGATACTCCCCCGCTCTGATGCCGATGACTCAAGGGTTTCTCGCTTAAAGAAACGTGGAATAAAGTCAGCCAGCTCAAACCCCACTTCACTCTTACACTCTATGAATGCTTGGTTTATTTCATCAGCTGAGGCCCTAGGCACTAAATCAACAAAGGTTTTAGAGTCAGGAAAAAGGCCTGAACGTTGAACGGCAAGAAAGAGTTCCGGAAACATAGCGTCCGGTGGGGTTGGCAATGACACAGTATCCCTCCAATAATCACAAACGCCATTGTAAATAAAACTTCGAGAAAACCCATAACAGGTCTATGCTTAAGTTATCTAAACAGTGCTTAATTTGTTCGAGAGACCTTTATGAGCTACGAAAACCCAAAAGATCTTCAACTGAAACTGCGCAACCTAACCCTGGACGATCTAGATCAACTGGTCGAATTGATGGATCGGGTCTACGACGATCTTGGGGGCAGCTGGCCAAAAGAGTCCCTAGCTCTGCTTCTAAAACAGTTTCCTGAAGGGCAAATTGTCATTGAAGATCGCGGCACCATTGTGGCTGGCGCGCTCTCTGTTCAATGTGCTTATAACCGCTTCACTAGAGCCCACACCTACGACGATTTGATCGGTCGACGTGAGACCTTCCAACACGACAAGAAAGGCGATGCACTCTACGGTTTGGATCTGTTTGTACACCCAGACTATCGTGAATATCGACTAGGCCGAAGGTTATATGATGCTCGAAAAGAGATCTGTATCCAATTGAATTTACGGTCAATTTTAGCGGGTGGGCGCATCATAAACTACTACAAGCACGCTGAAGAGATGACGCCTAAAGAGTACATCGAAGCGGTGCGCAAACGTGAGGCTTATGACCCCATTCTAAGTTTCCAGTTTGCTAACCACTTTGAAGTGAAACGTATTCTTCGAAACTACCTGCCAGAGGATGAGCGATCTAAAGGGTTCGCGACTCTGCTGGAGTGGATCAACATCGATTACGAACCAGAAGATGAGTCTCTGCAAGCCGAAAACTTCAGAAAACGATCCGTTCGCGTCAGCGCCATACAGTGGCAGATGCGCACCACAGAATCCTTTGAACACTGGTTAACCCAGGTTGAGTACTTTGTCGACTCTATGGCCGACTACACGGCCGACTTCATTATGTTCCCAGAGTTCTTTAACGCCCCGCTCATGGGGCTCGGCAATCAAGAGAATCAATATGAGGCGATCAGATTCCTAGCAGGCTATGCCGAGAGAACCATTGAAGCGATCTCTGGCTTTGCCGTCGCTTATAACATCAACATCATCTCGGGCAGCATCCCGGTACTGGAAGGTGACACTCTCTACAACAATACCTACTTATGCCGTCGTGATGGCAGCATAGAGGTGCAACCGAAGCTCCACATCACACCGCACGAGCGTCGTGACTGGGTCATTGAGGGTGGTGACACACTGCAGGCCTTTGATACTGATGCGGGTCGTATCGGTATTCTGATCTGTTACGACGTTGAATTTCCTGAGTTGGGTCGACTGTTGCGTGATGAGGGCATCGACATTCTTTTTGTCCCTTTCTGGACAGATACAAAGAACGGATTTCTTAGAGTACAGCGATGTGCACAGGCGCGCGCTATTGAGAATGAGATCTATGTTGTCATCGGAGGCAGTGTCGGCAACCTACCGCAGGTACACAATGTCGATATCCAATATGCTCAGTCGGCTGTCTATTCGCCGTCTGATTTCGCCTTCCCGCATGATGCTATCATCGCGGAGAGTACACCTAATACTGAGATGGCACTGATAGCCGATTTAAACTTGGATTCGTTGTACGACGTCAGGGAGAAAGGGTCAGTGACCAACGGAAAGGACCGTCGAACCGACCTCTACTCTTTGGTGTTGCGGAAAAAAGCGACCGATGCGCTGAAAGAGAGTGAATAAACTTGTTGGAGCATCGCGGCCTTTTCAAGACCGCTCCAACATGCCAACCTTATTGTAGGAGCTAGCCCAAAGGGCGAAGCGACCTGTTGGAGCCTTATCGAAGATGAGGCGAACAGGTGTCAAGCTTAGCAAGAAACCTTGAAGGAGAGCATCGCGGCCTTTTCAAGACCGCTCCAACAGGAACAGCCATGTTTCGACGCAACCTGTTGGAGCCTTATCGAAGATGAGGCGAATTAGCCTACTTAGCCGTCAACACACCTTCAGGTAACTGAACGCCAGCCCAACCCGAATTCATGAAATTACGAATATTGCCGTGATCGGTTCCTTCAGGATTACCCAACACATCATCGCGGTAGTATGTACCAAAACAGGCCAGCGTCTCTGATTCAGAAAGATTATTCAGCTTAGCAAAGCTCAAAATCTTAGCCGAGCCCTGGTTTTGCTCTGCTGAGTTTTCTAGATCACCGTTTACAAAAGCAGAAGGTTTATGGTCAAACGATGCATCAATAACCGCCATCACCTCAGCGAACTCTACGCTCTCAGGTGCCTGTTTAATCTGTTCCAATAATTCATTCATGTTCATTCTAATTACCCTTAACCTGTAACCTGTGATTTATAATGTGACCAGAGCATCTCAAGCTGATCGACCACCTGAATTGATTGGGCCAGCCAGTGGGTTAACGCCTGCTCGTCAAAAGCGTTCAACAGAGGCAACTGCATCAACTCACTTGCGGTAAAGCCTAGATCTCGAATTAACACCGCGTAATCCAACCATGCGATTCCAACGCCTGCGTACTCCCAATCAATAATGGTGGCGTCGCCATTCTGCCAGCAAATATTACCCGGGTGAAGATCATGGTGAACTAACACCCTAGGCATGTTAGGAAGGGAGAGTAGTTGCTGCTCAGTCTCATCAGTTAACTGTTGATGTCCTGAATCACGCAACTCGTCTCGATACTGCTGAAATAGCGCAGCATAATCTAACATGGGCAGTTCAGTAAGGCTCTGCATCTCAGCAAAAGCATTCAATAGAACCGTTTTTTGAGCCGATGAGAGCACGCCTGAGCACTCTCCTGCGTGATGCATAATCAACACACCCTGCTGAGGCTCGTTGATCATTAACTTAGGGGACCATTGAAAATGAGCGATGGCATCAAGAATGTTTCGCTCACGAAACGGGTCCACCCCTGGGAGGGTCTCTTTGTCAGGTTCTGCCCTAACAACAAACCGCTCCCCTTTTTCCTCAAGTAGATACATCCTATGACGCGTAGCAGACGTATCAAGAGGTGCTATCTGACTGTTCAAAGGAATTTTGTCTGAAATTAATTGCGACAAACTTCCCGAAACCGCCCTAGATGCAATGACAGCCTCTAGCTCACTTAGTATCATTCAACGCCTAACTTAATAATGGATGTTTAAGTTTTTTAAATTACAGGAGTTTCTTGATGGATTCAGCAACCACACTCAAATTATCTGTTGCCGGTGCAATGTTAACTGCTTCTTTTGCGGCAGTCGCTTCCGATAAGCCCGAACTTAACGTGTACACCTACGACAGCTTCGTCTCTGAGTGGGGTCCAGGCCCTCAGCTCAAAACAGCCTTTGAAGCACAATGTGGTTGTACTCTTAATTTCGTCGCAGCAGAGGATGGTGTCAGCATTCTGAATCGCGCACGTGTCGAGAAATCCAACACCCAAGCCGATGTACTGCTTGGCCTTGATAACGGTTTGATGACAGAAGCTACGCAACTGGGTCTGGTTCAATCTCACAGCGTCGACACCTCAAAGATCACCAGCGACTTAAACTGGAACAATAATCAGTTTGTACCCTTTGACTACGGCTATTTTGCATTCATTTATGACGCGCAAAAGATCCAAGCGCCAGCAACAAGCTTTGCTGAACTCTTAGCTTCAGACGCCTCAGTTATCTACCAAGACCCACGTACGTCAACGCCAGGCCAGGGGTTAATGACCTGGGTTAATAAGGCGTACGGCGAGGAAGCGGCGACCGCATGGGCTGATCTAGCTAAGCAGACCGTTACCGTCACCAAAGGTTGGTGGGAAGCTTACAGTCTGTTCCTAGAGGGCGGTTCTGACTACGTTTTGAGTTACACCACATCGCCTGCATACCACGTTGTTGCTGAAGGTAAGGATCAGTACAAGGCCGCAGAGTTTACAGACGGACATGTAGCACAGGTTGAAGTGGCCGCGATCAGCGCATACAGCGATCAAACTGAATTAGCGAACCAGTTCCTTGAGTTTCTAATCTCAAACGAAGCGCAGCAGATCCTACCAGTGACCAACTGGATGCTACCGGTTATTGATAATGTAGAGCTACCAGAGGCATTTGAGCAGTTGGTAACCCCACAGCAGATCAAACTTGGCAGTGACGAATTGGCCGAAAACCGTGCTCGCTGGATTCGTGAGTGGCGTACCGCTGTTTCACAATAAAGCGATCGCGTGAACCACTCCTGATGTTACTAGGCCGCACTTTCACCCCACTGATGAGTGCGGTTGCTTATCTGGGCACCCTCTCTCTGACGGTGCTCGCCTTTTGGGGGTTGATCGGATTCGAAGAGACCCGATTCACCCCCGAACTGTTACAAGACACATACCTACAAAACATTTTAAGTTTTACTCTCTACCAAGCCCTGTTAAGTGCCTTGGGCTCTCTTCTTCTGGCAATACCCATCGCAAGAGCCCTGCATCGTTTGCGACCCGCT
The DNA here is from genome assembly GCF_013283345.1 of Marinobacterium sp. xm-d-564. NCBI lineage: Bacteria > Pseudomonadati > Pseudomonadota > Gammaproteobacteria > Oceanospirillales > Oceanospirillaceae > Marinobacterium > Marinobacterium sp. xm-d-564. Next base: position 21,059 of record NZ_WBYO01000008.1, on the reverse strand, counting down.
GGTAGAGATCAGTTTCTAAGACTCTCACTGTTGGCGTTCGTGATGCCATCACTCATATTGATTACCGGCATCGTCAACCTGCTAGGACCGCAATCGCCTTTTACAGATCTGTTAAAAGAGTGGAAACTCTTTGGCCTCAATGGAATCTTAATTGCCCATATCTATCTGAACTTTCCGCTAGCCGTTCGTATTATCTATCAAGGCTACAGCTCTATCCCTTTAAACCGAGAGCAATTAGCCGACCAGCTTAAATTCAGTTTTTGGCAACGCCTTCGACACATTGAGTGGCCTGCAATCAAGAGCCAGGTCGCAACACTGGCGGGCTTAATCTTTATTCTCTGCTTTAACAGTTTTGCGATCGTATTAACGCTCGGCGGTGGACCTAAAGCCACCACCTTAGAACTGGCCATCTACCAAGCCCTCAAATACGACTTCAACCTCAACGAGGCGCTAACCCTTGCCTGGTTACAGTTTGCGATAGCCGGTCTTATCTATCTTGCCCTGATCTTTGCCAGTAGAGTGAACTGGCTCGGTTCCACTCGAGAGCAGCCTGCTTATCGATTAGAGCAAGGGATAAAAGTGCCTATTCAATTAGCTTTCTACCTGCTGGGATGGGTCTATCTATTAGGGCCGCTAATTGCACTGTTCATGACACTCAATCAAGAGGCACTAATTAACTACCCCTACGCTGCTATGTTGAAAGCAATGGGCGTCTCACTGCTCATCGCATTAAGCGCATCACTGTTGGCACTTCTCACCGCCATAGCACTGCTGACACCCATCAGAAAAGCAGCCCAACAAGTTAAGCCGATACAAGAGACGCTATTCAGTTGGTTAGCCAATCAGTCACTGGTCGCTCCAGCCATGGTGTTATCGACCGGTAGTTACATATGGCTGATCAGCCGTGGGTTACTCGAGACTTACGCCACACTGATGCTAATACTGCTTAACGCCTTTGTTCTGCTACCCTTTTTGCTCAGCCAGCTACGCCCAAGATTCATTCAATTTGATTCGCAATATGCAAAACTAGTAGGCAATTTAAAACTCACACCAATGGATAGAGTGCGCATCATCTACCCGTTTATTCGACGCTCACTACTAGCCGCTTTCTCTTTGGGACTTCTGTTGGCCTTAGGTGATGTCTCCATTTTTGCTATATTTGGCAGTTATGAATCACCGACCCTCCCCTGGCTGATCTACACCTTTGCTGGTACCTATCGCATGTCAGAGGCCGCTATTACATCGGTAATTCTGTTGGGACTTTGCTACCTGCTATTAATTCTACTGGAGCGCACTGTTCACCATGAGCAATAACCTTGGCCTGCAGATCAACAACCTCATAGTCAGCTACCCCGATTGGGAGTACTGTTACGACTTGAATGTCCCTGACCAATCCAGAGTCGCTCTCCTTGGCCAAAGCGGCATTGGTAAAACAACCCTGCTGTTGGCTATCGCCGGCTTTGCACCCATCAAGTCAGGTGAAATGCGTTTCAATGATCAGGTCATTACTGATCAGCCTCCAGAAGAGCGTCCAGTCGCGATGCTGTTTCAGGAGGATAATCTCTTTGAACACTTAACCATCCAGCAGAACTTGAAATTGGGATTGGACAAGCGTCAAAACCCGGACAAACGCATCCAAGAGGCGATGCAAGAACTGAATCTGCTCGATCATCTCAATAAGATGCCTAATCAGCTCTCTGGTGGGCAACGCCAGCGTATAGGCATCATCAGAACCCTACTGCGTCCTGAACCGATTATTGTCCTGGATGAGCCTCTAACAGGCTTAGACAGCGAGACTAAGGAGAAGGTTTTAGACTGGATCGATAGACAATTAACCGAACAACAGAAGATGTTGATTATGGTGACCCATCAACGCAGCGAAGCAGAGCGTTTGGGGTGTGAAATAAAGAGTGTGTGACTAGCACCAAATAATGTTGGAGCGGTCTTAACAAGGCCGCGATTACCTTCCTAGAGGTGTCTGGCTTTAGCCTGACACCTATTTCGCCTCATCTTCGATAAGGCTCCAACAGGTCGCGTCGCATTGTGGCTGCTCCTGTTGGAGCGGTCTTGAAAAGGCCGCGATTACCTTCCTAGAGGTGCCTGGCTTTAGCCTGACACCTATTTCGCCTCATCTTCGATAAGGCTCCAACAAGTCGCACCGAACTATGGCTGCTCCTGTTGGAGCGGTCTTAAAAAGGCCGCGATTACCTTCCTAGAGGTGTCTGGCTTTAGCCTGACACCTATTTCGCGTCTCCAACATTGCAAACCTGTAATAGCTGAAAGAGCGGATGACAGGCTAAAAGCCAGTCACCCACCCAATATTCAAGCTCAGCTTTAAGGCAACAACACCGTTGAGCCAGTCGTTTGACGCGACTCCAAATCGATGTGAGCTTGTGCCGCATCAGCCAAGGGATAACGCTGATTGACTTCAATCTTCACCTGCCCTGATTCAACGCGCGCGATCAGATCTTTGGCCATACTCTCCAACATAGGACGATCATGAACATAGGTCATCAGTGTCGGGCGAGTCACTTTAAGGGACCCTTTTGCCGCCAACATGCCAATCTCAAACGCAGGGACTGCACCGGTTGCGTTACCAAACGAGACCATCGTGCCACGCGGTGCTAAACAGTCGAGTGACTGCATAAAGGTATCTTTACCAATAGAGTCGTAGACCGCTTGAACCCCTTTACCGTCCGTCAGCTCACGAGTACGAGCAACAAAGTCCTCTTCGGTGTAGATGATCGTCTCATCACACCCAAAGCTCTTAGCCAAATCCGCTTTAGCCTGATTGCCGACCGTACCTATAACACGCGCACCTAATGCCTTAAGCCACTGCACAGCAATCAAACCGACACCGCCTGCTGCAGCATGAAGCAAGATGGTATCACCCGCCTGCACCTTGTAGCTGTCATTCAGTAGGTACTGAACGGTTAGACCTTGCAGCATCATAGCAGCACCCTGCTCGAAGCTGATGCTCTCTGGTAGTTGAATCAACGTATCCTGCGGCATCACGCGCTTTTGACTGTAGGCCCCAAGAGGTTGTCCCGCGTAAGCCACTCGATCACCCACGCTGACATAGGTCACACCTGAGCCGATTGCCTCAACCACACCGCTACCTTCCATGCCAATCTTGCCTGGCATCTCTTGCGGGTAGAGACCGGTACGGAAGTAGACATCAATGTAGTTAAGGCCTACCGCTTCATGACGAACCAACACATCAAACTCACCCAGTTCAGGAAGTTCGACATCAACCAACTTCATCTCTTCTGGACCGCCATTCTGCTCAATTCGAATCGCTTTAACTGTCTCGCTCATTATTAATCCTTTATTTTTGACACTGGTAAGTCAAAGAGGCCCAATCACTGACCCAATCCTTACCCTTAGCTCTTGGTTCAGATCCGTAATCAATACGAACGGCATTGATTAAAAATGGACCCTCTTGTGCAGTAAATCTTACTTTACCATTCCGGTTAGTACGGTACTGTTCTGTCCCGCGTTTACCTTTAATAAACCGTCTTACTAGGGCTCCCTCAAGCGGTTTACCCTGCCATAACAGCTGGAATGTTGGGGCGGTGGAACACTGAGTGAAGGATGCAACTGGAATCAGCTCCAAACGGTGACCCAAAGGTTCGGTTAGCCAATCAGTCTCTTCGCTGTTTTCAACGGAAAAGAGTGTTTTAGCATGGCGATAGTAGGTCTCTGTTACACCCTCTCTGGATTTACCCTGCGCCTGATACCAATCGAGCACCCACTCAAGGCCTTCGCCGTTGATATAATCGACAAACTTCTTCTCGCTATCAAAGGTTAGATCATAAGCCTTAGACTCAAGCGCCACCCAGCGAAAACCCATTTCGGGCATTTTAGAGGTGTAAGCCGGCTTATCTCCGGTGATGGCATCAACATTTCGAACACCAGACAGATCTCGTTCAATAAACTGCTCAGTCTCATGTTCTAGGTAGGGATAGGCGTACCCTTTGAAGTTTTGCCCAATCCGGATATCCGCTTTTATCGTAGCTTCCGGACGTACCTGATACTGGCTAGGCTCTAACCATTGCTCATGAGCACTTGCGAACGATGAACTAATCGCTACTATCAGTGCTAATGGTTTAACTATTTTCACATCCAGCTCCGTTAAGGAAATTTAATGACTCTACGTGCTCATCTCTATTTTGGCCTTCTTGGCACTCTACTATTATTAGTCAGCACGTTAAGCCGAGCCCATGAAATTACTCCAACCATCATTGAGATGGAAGTATTACCCGACAATAGTTTGGAAATGCGCATTGATACCAACTTAGAGGCTCTGATGAGCGAAATCGGGACTGAACATGCGGATACTGATAACGCCCCCACCGCTGATCAGTATAATCAATTAAGAGCACTGTCCACCGATGAGCTTTCAACTAAAGCAGATCCCTTCGTTGTTAAGCTGTTTAATCAGATCACACTCGCCTCAACTGATGGGCCCGTGACTAAATCACTTCTTAGCACTGATCTAGCCGTTATCGATCAACCCGATATTGATCTGGCCCGCCAATCTTTAGTCACCTACCGTTTTACGGTCGATTTAGCCTCGTCAGAGATCACCTTCAGCTGGCCAGAGGCCTATAGCGATGCCGTCGTCCGGTTAAGTGAACAGGGTGAAATCAAAGGGGCATCTTGGGTAGCCGCAGGCACTCAATCGGAAGCGATCAATTTAAGTCGTCTTGAGTTGAAGCGCCAAGGGCTTTTGGATTACGTAAAGCGGGGCTTTGAACACATATTACCCTTAGGCCTTGATCACATTCTGTTTGTGCTCGGCCTCTATCTATTGAGCCAACGTCTCAAGGATCTTCTATGGCAGGTCACCGCCTTCACAGCCGCGCATACATTGACTTTAGCACTGGCCATTTTAGGGCTTGTGAACATACCCCCATACATTGTGGAGCCTCTGATCGCCCTGTCGATTGTCTATGTCGCTATTGAAAACCTATTTAAAGATCGAGTCTCTAAATCCCGAATTGGGCTGGTCTTTGGCTTTGGATTGTTACACGGACTAGGATTTGCAGGTGTGCTACGCGAAATCGGCTTACAGTCGGATAGTTTCGTAGAGAGCTTAATCGCCTTCAATATTGGCGTGGAGCTCGGGCAACTCGCAACACTTGTGATTGCGCATCTGCTGGTTGGATACTGGTTCTCATCCAAAGCTTTTTGGAATCGCTGGGTACGCATACCGTTAAGTTTGGGGATTTCGCTACTTGGAGCGATTTGGTTTGTTGAGCGGGTGTTTTATTAAAACTGATCGCTTCGCCCTGTTGGAGCCTTATCGAAGATGAGGCGATTAGGTGTCAGGCTGAAGCCAGACACCGCGAAGAAGAGCATCGCGGCCTTGGTAAGACCGCTCCAACATGACGACCCCAATCGTAGGAGCTAGCACCAAGTGCGAAGCGACCTGTTGGAGCCTTATCGAAGATGAGGCGATTAGGTGTCAGGCTGAAGCCAGACACCTGTAAGAAGAGCATCGCGGCCTATTCTAGACCGCTCCAACACTCAAAGACCCGCCTTATCCAGCGCCTCTTTCAAGTAATCCAACGTACGATCAACGTTCATTAACTTATCGATACCGAACAGACCGATACGGAAGGTACAGAAGCCTTCCGGCTCATCACACATGAGTGGCACGCCCGCTGCGATTTGGAAACCTGCTTGTGCAAAGCGAGAGCCATTTTGAATATCGCTGTCGGTCGTGTGGTTAACGATGACACCAGGCGCTCCAAAGCCGTCAGCCGCTAAGCTCTTAATGCCACGTGATGCCAGTAGTTCTCGAGCCTCTTTACCTAAGCGTGCTTGAGCCGCTTTCAGTTCCGCAAAGCCAAATTTCTCAGCCTCGGCCATTACATCACGTAGCTGACGCAAACCATCGGTAGGCATAGTGGCATGGTAGGCGTGGCCACCGTTTTCGTAAGCTTCCATGATCTGAAGCCACTTTTTAAGGTCGCAAGCAAAGGAGTTACTAGTGGTATTCTCGATCGCATCACGAGCTCGTTGACTCATCATCACAAGGCCCGCACAAGGTGAACCACTCCACCCTTTCTGTGGCGCACTGCAGAGCACATCAACACCCAGAGCCTTCATATCAACCCAGATAGCACCTGAAGCTATACAGTCCAGAACAAACAGCGCACCCACTTCATGAGCCGCATCCGCAACCGCTTTAATGTACTCATCAGGCAGAATCATACCGGCCGAGGTTTCGACGTGTGGTGCAAAGACCACATCTGGACGCTCGTTACGAATGGCATCCACCGCCTCTTCAATTGGGTACGGCGAGAGTTGCGCTTGCGCATCGTCTGAATCAAAACGGGCTTTTAAAACCAACTCTTCACGAGGCAAGCCAGCCATCTCAAAAATTTGAGTCCAACGGTAACTAAACCAACCGTTGCGAATCACCATCGCTTTTTTGCCGTTAGCAAACTGTCGAGCCACCGCTTCCATACCAAAGGTACCGCTACCAGGAATGATCGCAACTGCATCGGCGTTGTAGACGGATTTTAACTGACCCGAAAGATCACGCATGACATGCTGAAAGGCATTCGACATGTGGTTTAGGGAACGGTCTGTGTAAACAACCGAGAATTCTAGCAATCCATCTGGATCAACGTTTGGCAGTAATCCTGACATAGTCTGTCCTTATCAATAATTATTGAGCACATAATGCGAAAGAACCGCTTTTGAATCAAGGCATAATCAGGCAAAGTCACAGGATGAAATACTAGGTGAACAACCATCGGTTCCCTTATGATGGCTAAGCTTGCAAATAAATAGAGATCAACCGATTAGATGCCTACTTCACAACTGCTCAATCTTTTCACACTGTCGCTGCTTTGGGGTGGCTCGTTTCTATTTATCGGTATTGCCGTGCATGAGATAGATCCCCTTCTACTGGTTTTTTTAAGGGTGATGATTGCAGCACTGGTGATGTTAAGCCTGCTGCCTCTTTTCAAAGTTCCGCTTCCTAAAGATGTTGATACCTGGAAGAAATTTTTTGTTATGGGGCTGCTCAATAACGTCATCCCCTTTACCTTCATCTTTTATGCACAAACTCTGATCAGTGTCTCATTGGCCTCCATCATCAACGCCATGACACCGATCTGCACCTTTATTGTGTTAGCCCTATTTAAAGAGGAGTTACTCAAACCCAATAAAGTCATTGGCAGTCTGTTGGGCGTATTGGGAGTCGCGCTGCTAAGCGGCCTAACCCAATTGGCTCTACACACCGATCCTTTGGGAGTTCTGCTAAGCTTTTTAGCGACCGTAAGTTATGGTTTTTCAGGATTATGGGCGAAACGACACCTCGCCGGACGCAACTCGATCCAGTCTGCGACATGCCAGCTTAGCGCCTCAAGCCTTATCATGATTCCAGTACTGATACTGACCTCAACCGAAATACCCGACACGCTACCCTCCTTCAGCGTAATCGCTTCAATATTGGCGCTGGCAGTGGCTTCAACATCCTTTGCGTACATTCTCTTCTTTGAGTTAATCAGTAAAGCAGGTGCCGCTAACGCCATGCTGGTCACCCTTCTGGTTCCTATTAGCGGCACTCTGCTAGGTATCAGTGTTCTCAATGAGACCATTACACTGATTCAAGTGACGGGAGGTTTGTTCATTGGTTTCGGACTGCTTGTTATAGATGGGCGTATATTCTCTCTACTACAAAAGAAGTAAAACAACTCAGGATCTATAGACTATAGTTAACGAATGAGAAACAGATGTTTATTGAGACAGCGCGTTGATTCGAAACTCCATTAAAACTAAGACGATCCTAGGGGTAGCTGCTATCGAGGCGGTCCTGCTGATCACACTGATCGTTATGATGCTCGGTTTTATTCGTGATACGAACTTCAACGAGATGGATAAGCGCGCAAACGCAACCGCAAAACTCTTTGCGATTACCGTTAAAGACGCTGTTTTAGCTTACGATCTAGCCTCTCTGAATGCGTTTGTCGATGAGGTAATGAAAAGTGACGACATTCTGTACGCGCGTGTTCTCGATCAACAGGGTCGCACCTTAACCCAATCCGACACCATCTCTCCGGGTGATGTAGACCTTAAAGCGTCAGAGGTTGACGACGGTATCTTTGATGCAAAAGCGGTCATTGAAATAGATGGCGATCAGTACGGCATAGTTGAGGTCGGGTTTAGTATCCATCCTATACTCAACACAATTGAAGAGGCTAAACGTTGGAGTTACGCCATTGCCGCTTTAGAGATGGTGTTAGTGGCAATCTTCTCTTTTGTCTTGGGACGCTATCTGATTAATAAGCTCTCCCTACTTCGTGATGCTGCAGAGACCATTAGCCAAGGCGAACTAAAGACTCAAATCGAGGTTAAAGGAAACGACGAAATCGATGTCGTGGCAACCGCTTTTAACCGAATGAGCTCCACCCTCAAAGCGACACGCGAACAGGAAAAGACCTTAGAGCAGCAGCTGCGTAATTTAAATGAAGAGTTAGAAAACAAAGTTGAACAGCGTACTCTAGCACTATCAGAAAAAAACCATCTGCTTGAATTAGCCAATCATGAAATCAAGGCCGCACAAGCCAAACTTATTGCTGCTGAAAAACAGGCCTCACTGGGAATTCTAGCGTCAGGCATTGCGCATGAGGTGAATAACCCGCTTTCGATTGTCCGTTCTAACATCGACACCCTGCGCGATTACATAGAGCAGTGTGTGAGCGCGATAGAGCAGATAAAAAAAGAGTCGATCAATCCTGAACAGCTCAATCCAATCTTAGAAAGAGCTGATTTTGATTACCTCTCATCAGATTATCCGTCACTGATAGATGAGTCCGAAGCGGCTATTTTGCGGGTAACACTGATCATCTCGCAACTTCGTAATCTGGAGTTAAACAGAGAGGAGTCAGAGTTAGAGTTGGTCAACCTACGAAGCCTAGTTGAACAAAGCGCTGATATAGCTGTACAGCTGTTACCTGATCGCTCTGAAGGCAATTGTCAGATACTGATTCAACTGCCCGACTCTCTATTTGTTCGAGCGAAGGCACGCTTAGCAATGGATGCTATATCAGGCGTCATCAGCAATGCGCTACAGGCTGTTCCGCCTGAAAAAGCGGCTCTGGTCAACATTCAATGTGAAAGAGAGGGATCAGATCTCAAACTGATGATCGAAGATAATGGCATGGGTATAGAGACCCAAGACATCAACAACATCTTTGATCCCTTCTTTACCACACGGGAGATTGGGGCTGGAACGGGCCTAGGGCTATTTAAAGTGCAAACCCTGATGAAAAGCATGGATGGTGATATTGAGCTGGTTAGAGCGAAACCGAGCGCGCTTTTCCAGCTCAGGTTTCGCTTGGATTAAGTTCGCGGCCTTCTTAAGACCGCTCCAACAGTTCGAAATCTTTTCTTAAGTTCGCGGCCTTTTTAAGACCGCTCCAACGGTTCGAAATCTTTTCTTAAGTTCGCGGCCTTTTCAAGACCGCTCCAACGGTTCGAAATCTTTTCTTAAGTTCGCGGCCTTCTTAAGACCGCTCCAACGGTTCGAAATCTTTTCTTAAGTTCGCGGCCTTTCTAAGACCGCTCCAACGGAGCGAAATCTTTTCTCAAGTTCGCGGCCTTCTTAAGACCGCTCCAACGGTTCGAGATCTTTTTATGTTGGAGCGGTCTTGAAAAGGCCGCGATCGCTCAATCCAACAAACTATCCAACAGCGTTAGCTTCAGCGCTCGTACATCATCCCAGTCACTGTCATTTGCTGCTCTAAGAGATTGAATACCCAAGCCTGATAACGCAGCTTTACCCTCTTCAGAATTACTCATATCAGCCAATGCCGCTGAAACTTTCTTGGCTATATCGGCATCAACTCTTGGGTGGTTAGCAAAGGCATGGGGGGTGTACTCTTCGGTTTTCCAAAGAACTTTTAATTGGCTCTTAATATCATCTTTGGAGTTATTAAACGTGCGTCCTATTCCGCCTCCAGCCAAGAAAAACTCACGGGACACACCCAAATAAACCGAGTCATGCGAACTGACATAACGGGGAGTGATATTAATACCCATTTTTGCCAACTCCCCACGTGGAACCAACGAAGCCGCAAAGGCTGCTGGCGAAGGGAAAGCGACCTCCTTACCCTCTAACTGGCTTAACTCAGTAATGGAGCTGTCGTTACGCGTTACAAGAAGACCCTGAATTCTCTTATCCGCTCGATGCGCAAGCGCAGTGTAACCCTTGTGTTCATTAAAGAAGGTGAAGTGGTAGGGGTTCATGTATGCAAAGTCATACACACCATCCATTAAACGCTGCTCAAAGGTAGGAATGTCGGTAGCGGTAGCAAACTGAAACTGCACGCCCGTTTTCTCTTCTAGATGCTTAAGAACAGGCCCCCAGACTTTAGCTAACTTGGTTGCTGACTGCTGAGGGACAACACCAAAGGTGAACGACTCTGCCCAAGCTTGACCACTAATCGCCGTCGCCAAAACACCAACTGACACAAAACGCTTTAATAATTTATTCATCACTCACTCCTCTTAACTAGTAACGATTTTGACAGATTGAGAGTGCAAAAACGCCTCAATGCTGTCGATTTTTAACGGTTTTGCCAACACAAGATCTGCACCCGCTTTTAATAGCTGATCTCGCTCTCCCCCAATGGTTGCCGCTGTTACACCGATAATGGGTGTATCAACATCCATAGACCTTAGGGTTTTAATCATCTCTGCCCCATCCATGACCGGCATCATCAGGTCTGACAGCATAAGATCAAAGGTTTGTAATTTAGCTTTTTGCAGACCCTCATCCCCGTTAGAAGCAGTCACAACCGATGCGCCTTTTGATTCCAGCATCTTTTTAGTTAACAGTTGGATTGTTAGGTTATCCTCAACGACCAAAACGGATAATCCCTCTAACGCTGAGTGTTCAACCTGAAGTAGCTCAGGTGTTGGCAAAGAACTCTTAGCCTCTTCAATCGCCAATGTGAGTCTAAAGGTAAAACGGCTTCCCTTTTTTGCGTCACTCTCTAACACCAACTCACCGCCCATGTTAGTCACCAACTCCTTACAGACACTGAGTCCAATACCGGTCCCCTCAGCCTGGCTATTACCCCGAGTGAAGCTCTCAAACACCCGAGCCTGAAGCTCAGGCATAATGCCCTTACCATCATCGGTAATGGAGACTTCAAGACGTGCAGAGCTTGGGTTAATACGTTGCAGATCGGCAGAGATAGACAAGGTTTTACACTGGCTGTGAATGATGGCGTTTCGCATTAGATTTGAGACGATTTGACGCAGCGCCTTCTCTGATGTTTTAACATGAGCCTCACTAAGCGCTATTTGATCGACTAAACGAATTCCGTGTGCATAGGCTTGCTGTCGATAGCTGGTAATAAGACCACTGAATAGCTCAGCCAAATCGACTGTATCGATGTTCATATCACGACCAGAACCCGCTCGTGCGACCAAACTCATATCATCAATAAGCGATAGAGTATGTTCAGCATTCGAGCGAATGCGATTGAGATTAATGGATTCTCTATTTTCTAACTCCATCATGATGATCGATATGGGCGTACGGATCTCATGACCTAAAATGGCAAACACATCGGCTTCACGCTGTTTAGATTCTTCCGATAATCTAAGTGCCTGCTGAAGTTCTTTGGTTTTACTTTCGACTTGCTGCGCTAAATTGTCCTGGCTTTGAGCCATAAGTGTATGAGCTTCAACTAACTCTTTGCGCATCGCTTCAAGCAGCTTAGCAAACTGCGAGATCTCATCATCGCCAATAATCTTCACCTTAGTATTTAGGTCACCCTTGGCAATCGATTCGACACTTTTAGAGAGCTCGCGTATGCGATAAGTCAGGTATCGACCAAGCAGGTATGAAAAGAAAGCTACCAACAGAAGCCCGCCAATCGCGATTTGAAAACCTAATACTTTGGCAAAATTGGAGTTATCGTCAACGATTGAGATGTCATAGGTAAATTCGACCCAGCCAAAGGATTGTTGATCGATAATAATAGGTATCTGAACTTCGTATATGGATTCAAGCCCACTAAGCTCCTTCTGTGTCTGGCTCGCCATGACTCGATCATTGGCTGCTATAACCGAAACGCCCAATACCGTTTCACGCTGCATGAATTGAGATATGGTCGATTCTACCTCGGCAATATCAAAACTGATGACCGCATTGGTGATGGACGAGGTAAAGAGCTCTGAGATGCCTCGTGCAGACTCTTCATAAAGCTCTTTATTCGTGTCATGCACAATGGTTGACTCTGTCAGAATCAAGAAAGAGAAGGCGCAGATCTCGATTAATGCCACACCAATGATGGTTTTAGCACCAATACTTAACTTAGACACAAACTTAAACATACTGCTCTCTACAAATTTTCGTTAGTAAATTTAGAGCAAGTATCGTGCCAACTTATTAGATGCTGGAGTGTGTATGTAAAGCTATCGCGGCCTTTTTAAGACCGCGATAGAAATTGTTGGAGCGGTCTAGCAAAGGCCGCGATGATAAGTGTAGTAATAGCCCAAAGGGCGAAGCGAATTAAGCGTTAAAACGAAGCAGACAGCGTATAGAAAAGGTAACCCGCATAACCTATATAGACGGCCACCAACAACCCACCCTCAACGCGATTAATGCGACGACGCCCCAACACTCCGTAACCTAGAACAAACAGGGACAGAGTTAACACGCCCATGATGGTCCAATCGCGGTAGAGAGCTGCAGCTTCAATACCCAAAGGCTGAATAGCTCCGGCTATACCCACAACGGCAAGAGTATTGAACAAGTTAGATCCAATGACATTACCCAAGGCTAAATCATGCTCGTTCTTCTTTACCGCAATGATTGACGAAGCCAGCTCAGGCAGCGAAGTGCCTATCGCGACAATGGTCAAGCCAATGATCAAATCACTGACACCCAAAGCCATCGCAATATCGACAGCGCCCCAAACCAACAGGCGTGAGCTACCGATCAGAATCACTAGGCCTAACACCAACCAGAAAAGCGCTCGACTTAACGGCAGGTAGTCGTCATCTTCAAACTCAGATTCAAAGTCCGCAGAGAGTGTGTCGTTTTTGGCTCTCATGCTAGAGTAGATCGACCAGCCCATGATCAGCGCAAAGACAAACAGCATCAGAAAAGCATCAAAACGAGTGATCTCTAAATCGTAGATCAACGCTCCCACAAGCAGGGTTGCAAGGGCTAATAGAGGAAGCTCCGTCTTCAGAATCTTGGACTTAACGCTGATAGGACTTAACAGCGCGGTGATCCCCAAAATTAACGCAATATTAGTGATGTTTGAGCCAAAGCCATTACCAATTGCTAAGCCAGGGTTACCTTGGGATGCGGCCAAAGCAGAGACCACCATCTCAGGTGCAGAGGTACCAAACCCAATAATGACCATACCGATCAATAAGGTTGGCATACCCAAATGTTTAGCGGTAGCAGCCGCCCCATCGACAAAGCGATCGGCACTCCAAACCAATAACACAAGACCCGCAACCACAGCCAAGATAGGCATCAACATCAATCAGTTCCTAATGAAAATATTAAATCTGAGTGTATTCTAAACGAAACCACCCACAGTAACAGCACAAGCCGCGATAAACCCTTGTGATTTAAACCATCTTTGCTAGAATCCGCGCTCGCGTTGAAGAGCACGCCTGAAGAGTGATGTGCCAATAAAAAGTTTAGGTCAGTTGTCCGAGTGGTCGACTAAAAACGCAAGGATAGCGTTTTTGAACGGACGAAGTCCGGCCCCAACGGGGTGTGCGTCAGGAGACGCGAATAACGAGCACGCCTGGAAAGTGTTGTGCCAAATTAAAGTTTAGGTTGAGTGTCCGAGTGGTCGAAGGAGCACGCCTGGAAAGTGTGTATACGGCAACGTATCGAGGGTTCGAATCCCTCCTCAACCGCCATCCAAAACAAAAAGCCTCGCACAAGCGGGGCTTTTTGCTTTGGGTTGTTTGGATAAGAACCCGACCAGAGGGTTCGACAAAAACGCAGGATAGCGTTTTTGAACAGCGAAGCTGGGCAGAGCCCGAGCGACAGGGATGTCGCGAGTTAATCCCTTTTCAATCATCGCTTCGCCCTTTGGGCTAGCTCCTACAGCCATATGCCAACTGCGACTTGTTGGAGCCTTATCGAAGATGAGGCGATTGGGATCATCGCGACCTTTTCAAGATCGCTCCAACAAAAGCGCAAGTACTATCGCGGCCTTTACAATACCGCTCCATGATAAGGACTAGCACATACTTTGTGTGGTTATTTCCATCTGCATTAGTGTTTCAACCAATGCTTCGGCTTTAAGTGGCTTGGAGAGCACCGCATCGGCACCCTCTTGCATAAACTGCTCTGTCTCTTTCCCAATAACCGCCGCCGTCACCGCCAAAATGGGTGTCGTTGCACCGATCGCACGGATCGAGCGGGTCAGTTCGTGGCCATCCATCTCGGGCATCATCAGGTCGGTCACTACCAGATCAAACTGCTCGGGATCAAAGGCATCCAAAGCCTCTCTGCCGTTTACACAGGCCGTGACAATCGCCCCCTTCTTCAAAAACATACGTTCGGTCAGCATACGCAGCGTGTTGTCATCTTCCGCAAAGAGCACGCGCATGCCCTCTAAGCTAATCGGTATCGGTTCTGGTGCGATCTCTTTCACCGCCTCAACCTCTTCACCCAGCGCGAAGTTGAGTGTAAAACAGGCGCCGCCCAATGGGCTCTGGCTATAACGAATCTGCCCACCAAGGCGCTCTGCCAACTGTTTAACGATGTAGAGTCCCAGCCCAGAGCCGTCCTGTGTGGTTTCACCACGAGAGAAGGCCTCAAACAGTTGCTCTACCTTTTCTGCGGGAATACCCTTGCCGTCATCCTCTACCCTCAGACGCGCCTTTGCGCTCCCTACAACATAGGAGATCTCAAACCCAACATCGATTCGCGACCCGCCAGAGTGAATAGCCGCATTTTTGACGAGATTTGTCACAATCTGGCGCAATGACTGCGCATGCAGAAGGTAAGTTGCTGATGAGCGCTCTACAGCTTCGGTAGAGAGCGACAGACCGCGCTCGGCAACGATAGCCTTGAGACTATTCAGCGCCCTGCGCACCAGCTTGGCAGGGTTCTCCGCTACAGATTTGGACTCAAGCGCGCGCTCCGGTGAGATCACCACACGCATATCCTCAAGCACGTTTAGCAGACTCTCTGAGATCTCCGCGATCTGCTGCGTACGCTCGCGATCAGTGATCTGCTCATCTTCGGTCAACATTTTTATGCTGGAGACTGGGGTGCGTAGCTCGTGGCCCACTATCGCAAATAGCTCTTTCTGCTTGGTGAGCGTTGACTGCAGCTCCGCCTGAGTCTGCATTAGGGTGTTGATATTGGCGTTAGCAAAATCGACACCGATAACCTCACCCTCCTCGTTGAATTGTGGCCAGAACTGCAGGCGATACCACTGCCCTCTAATCGGACCCGCTAGAGCTTGAACCACTCGCTCCACTAACTCACCGCTACTAACAACCTGATCTACAGACTCCTCCATGATCTTTACAAATGTCGGAGTCATAAAGTTGGCAAACTCATTGAATTCAATGGTTCCACCCGGCTCCAACGACCAACGTTTGGCGAAGGTGCGATTATAGGTTACTGCCTTCGTAGCCAGATCGAGACGCCAGAACAGTAGTGTTGCCTGCTCACATAAGCTCTCAAATTTTTCAATCTCAGCCTCTACAGCCTGATTGCTTTCGATCAATTGCGTCACGTCCAATGAGGTACCGATCAGCAACTTACGCCCATCAACTTCAACTAACTTACCGTAGACCTGAATCCAGATGGTTGCGCCGATATCATTACGGATGAGCGGATGGCGTGTTTGAAACACATACTCTGGATCAGCCATCGCAGACTCAATACATTTTTGCATATCGTCAGCTAACCAGCCGTGCCAATCTTCGGGTACTGCAGCAAATAGATCCTCAGCAGGATACCACTCACCAGCCTGCCAACCCTGCCCGTACCAACGAGCAAAGGTCTCATCGGGGCGAATCATCTGGCGTTCAAGATCAAACTCCCACTTGTAGCCGTAGCCAATCTCGCTCGCCAAGCGCTCGCGTTGGAGTTCAATCTGAGCCTCTTTTAGCAGCGCCTCGGTGCGATCCATGCCACGCAAACGGCAGGCCAGAACACCGCTGAGGACGACACCTTCGAACAGGTTTGCGTAGGAGATGATATGTTCAAATTCAGCCCCTACCCAACCGTTTAAGTTAGCAACGTAAACCAGTGAACAGCTTGCGTAGACACCCCAACCCAGCAAAACATATTTTGCCAGCGGATTTTTCTGCAGCAGCGCATTGATGACAAGGTATGTGAATACAAAGAAGACAATAGGCCCTGCCCAGTCGGCGTAAGACTTGATCAGAGCGGCCGGCTCTAAAATCAGATGCCCAGCTAGGATAGCGTAGCCCAGCATCAGTAAACGTTTCGTTGTTTTGGTCTGGTTATCCTTGAACAACAGCGATAAGAACAGATAAGCAAAGGCGTAGAGTGCCAAACCAGCGTAGGCCTCTAATTCAACGGAATTCGCACTAATACCCAGGAGTTCATAAAGGCGAAAATACGATACTGTCAGGGCCGCAGAACAGAACAGAAAAGCGCTGTAGGCAAAGTAGAGCAGCCCGCTATGCGCTACCGCGAGGATGAGGTTATAGAGCATCAGTACAACCAAGCCACCCAAGAGAAGTAATCCAACGGCTGACTCTTTATGATCGAGATAGACACTCTGACTAAGGTCATTCACTTGGTAGCCTAGATCGATCTTGAAGTTACTCTCAATTCTGTAAAGCAGCTCGGCCGAAGCGTAGCCGTCTAACTCTATCGGAAAGCTGGTTTTTAGAAGAGCGGAAGGGCGCGTCGCCAGTGGCACAGAAAAACCGTTGCTACGCAGTCGCATGCCAGACTCAGTCACCAGATACTCTTCGACAAGCGGCAGTCGCAGGGAGTCGAACTGAACCATCTGCGTTATTGGAGCGGATGAGTAGTTGATGACGCTCAGCTTAATCCAGTAGGTAGAGTCGCTAAACCCACGCGAGGTATCACTGCTCTTCTCAAACCATTGGGGGTTTGCGATTACCTCGTCGTAGGTTTTAGTCCCTGTAGGATCTTCAAACAGCCATATTTCATCATTAGCACTGGCATTTGAACTCCCAATAAGCATTAGAGAAATTAGCTGTAAAAATAGAGTGATAGCACGAAACATATAGAAACTCAGCTTTCATAAATCTTGTGTTTATAAAGCAAATATCGTGCCAATTTTGATCGCTTCGCCCTTCGGGCTAGCCCCTACCTCATGCGACTTGTTGGAGCCTTATCGAAGATGAGGCGATTGGGATCATCGCGACCTTTTCAAGATCGCTCCAACAAAAAAGGCTCCCTAGGGAGCCTTCATTCAACGTCACTCTTTACAGCTGAACGTTGTGGTAAACGTGCTGAACATCATCAAGATCTTCTAGCATGCCTAGGAACTTATCAAACAACACCTGATCTTCTTCGCTGATCTCTGTGTAGCTGTTAGGTACCCACTGGATCTCTTCTACTTCAAGATCCGTGATGCCCATCTCAGTTAGAGCCGTTTTAGCTTTAAAGTAGTCGGTAGGCGCAACAAAGGCAGTTAGCAACCCCTCTTCGTTCTCTAAATCGGTTACATCAACGTCGGCTTCCATCAGCGCTTCAAGTACAGCGTCTTCATCATCGTGTTTGAATACAAATACCGCAGCGTGTTCAAACATGTGCGCAACGGCACCTTGGTTACCGATCTTACACTTGGTCTTAGTAAAGGCTTGGCGAACATCACCAAAGGTACGGTTCGGGTTGTCAGTTAGACACTCAATGATCGCCATTGAGCCGCCTGGGCCGTAACCTTCATATCGAGCAGGTGCGAAGTCTTCACCGCCACCACCTTGCGCTTTATCGATCGCTTTATCGATAACGTGCGCAGGTACCTGATCTTTTTTAGCACGATCAAGCAAGCTACGCAGAGACAGGTTAGCATTGGGATCCGAACCACCGGATTTGGCACTCATGTAAATTTCACGGCTGTAACGACTGTAGACCTTAGCATTCTGGTCAGAAGTTTTAGCAATAGAGGCTTTTCGGTTTTGATACGCACGACCCATCGGGAAGTCACTCCAGTAGTTCAAAAAAGAGGCGACAGTTTAATCCCCTAGCGCCCTTCAGACAATCCTAAAAAGCGCTGTTCACAGGAAAAGCATTGTGCTATTGTACTAGTACATGAATACATCTAGCCATTTTGATCAACTCATTGCTCACCTCTTCTCTTGTCAAAGTGAAGAGGCACTTTCCATTGCGCTGCAGGAACTGTTAACACCCAGTGAAGTCACAGAGATCAGTAAACGATTACAGATCTTCCGACTTTTAGAGGATGGTGTTCCCCAACGTGAAATTGCGAAACAGCTAGGTGTAGGTATAGCGACCGTGACGCGCGGATCGCGTGCATTGAAAGCCAAAGAAGGTAACGAATGATTAACCGTAAACCGGCCAAAATTGAGCTTCCCCGTAAGCCTCAATACGTCAAAATGGCGGCCGACATCGATTTTTTCCAACTGTTTAAGAAGATCGAAAAGCGCTTTGATAACTGCGTGATGCTCGAATCTTTGGGTGAAGAGAGTTACATCTCACGCCACTCCATCATCGGTTTTGATCCTGAGCAAATTTTGTGGGCCGACGAAGGCTACCTTCATATCGAGGATCGCCAGGGCAACCACGAGTCTTACGCCAGTGAAAACCCATACTACCTTCTACGTGAGATCGTTCCGCAAAACATCATCTCGCGAAAATATGCGGGTGGTCTGACCGGTTATATCGGTTACGACTGTATGAACTACTTTGAACCCTCACTGAACCTACAACACAGCGAGATGTTCGATATCTTCCGTTTTGGCGTCTTTAAAGACGGTCTGATTCTCGACAAAATGACCGGTGAAGTTTTCTACTTCTACTACACCGATAGCCGCATTGAGCTGGTCGATGAGATTCTCGCTTCCGACTGCCCTGCCAATGGCCCGCTGAAGATCTACAACCTCGGCGATACCATGACCCAACAAGATCATGCTGATGCTGTGATGAAGGTTAAACAGGACATCATTGAGGGTAAGATTTTCCAGACGGAAGTGGGCTTTAAAAAGCGCTTCCGTCTAGAGGGTGACACTATCAACATTTACGAACAGTTACGTGAAGTGAACCCATCGCCGCAGATGTACTACGTTAAGTTTGGTGAGCAAAAGCTAATTGGTGCAAGCCCCGAACTGCTCTTCCGCTTACGTCAGGGTGAGATGGAGACCTTCCCACTGGCCGGCACAACCAAACGTGGCGCCAATGCCGTTGAAGATCAGCAGTTAGCACGCGCCCTTCTTAACGACCCTAAAGAGATTGCCGAGCACAATATGATCGTCGATCTACATCGAAACGACATCGGTCGAGTGGCACGCTTTGGTACCGTTAAAGTGCGTAACCTTATGGACATCAAACGATTCAGCCACGTTCAACACATCTCAAGTGAGATTGTCGGCATTATCTCTGACGAGCACGATATGTTCTCTGCTTTGGCCAGCAACTTCCCGGCCGGCACACTAACCGGCGCGCCAAAAATTGAGGCGATGACGATCATTGATGAGTTGGAGGCGGATGGCCGAGGCCCTTATGGAGGTGCAGTTGGTCACTTCTCCTTCAATGGTGATTGTACCTTTGCCATTCCGATTCGTACGGTCTTTGCCAACGGTGAACAGGCGTATGTGCAGACCTGTGGTGGTAATGTCTACGACTCCAATCCGGAAGATGAGTACGAAGAGATTCGTCGAAAGTTTGCCGGCACTAAAAAAGTACTGGATCAATTTATGGTGGAGGAACAGGCGTGACCGATACGACAACCATGAAGGTTTACATCATCGATAACTATGACTCCTTCACCTACAACCTCTACCAGTTTATTGGCGAGATTCTGGAAGCTGAGCAACTCGCAGGCAACTTGGATAATTTTGAGATCATTGTAAAACGCAACGATGAGGTCGATGTTGAGGCAGTATGCCAGGCCAATCCTGACAGAATCATTATCTCGCCCGGTCCTGGCTCACCGGATGACCCTAAATACTTTGGCGTCTGTGCTGATGTGATAACCAGCCTGGGTAAAGAGACACCGTTAATGGGTGTTTGTTTGGGGATGCAAGGCATCGTCCACTGTTTTGGTGGTAAGGTGGTGAAAGCCCCACTGCCGATGCACGGCAAGATCAGTCCGATCACCCACAACGCCGAGGGTGTATTCAAAAACATCCCCGATCAACTTGAAGTGATGCGCTACCACTCTTTAATTGCAGAGTCGGAATCGATTCCAGACTGTTTAGAGGTCACTGCAGCTGTCGGTGAGCTACAGCAGAACGACCTGACCAACATCGATCGAATCCGCCAAGGCGGTGCTTTTGAGATTATGGGTGTGAAGCACAAAGAGTATCCAATCCATGGCATTCAATTCCACCCAGAGTCCTTTGCGACCGAAGGCGGTAAAGAGCTGATTCGCAACTTTTTGTTTGTTTAAGCCCACATTGTCGAGGGAGCTTTGTTGGAGCCTTATCCTAGATGAGGCGAAGCTCTTCGTAGGAGCCTTATCGAAGATGAGGCGATAAAATCGCGGCCTTTTCAAGACCGCTCCAACGCTCCAAAAAAAAAGGGGTCTAATGGGATGGTCCGTCCCGCTTCTTAAACGGCATCACAATGTGCCAGGATATTAGTTACCACACTTTTATCCAAAGGAGACGGACCATGACGCAGACTATATCAAACGCAGAAGTGCATACCCTAGCAATTGATTTGGCGAAAACGAGTTTTCATATACATGCGGCTGATCGATCAGGGGTGAAGATACATTCAAAGCCGGTAAATCGATCGAAGCTTATTCAATACGTATCGAACTTACAGCCTTGCACAGTAGTTATGGAAGCTTGTGGTGGAGCAAATCATTTTGCTCGGAAGTTCACAGCTATGGGGCATACGG
>NZ_WBYO01000007.1:0-114365 GCF_013283345.1 Marinobacterium sp. xm-d-564 | reverse complement strand
GAAGTATGCAGAATCCATTGGGGCTAGAAGAAAGAGATCTTCATCAAAAGCCGGATATATGACTGCAGCTCACCTTAACCATTGGTACTTTTATCTTGCATAACGCGGGACGGACCATATATGACCTATGGTCTGACCCTAACAATCTCAGAAGCATCAAGGGCAGATGACAGGCTAAAGCCAGTCACTGGTTTACCGACTTGGCTACGGAGCTGCGGTGACTGGCTTTCAGCCTGTCATCCGCCAGACCAGCCACTCAATAGATATCGCCAACCACTGCGCAAAGCCTTACAATACACGGCTGACCTATTTGGATGGAATCATGTTCGACAAAAAGACCAAAGCCCAGATCCGCGCCGAGCTTGAACAGCAAGTTCAGGATTTTCTGCGCTCTGGTGGTGAGGTTAAAGAGATTCCACAGGGTCAGAGTGGAGTTCCGCACGGAGGGCTGATACGCCCCGTCTTTAATGACGGTAAACCACGCGAGTCGAGAACCCCCTGCGAGGGTGTGTTGCAGACCATCGATGCAAGACGCTTAATCAAAGAGCGCCCTAAATTAGCGAGAAAACTGAGTAAACCTAAACGCAAAGTCATTTACGACGATTTCGGAGAGCCTATCCGAGAAGTTTGGGAGTAAGGAAACTGCGAACAAGTCCCGCAGTGAAGATGCGGAACTTATTCGCAGATTCCCTAGGTTAACGATTCATTAAATCCAATGTAAATCTGAGTCGCTCTACCGCACTCTCCATCTCCAGTGCTTGCTGCAAATAGTGAGCATCAAATCGAATTAATCCAAACAACTCAAAACTGAACGCTTGTGGCGATTTGGTTAACCACTCTTCCTGATTCAGAATGTCACTCAACTTATTGGCCGCTCGGCTATCACCTTGCACCATTGCCAATACACGATGGCGCACCTTATCAACCAACTCAATTGCTTCTGACAACTCATCTTCAGTCATCTCACGATCAGCCATTGGTTGACACTCATACACCGAGTAGGGAATCTGCTGCAGTGATTGACCCAAAGAGTATCGCTGATCGATATGGACATCCACCACTAGACGACCATCATCTAACTGCTTAATCAGCTCGCACTGACCAGCACTAAACACGGTGTAGGGTCGATAGGTTGCCTGGTTAGTCTGCAACGCCTCTTTCAGAGGCAATCCCGATTTGGCAGGACTGATCTCTTTTTGTGTGTGACAAATCGCTACCGGCATACCTGTCTCCAAACAGTGATTGATCATCTGTCGGTAACGGGGTTCAAACACATGCAACGGAAACACTGTGCCAGGAAAGGTAACACAGTCGGGAATGGGAAAAATGGCGATTTGAGTCACGCAGCCTCCTTTAAAAACTTAAAGAGATTACGCAACTCAATTAGGGTCGGACTACTTAAACTCGGTGACTGGCTTTCAGCCTGTCATCCGCTCTACAAAATAGTGCCAAATGATAGTGCAGATGACAGACTAAAGTCAGTCACTGGACCTGGATTGGCGTCGCGGCCTTTTTAAGACCACTCCAACTAGCCCCTAATTACTAAGCCAAGCCGACTTTACGGGCCAGCTCCGCAGTACGATTCGCGTAGCCCCACTCATTGTCATACCAAAGGTAGAGCTTCACCTGGGTGTCGTTAACCACCATGGTCGAGAGCGCATCGACGACACTCGACCGAGGATCCGTTTTGTAATCGATTGAAACTAACGGACGCTCTTCATAGCCCAGGATCCCTGCTAAATAGCTCTCAGATGCGGCTTTAAGCAACTGATTAACCTCTTCAACACTGGTCGCTCTGTTGACCTCAAAGACACAGTCTGTAATCGATGCATTGGTTAGAGGTACACGTATCGCGTGGCCGTTCAATTTCCCTTTTAGGTCTGGGAATATATGCGTAATGGCCGTCGCCGAACCGGTTGTGGTGGGAATCAAACTGGTACCACAAGAGCGAGCACGACGCAGATCTTTGTGCGGAGCATCAATAATAGTCTGGGTATTGGTAATATCATGAATAGTCGTCATAGAACCGTGTTTAATACCTAAATTCTCATGAATTACCTTCACCGCAGGTGCTAGACAGTTGGTAGTACATGAGGCGGCTGTCACAATTCGATGCTGCTCAGGATCAAATAGGTCATCATTCACCCCCATGACACAGTCCAGCACACCCTCTTGCTTGACCGGCGCAGTGACAACGACACGCTTAACCCCTTGATCAAGGTAGGGCTGAAGTGCCTCTTTTGATTTGAACTTCCCTGACGCCTCTATGACTAGGTCACAGCCACTCCAGCAGGTCTCTTCAATGCTCTTGTTCGAGCTAACGGCAATGAACTGATCTGCCACCTGCATGCCACCATCAACGGGAAGTGCCTCTCTGCTCCAACGTCCGTGAACTGAATCGAAATTCATAAGGTGAGCCAAGGTTTCCGCATCCCCGGCAGGGTCGTTTATCTGAACGATCTCCACATCCGCACTATCAAACAGTACACGAGCTGTCAGACGGCCCATTCGACCAAACCCATTGATACCAACGCGCATAAAATACTCCTTCATAAGATGACAGAATTATTTCAGCGTTTTGTTACAAATTGAAGACAAATGAATCTTTTGACACATATCAATGCGCCTATATTAGAAAGGCGTAATCTACAGTTAACCAAACAAACAGAAGGAGCAAGCAAATGGCTGCTATTTCAAAAGATCACACACCGGCAACTGTATGGGCACTGGATCTAGTCTTTCTACTGATCGCAATTTCACCCGCCCTAATTTTTGTAGGCTCACTGATCGCAGGTTAATGGTCGATAAGGGTTAACTGCCCAGAGGATAAAAGGTCAGCGGATGCTGGCCTTTTTTGTGGCAAAAAAAAGCACCCACTGCGGGTGCTGAATTGTGCTGCTAATAATAGGAATCGAACTAGACAGCCAAGGGACAATCACACATTAAAACTAGCATCTAAACAGAGCCCCTGCGACCGCAAGTGTAATGACTGTCCCTATTGTCTTAATACCGTTTTTCATAAGAACCTGACTTCACATCATGCAAACGCTTATAGACTGTTAGCAGCGAGTGATGAGTGTTTAGGTTAGAGAGTGTCTCATCAAGCCCGGACAGAGCATCGAACAGCTTCTCTCCAGCAATATTAGCCAGAGCTTCTTGGTATAGCGCTTCACCATAGAGCGCAACCAATGGACGTTCATACTGTTCTCGCTCACGATTGGAATCTATCTCTAATCGTATCAATTCAGAAAGACAGCGGTGCAATTTAATCTCATCGCCTGTTAGGTGACCAAAGTTTAACATCCAGTCAACTTGCTCTAGTGCTAATTCCAACTCGCCTGACTTAAGCGCGAGCTTGAACTTAATATCCCCAATGCGAACGCGATCCCAGGGCGAACCAGAATCCGTTGCGAACCCTAACAGCTCAGCAAGACGCTGTTGATCATCAAATCCACCCTGCTCTAACTCTTCCAACAGATCCAACGCCATCTCCTGATCAAGCTGAGCGGGTGATAACAGTCGTGATCGCAGAGGCACTGCTAGATTATTGTTTCGCCAAATTAACTCATCAACAGGATAGATCTCTGACATCCCTGGGACCAAAATCCTGCAACAATCGAGCCCTAGGTGTTGATAGTCGGCAATATAGATCTGTAAATCTACGCCATGAATAATTCGACAGAGCTCGTCAAACTCATCCTCCGAACTGCCCTCTATATTCCACTCGGTAAAGGGGTAATCAGGCTCATCGGCGAACATATCCCATGCGACAACCCCACTGGAGTCGATAAAGTGCGTCTCTAAATTTTGCGGTTCCGCCGCCTCATCAATATCAAAGGTTGGGTGCGGGAAATCGTTCAGAGAGTCCAAAGCCCTACCCTGCAACAACTCAGTGACGGTTCGCTCCAGTGCCACCTCAAACTTAGGGTGAGCACCAAATGAAGCGAAACAGCCACCATCATTGCGATTAAACAGCGTGACATTGACCAGAGGGTATTTTCCTCCAAGAGAGGCGTCACGCACATCAACCAAAAATCCTTGAACACGCAGTGCTTTGATGGATGCTTCGATGCGAGGATATTGTGCAATCACCTTAGCCGGAATGCGCGGCAGTGTAATACCACTGGAGATAATGGTGTTCTTTATATGACGCTCAAAAATCTCAGACAGCGCTTGAACGCGCGCTTCAAAGAGATTATTGCCGGCAGCCATACCATTGGAGACATAGAGATTCTCCAACACATTGACTGGAAACCAGACTGTCTGTTTATCCGACTGACGAACAAAGGGTAAAGCGCACACACCCCTATCAGCTCGACCCGAGTTTAGGTCTACCAACATATCGGCACTGAGCTCCTCATCAGGGTCGTAGTGATTTCGGCTGTTTTGATCCAGCAGGCCTTCTGGCCACTGACCGGCAGAGGCTGGGAACCAGCGCTCATTGGGATAGTGAACAAACTCACGATCGGAAATGTCTTGACCGAAAAAGTAATCGGCAAAAAAGTAATTAGTACTCAATCGTTCATAGAACTCGCCCAGCGCACTGGCAAGACAAGCTTCAGGAGTAGACCCTTTACCGTTAGTAAATAATAGTGGGCAGTGACGATCACGAATATGCAGTGACCAGACGTGAGGCACAGGATTGAGCCAACTCACCTCCTCTATGTCAAAACCAAGATCCTTCAGCCCCTGACTCATGCGCTCGATCGACTCTTCAAGCGGGGCATCTTTTCCTGGAATTCTGGTCATTTTTTGTACTCTTTGTGGACTAACAGAGGTGTCAGCTAACTTATTATTTATTCGAAAGATTATACCTGAAGAAATAGTAGGAAAAAGTTCAAATGAGCGCTTGACGAAGGTCCGCCCCGTAATTAGTATATGCGCCCTCAGTTGAGCAAACAGTTCCTCGATAGCTCAGTTGGTAGAGCAGTAGACTGTTAATCTATTGGTCGCTGGTTCGAGTCCAGCTCGAGGAGCCAACTTTACTCAACAAGAGAAAAAGTCGGAGTATAGCGCAGCCTGGTAGCGCATCTGCTTTGGGAGCAGAGGGTCGTAGGTTCGAATCCTACTACTCCGACCACTTTTTCTCACTCCTCGTCGGAGTATAGCGCAGCCTGGTAGCGCATCTGCTTTGGGAGCAGAGGGTCGTAGGTTCGAATCCTACTACTCCGACCATCTCTTTGTGCCGGTATAGCTCAGTTGGTAGAGCAACTGACTTGTAATCAGTAGGTCCCGAGTTCGACTCTTGGTGCCGGCACCATTTACTACCTCTTATCACCGTTCATTTTTTCTTTAAGCACTCTGCGAACATAGCCACTTTTATAGGCATTTTTAAGGTATAGTGCTCGCATGAATATTAAGCTCATTACCTTATCCCTTGCAGCCCTGACTCTTCAAGGCTGTGTACTTACTAAAGTCGTGACGGTACCTATGCGCGTTGGTGGGGCAATCATCTCTGTTGTACCCGTGGTCGGTGACCCAATTGACGAGTCAATCGACACCGTGGCGGATGGAATTGACAAAATCCCGATTTAAAATTGCTCTAAATCAGACAAAGATGTTCTTTTTCTGACACCCTACTAAACACTCTCTAAAGTACAGGCATTAGACCCAATCTGGAGAGTGTTATGCTACCTGCCGTAAACAATATTCTTTACGCATCAGACATTAATGATGGCTCACGCCCTGCGTTTCGACACGCTGTTAAACTCGCCGAGCTGTACGATGCCAAACTCACCTACTTGCACGCCGTAGAGAAGATCAGTGACGGCGCAGCTGCTGTTCTACAAAATGTCATCGATCGTGATGAGCTTAATGAGTTAGAGAGAAGTGGCTCTGCCCGTTTGATGGAAAAAGTGGAACAACGCATCAAAGCGTTTTGCGAGGACGAGGTTCCAGAAGGGTCCATTAATCCGAGCGACATTGCCACCTGCGTCGATCAAGGCACACCTTGGCAAGTCATCATCGATACAGCTGACAAGATCAATGCGGATATGATTGTCATGGGTGTACGGACCCATGCGACCCTTCAGCACATGTTATTGGGCTCAACGTCACGCAAAGTCATGAGCCACAGTGTAATACCTGTGTTGATCGTCCCTTTAAGCTAATAGTTAGCGATTAAACAGACGCTGCTCAAACTGATGATTGAGTTGAGCGTCTGTCTCTTTGAGATCAGTTACAACACTAAACCGAGTCACCTCACCATGCGTGAACGGAAAATTAGCCGTGTACATGATGCGCATCCCTTCATAAAACTCACGCATCTCCAATACCACGTCTCCTGTTGATCCTGACACTCTTACCTTTGGATCCTCAAATTGATAAGAACCGAAGGTCACAGGATCAACGCAAGTGATCGTCAAGTAGCCCAATGAGGGCTTACGTTCGAATCCATATAGATCTGCCACATGTTCGGAAAGCTCTTCACTCGCAGAAACATAGGTTTTAACCTTACAATCTTCTGCCCATACACCGGTTGAAACAAAGGCTAAAGAGCCAGCAAATAGTGAAGCAATTACCTGTTTTTTCATAACAATCCTTACTAGCGACCTAAACTGTAAAATTCATCATTAGGGCGCAAACTCATGACATTGGCCATGCGATTAGAGAAGCCAAACAACCCTGTGATTGAAGTGATATCCCAAATATCATCATCACTGAACCCCTGAGCATGCAGCCTATCAAAGTCTGCCTCACCGACCTCATTAGCTGATTGAGCTACCTTCATGGCAAAGTCCAACATAGCGCGCTGGCGTTCAGTAATATCTGCTTTACGGTAATTAGCGACTATCTGATCGGCAATCAATGGATTTTTCGCACGTATTCTCAAAATTGCGCCGTGCGCAACAACACAGTATTGGCACTGATTAAGACTACTAGTGGCTACCACAATCATCTCACGCTCAGCCTTTGTCAGCCCCGATTCCCGCTCCATAAGCGCATCGTGATAAGCAATGAACGCACGGAACTCGTCTGGCCTCCTAGCCAATGCCAGAAAAACATTAGGAACAAAACCGGACTTTTCCTGAACCGTTAAAATAAGATCACGGATATCCTCAGGTAGATCCTTTATATCAGGGGTACTAAAAACACTAATCTGATTACTCATTAGAAGAGACTCATATTCTAAATTTTTACTATTTATACCAGAAACATGATCTGTGCTGTATTGAACTGATTCAATCAGTGCTAGGATAAATCTATAGGATAAAGTAGATAGAACAATGACAGATGACACCCGAAAGCCAAGAATACTTATAGTTGAAGACGATGAATTTTCTCAAGATTTCATCAGTGGAGCCCTAGATACACTGGCTGAAGTGAGTATCGCAAACAGTGGCGAACAGGCGCTTCAAAAATTGAGTGACACCGGTCAATTGCCAGATTTAGTGGTTGTCGACATTGTCATGTATGCAATGAACGGTATCGAGATTACCCGTTATATTCGCCATGATTTGAGTGAATATAAAATACCTGTCTTTGTTCTGTCTTCACACGCTGATCCAGAAATGGAGAGAATTACCTACAGTGCTGGTGCTACCGTGGTGTGTAAGAAAGGACTATCATCACAAGCTTTGTTACAGCGCATTCGCGGGCTTCTGGATATTTCATTTAATCCCCACTCTTAAGAAACATTGCGTACACAGGTATATTGGACCGTCAATAACTACTAAAAATCTTATTCCAACCGCACTACTCATTGCACTATGGGTGGTTCGTTAACGGATTAGGATTGGCGTTTCTGCATCGCCATAAAGTGCTCTATCCCTTTGATTTGATCTTCAGCGTGGTGGTTTACATACAAGACGGTCGTCTCGTTACCCTCACAGATCTTCTCAATCAGAGCCAATACCAACTGTCGGTTCATATCATCTAGCCCTAGACAGGGCTCATCCAGAATTAATAGCGGTGGATGTTTTACCATGGCGCGCGCAATCAACAAGAGTCGCTGATCACCGTAAGAGAGCTTGTTGAACGGCACATCGGCGCGATCCTGCATACCCAGCAGTGCAAGCCACTGATCGGCAATCATCTTCTGATTATCGGTTGATTTGGTGTACATACCAATGCTGTCAAAGAAGCCCGAGATAATGACATTTTTACAACTGATGCTGACACGATACTCCCATTGCAGTGCGGTCGACACATAACCAATAAACTGCTTAATCTGCCAGATACTCTCGCCGTTACCGCGCTGAAAACCGAACACAAAGATGTCGTTGACGTAACACTGCGGGTGATCGCCAGTAATCAATGAGAGCACACCTGTTTTACCACTGCCGTTTGGACCGCTCAGTTGCCAATGTTGGCCAGGATTTATCGTCCAGTTGAAGCCCTCAACAATTACTGCATCACTGTATTTGATCGAGATATCGGTCAGTTTGACCAGTGGATCATTCGGATTCAGTTCTGGAAGCGGGTTAGCAGGATCCGCCGGTGGAACCTCTAGATCTGTCGTTTTCAAGTGAAGCAGTTGGTATAGCTCTGCATAAGCCGATTCATCGCTGCGATCGACCTGAAATGCTAGACGTCCCGCATCGTTACCCACCTTCTCCATGTAGGCAACATGAGTAATAAAATCAGGCATTTCGTCGAAGCGGTTTAACACCAGTATCATCGGCGTGGTATCAATGATGCTGGCTAAATGCTGCTGCAGCATCGCAAGCGTATCAGCATCTAACCCATCAAATGGCTCATCTAAAATAAGAAGCTCTGGGTTATTGGCCAACGCACGGACCAACATCATCTTGCGGCTCTCACCGGTCGAAAGCTTGCGGAATGCTCTATCCAACAGCGGCGACAAACCGAACTGCTCGACTAATTCAGCCGCTAACAGTTGATCTTCACAATGCTCAAAGATCATTTCCCGAACGGGGGTTCCTTCTGAGATGACATCTAAAATATCGGCGTCATCCTTTTTAAGCTCCTGTTTGATCAACTCTGCCTGAGCTTCGAATGAAACGAGTCCAACTCTATTTGGGACTCCCTCTATGGATCCATTCAATGCATCACCAAACCCTGCTAACACCGCTGCAAGCGCCGACTTACCAGAACCATTGGTACCGGTGATGACCCAATGCTGATTGGGCTCAATGGTCCAATCGACCCCTTTAAGGTCAAAGCGTTCATCAAAGTTTACGTCAAGGTTTTCAATGTGAATGGATGTCGACATGGGGATTCCTAATCAACAAATAGAGTTTATAAAAAGCATAAAGCCGAGTACTCCTTGCGAGGCACTCGGCTTTGAGTCGTTTAAATTTTATCTAAAATTAAACGATCTTCTTCATGTCAGCCATGTGGCCACGAAGAACTGTACCGATCGCTTCAACTGGGTGAGCGCGTAGTGCAGCGTTAACTTCGATTAGACGAGCGTTATCTACGCCGTTGTCGTCAAGATCTAGGCCTTTACCGATCACGTCTGATTTGATGCCCTTCATGAAGTCACCTAGTAGCGGCACACACGCGTGGTTGTATAGGTAACAGCCGTACTCTGCAGTATCAGAGATTGTTGCGTTCATTTCGTAAAGCTTCTTACGAGCGATAGTGTTTGCGATTAGTGGAGTCTCGTGAAGTGACTCGTAGTACGCAGACTCAGCGATGATACCAGCAGCCGTCATTGTTTCGAATGCAAGCTCAACACCTGCTTTGACCATAGCAACCATAAGGATGCCTTTGTCGAAGTACTCTTGCTCAGAGATCTCTACGTCGCCTGCTGGAGTCTTCTCGAAGTTAGTCTCTGCAGTCTCTGCACGCCATTTAAGAAGATTAGCGTCATCGTTCGCCCAATCCTCCATCATGACACGTGAGAAAGTGCCGTCGATGATGTCATCCTGGTGCTTGTTGTAAAGCGGACGCATGATCACTTTTAGCTCTTCAGCAAGGTCGAAACACTTGATCTTAGCTGGGTTAGATAGACGGTCTAGCATGTTGGTAACGCCGCCGTACTTAAGTGCTTCAGTGATGGTTTCCCAACCGTACTGAATCAACTTAGATGCGTAACCAGCGTCGATACCCTCTTCAACCATCTTGTCGAAACATAGGATCGAACCAGTCTGCAACATACCACAAAGGATAGTCTGTTCACCCATAAGGTCAGACTTAACTTCTGCGATGAACGATGACATTAGAACGCCCGCTTTGTGACCGCCAGTACCTACAGCGTAAGCTTTAGCCAGTGCTAGACCTTCACCCTTAGGATCGTTATCTTCGTGAACCGCGATCAGTGTAGGTACACCGAAGCCACGCACGTACTCAGCACGTACTTCTGAACCAGGACACTTAGGTGCAACCATGATAACGGTTAGGTCGTCACGGATCTGCATACCCTCTTCAACGATGTTGAAACCGTGTGAGTAAGATAGGCAAGCGCCCTCTTTCATCAGAGGCATCACCGAGTTAACAACGGCTGTGTGCTGCTTATCTGGAGTTAGGTTAAGTACGACGTCTGCAGTAGGAATAAGCTCTTCGTAAGTACCAACAGTGAAACCGTTGTCCGTTGCGTTTTTCCATGACTGACGCTTTTCAGCAATCGCTTCAGGACGCAGAGCGTAAGAGACATCTAGGCCTGAGTCGCGTAGGTTAAGACCCTGGTTAAGGCCTTGCGCACCACAACCTATTACAACCATTTTTTTGCCTTTAAGCGCTTCAACGCCATCAGCAAATTCAGACATATCCATGAAACGGCACTTAGCCAGTTCCGCTAGCTGCTCACGTAGTGGCAGTGTATTGAAGTAGTTAGCCATGCTAAACAGATCCTAATTTAATTGGGAGGTGCGTCGTTGAACGACACGGACAACTGACTAGAGTTCTAATCAAAGTGGGCAGATTATAAGCAAAACCAATAGTTTCTTAAATTGATATATTTGCAACACAACATCCCGATTTGCGCAACAATAGACAATTTAGATAGACTACCCCCATGAATTTAAAGAATCTGAAACAGTTTTTAGCATTGGCCGACACTCTGCACTTTGGACGGGCCAGTGAAGAGTGCCATGTCAGTCTATCAGCCCTCTCTCGAAACATTCGCCAACTCGAAGAGGAGCTGGGCGTAGAACTGTTCAAACGTGATAATCGGACTGTAGTTCTTACCCAAGAGGGGCAACGCTTTCTACAGTACGCCCGCGAAACTTACAGTCAGTGGAATATTATTCGCAGCGAATTGACGGACAAAACAGGACAGCTCAGCGGTGAGATCAGTATCTACTGCTCGGTAACAGCTAGTTACAGCTTCCTGTACGAATTGTTAAACCGCTTTCGCCAAGTACATCCGCATATCGAGATTAAGCTTCATACAGGGGACCCTGATCGCGCCATTGCACGTATCCAAGAGGGTATAGAGGAGATCACCATTGCCGCTCAACCCGACAACCTGAGCAAAAGCCTCTCATTTAAACCGATTACCCAATCTCCCTTAGTATTTATTGCACCGGCAGAGGCACAACCCAACTTACCCAACAGCTCACCACAAAGCGTTGAGGATTGGCAGAGCACCCCTATGATTCTCTCTGAAGCGGGTGTTGCTCGAAGTCGGGTCGACGACTGGTTAAACGAGCAAGGCATCACACCCAATATCTATGCTCAGGTTGCAGGTAACGAGGCGATCGTCAGCATGGTGAGCTTGGGGTTCGGCATTGGTGTCGTGCCCAAAATTGTTTTGGATAACAGTCCACTGGTCGAGCGAATCAGAATACTGGATGTACAACCCGCTCTAAAACCCTATGAGATCGGACTATTTACACTAACACGTAGCTTAAAAAACCCATTGATTGAAGCGTTCTGGGAGCTAAGCTAATGATGAAACTGATCGCTGTTGCATTTCTGCTTCTCACCACTCCTCTTCAAGCCGCCAGTTTCAGGGAGACCTGGCAAGCACTGTTCAGTGAACAGTATTCAGAAGCTATCGCCGGTGCTCGTGATCTTCAGCTCAATGAAGACCCCAGAGGCAATTTTCTGTTTGGTTATATGTATCTGTTTGGTAAAGGGCTGGAACAAGATCCTGTTAAGGCTGAATCCTATTTCAAACGCGCCTCGGAGGCCGGCTTTAATGGTGCAACCTTTCGATTGGGAAAGATGTACCGGGAGGGACACCCTGGCGTACCGAAACAGACAGCACTGGCCTATCAGCTCATTTCACAAGCCGCTGAAAAAGGCGGACCCAACGCACAGTTCAACTTAGCGCAGATGGTCGAAAACGGGGAAGGTACCGAGATCGATTGGGAGAGAGCGTTTAAGCTATACCAAGGCGCAGCTTCCAAAAAACACGCCTTCGCGCACTGGAATCTAGGCTACTACTACCTCACTGGAAGAGTCGTTGCTAAAGACGTCAACAAAGCGTCTGAACACTTTGAGATCGCCTTCAAGGAGGGATCCGCTAAGTGGCTGTCTGTCGAGATCAATAGACGCCTGTTGGACGATATAAGTGATGAGGTGCGTAAGGTGCTAGAAGAACAACTCATCAGCTTGTCTCGAAGCCTCCGTGACTGACTTCAGTCTGTCATCGGCTCTATGAGCGTTTTCCAGACAACCCAATTAACCGGACAGCGGATGACAGGCTAAAGCCAGTCACCGGAAAACACAAAGGGCCACCCTAACGGGTGGCTAATTTCCTGTTGGAGCGATTTTGAGCACAGCGAAAAGTCGCGAATTTGAGATGAGAGGATTACGAAACAGATCCCTGTATTTCGCCCCTTCGGGGCCGCGCTTTGATCGCCTGCGACGTGACTGACTTCAGTCTGTCATCGGCTTTATGAGCGTTTTCCAGAGGGTCCATTTAAGCCAACAGCGGATGACAGGCTAAAGCCAGTCACCAGAAACACAAAGGGCCACCCTAACGGGTGGCCCTTTGTGTTTGTATGGTCGGAATGAGAGGATTCGAACCTCCGACCCCCTGCACCCCATGCAGGTGCG
This sequence comes from Marinobacterium sp. xm-d-564, assembly GCF_013283345.1. Taxonomy (NCBI): domain Bacteria; kingdom Pseudomonadati; phylum Pseudomonadota; class Gammaproteobacteria; order Oceanospirillales; family Oceanospirillaceae; genus Marinobacterium; species Marinobacterium sp. xm-d-564. The sequence goes on along the minus strand of NZ_WBYO01000007.1, from coordinate 101,453 downwards.
CTACCAGGCTGCGCTACATTCCGGAAACTTGGCGCGCATGTTACAGGATGCGCTTTCGGGTTTAAAGCCTAGTTGGCGTTAATTCTCATCGATTTAAGAATATCTTCCAGCTCGGTAATCGATTGGCGAATCAACTGCTTATACCGCCCTTGATCATCGTGTGTATTACCTGCTGTCAGATACTGTTTTGCTCCAGCAATAGTAAGGCCTTGTTCGTAGAGAAGGCCCTTGATTTCACGAATCAGAAGAATGTCTTGGTGCTGATAGTAGCGGCGATTACTGCGTTTAACCGGCTCAATTTGTTCGAACTCTTGCTCCCAGTAGCGAAGCACATGAGGCTTTAGATCACACAACTTGCTGACTTCACCAATCGTAAAGTAACGCTTGGTTGGGATGGTAGGAAGATCGCTCGACATTATTGTTGCTTAGCTGAATGCAGCTCTACTCGCTCTTTAAGCTTTTGCCCCGGACGGAAGGTTACCACTCGACGGGCAGAGATAGGCACCTCTTCACCCGTCTTAGGGTTACGTCCAGGACGCTGTCGCTTATCGCGTAGATCAAAATTACCAAAACCCGAGAGTTTGACATGCTCGTTATGCGAAAGACTCTCTTTGATCTCATCGAACATCGATTCAACCATCTCTTTCGCTTCGCGTTTGTTTAGACCGAGTTCTTCAAAAAGACGCTCTGCCATATCCGCTTTGGTTAACGCACTCATACCAAACCCCTTTATTAGGCTTAATCTCGCAATACTGCACCTAGATCAGAGGTCAGTTTTTCAACGACCGCTTGCACTGATGCATTGATCTCTTCTTCGTTAAGAGTGCGCGATGGGTGCTGCCAGGTCAAGCCAAGAGCAAGACTTTTTTGTCCATCTTCAATACCTTGGCCGGTATATACGTCAAATAGGATGACCTCTTTTAGGAATTCACCGCCCTCTGACTGCGCAATAGAACGAACCGAGTCAAAGCTCACCTCTGCACCGATCACCATCGCTAAATCACGACGTGACTCTGGGAATTTAGAGAGGGATGCAAAACGAGGTAGACGCCCTTCCAACAGAGATGATAGCTTCATCTCGAATAGATAGACTGGACCTGCAAGATCTAAGCTCTTCTGTAAGCTTGGGTGCATCGCACCAACCCAACCCACTGTCACGCCCGCTTTCTCAATGCGAGCTGACTGACCTGGGTGAAGGGCATGGTGAGTATCGGCAACCAGCTTAAACTGGCTCGCATCGCCACCCAAAGAAAACAAGGATTCCAGATCACCTTTGATATCAAAGAAATCGACCTTGTCGCTCTTACCCATCCACGATTCTGGTGAACGGTTACCCGAAATAATACCCGCTAGGCTGTTCTCTTGATCAAGCTCATCGCCATTGGCAATGAAGCACTGACCAATCTCAAACAGACGCACTCGACTCTGTTGACGCGCTTGGTTATAAGCAACGGCTTTAGAGAGACCTGGCCAGATAGTGGTACGCATAACCGCCATTTCAGCAGAGATAGGGTTAGCAAGCGCTACCGCTTCATTCTGATCGTCAAACTGTTTTGCTAGACCCGCTTCGATGAAGCTGTAGGTAATCGCCTCTTGGTATCCACGAGAGACCAAATGACGACGCAGGGTGCTTGCCGTTAGTTTCGACTCTTTGATTGAGGGCAGAGGAAGCTCGGCACGGGGTGTGTTAGACGGCAGATTGTTGTAGCCGTAAACGCGTGCAATCTCTTCAATCAGATCAACTTCGATGCTGATATCAAAACGGTAGCTAGGAACCGCAACCATCCATGAGCCATCGCCATTAGCACGCAACTGAAGACCTAGACGCGTTAGGATCTCTTCGATCTCTGCCGCTGGAATTTCAAGTGCCAACATATCAGTGACACGCTGGTGACGCAGTTCAAGTGCGACCGGCTTCGGCAAGTTCGTTTCAGATACAGCCTGGATAACCGGACCAACCTCACCACCGACAATATCAATCAGCAAGGCTGTCGCACGCTCAATAGCACGCGCCTGTAACTGCCAATCAACACCACGTTCGTAACGGTGGGATGCATCCGTATGCAGACCATAGTTTCGTGCGCGACCTGCAATCGCGATAGGGTCAAAGTAGGCACACTCAAGCAGAATATCTTTACTCTCTTCAGAGACTTCAGAGTTACCGCCCCCCATGATGCCCGCCATCGCAATTGCTTTATTGTGATCGGCAATCACTAGCGTATCAGCGTTCAGCTTAATCTCACTGCCATCAAGCAGTGTTAGCGCTTCGCCCTGCTCGGCCATGCGAACACGAATACCACCTTCAATCTTATTCAGATCAAAAGCGTGCATTGGCTGCCCTAACTCAAGCAACACATAGTTGGTAACATCGACAACAGGATCGATAGAGCGAACGCCAGAACGCTCTAAACGCTCAACCATCCAACGTGGCGTCTGTGCATTGATATCGATGCCACGAATGACACGACCCAAGTAGCGAGGGCAAGCTGAAGCGGCTTCTAACTCGATCGAAACGGTATCACCAATGGTTGCTGCAACAGCAGAGCAATCGATCTCAGCCACAGCGGCTTTATTCAATACACCCACTTCACGAGCCATACCGACCATACCTAGGCAGTCACCACGGTTAGGCGTCAAATCGACATCGATGATCATATCTTCAAGATTAAGGTAGTCACGGACACTCTGACCGACTGGAGCATCGGCTGGAAGCTCCATGATGCCGCCATGATCATCCGATAGGCCTAGCTCATCTTCAGCACAGAGCATACCCATGGATTCAACACCACGTAGCTTGGCTTTCTTAATCTTAAAGTTACCCGGTAGAACGGCACCGACCGTTGCAAAAGCGGTCTTGATTCCAGCACGGGCGTTGGGGGCACCACACACCACTTGGAAGGTCTCACTACCGTCGCTTACCTGACATACGCGCAGTTTATCGGCATCTGGGTGCTGCTCGGCACTCAGAACTTCACCCACAACCACACCGGAAAACTCTTTGGCAACCGACTCAATCTCATCAACTTCTAAACCTGCTAGGCTGAGTTGATCCGCTAAACCCTGCGTATCGATGGCAGGCTGAACCAGTTCACGTAACCACTGTTCACTGAATTTCATAGTTAAATACTCTCGTCTGCTATCGGCTGAATTAGTTGAACTGGCTTAGGAAGCGCAGATCGTTTTCAAAGAATAGTCGTAGATCGTCAACGCCATAACGCAGCATTGCGAAACGCTCAACCCCCATACCAAAGGCAAATCCGGTGTACTCTTCAGAGTCGATACCCGACATCTCAAGTACTTTTGGATGAACCATGCCACAGCCTAGTACTTCTAGCCATTTACCATCACCGCGATCGATATCGACTTCAATAGAAGGCTCAGTAAATGGGAAGTAGGAAGGACGGAAACGCACACGCACATCCTCTTCAAAGAATTCACGTAAGAACTGTTCAAGCGTACCTTTAAGATCTGCAAAGCTGATGTTCTTATCGATGATCAAACCTTCAACCTGATGGAACATTGGTGAGTGGGTCTGGTCATAGTCACAACGGTAGACACGACCTGGACAGATAATACGAATAGGCGGCTTCTGCGCCTCCATCGTACGAACCTGTACTGGAGAAGTGTGGGTTCTTAACAGACGGTGAGCGTCAAAATAGAAGGTATCGTGCATCGCACGCGCTGGGTGGTGCGATGGAATGTTGAGCGCTTCGAAGTTGTGGTAATCATCTTCGATCTCAGGCCCCTCTTCTACCGAGTAACCGATGCGACTGAAGAAAGCTTCAATACGATCCATCGTTTTTGTCACTGGGTGCAGGCCACCCAACTCTGGCTGACGACCAGGAAGCGTGACATCCACCTTCTCTGCAGCCAACTTCGCTTCAAGTGCAGCATTTTCGAGTAGGCTCTTACGCGCATTCAGCACATCGGACAGCGCCTCTTTGGCCACGTTGATGCGTGCACCTGCAGCAGGACGCTCTTCGTTAGATAGTTTACCAAGCCCTTTCAATAGCTGGGTAAGGTGCCCCTTCTTACCTAGGTACTGAACACGAACTTCGTCTAAAGTTTTTACATCGCTCGCTGCTTCAGCAGCGGCTTTTCCTTCCGCCAACAGGGCGTCAAGATTTTCCATTTACGGCTCCACTCTCTGGGTCCAAATACAAAAATAGGGGAAGAGCGAGCACCCTTCCCCTATCTGAGTCGATCAATTCATCACCCTAGGGTGACGATTGTCTTAGGCTAGTGCTGCTTTTGCTTTTTCAACAACAGCGGTAAACGCTGTTTGCTGATGCACTGCCAGATCAGCCAGTACCTTACGGTCGATCTCAACGTTAGCCTTTTTAAGGCCAGCGATCAGACGGCTGTACGACAAACCATTGATGCGAGCTGCTGCGTTAATACGAGCAATCCACAGAGCACGGAACTGACGTTTGCGCTGACGGCGGTCACGGTAAGCGTACTGACCCGCTTTGATGACAGCTTGTTTGGCTACGCGGAATACACGACTACGAGCGCCGTAGTAACCTTTAGCCTGTTTCAATACTTTTTTATGACGTGCACGAGCTTGTACACCACGTTTTACGCGAGGCATGGTAACTCCTTCTTAATCCTATTCGTAACCAATTAAATGTATGGAAGCATGCGCTTAACCAGAGCCTGGTCAGCTGCATGTACCTGAAGCATTGGGCGTAGCTGACGCTTACGCTTAGTAGTCTTCTTGGTCAGAATGTGACTTTTGAAGGCTTGCTTGTGCTTGAAGCCATTAGCAGTCTTCTTGAAACGCTTTGCCGCACCGCGGACAGATTTAATCTTTGGCATTTACTTTCTCCACGCATTCGTTAGTTATCTGTTGGAACGAACAAAACCTGCAACACCATACTGGATGGCACGGCAGGTCTTAGTTTGGAACCAACTACTTTTTCTTAGGAGCTATGACCATGACCATCTGACGACCTTCAAGTTTAGGACGAGCTTCAACAGTACCGTAGTCTGCCAAATCCGTTTCAACTCGATTAAGAAGCTCCATTCCGAGCTCCTGGTGCGCCATCTCACGACCGCGGAAGCGAATCGTAATCTTGGTCTTATCTCCACCTTCTAGGAAACGTATCAGGTTGCGTAGTTTTACCTGATAATCCCCCACATCAGTCCCTGGACGGAACTTAATCTCTTTAACCTGCATCTGAGTCTGTTTCTTCTTAGCCTCATTTGCACGTTTTTTCTGGTCGTAAAGGTGTTTACCGTAGTCCATCACCTTACAGACGATTGGGTCGGAATCGGAGATCTGTACTAGATCCAATCCTGCCTCTTCAGCCGCACGAAGCGCTTCATTAAGGCTTACAACACCAACCTGCTCTCCGTCAGCGCCGATTAAACGACACTCACGAGCTCGAATATTTTCATTAATTGGCGGCAAATTCTTTTGACCGCGCTTGTTATCACGCTTGATAGCTAGTTTCTCCTAAAGCGTTTTTATTCGCTGCGACCTTTGCGATTATTCTCTTGAATCAACAAGTTAGCAAAGTCTTCAACACTAAATACACCCATATCTTCACCTGTGCGTGTGCGTACAGCAACGCTGCCAGATTCAACTTCTTTATCGCCGATTACTAGAAGATAAGGGATTTTCTGTAGAGTGCGCTCGCGGATTTTAAAGCCGATCTTCTCATTTCTCAAGTCCGAAATTGCTCTAATGCCGCTATTTTGCAGCTTAGACACCACTTCATTGACAAAATCTGACTGTTTATCGGTGATATTCATGACGGCAACCTGCACTGGAGACAACCAAGTCGGCAGCGCCCCCGCGTAGTGCTCAATCAAAATACCGATAAATCGCTCAAACGAACCTAGAATCGCACGGTGCAACATAACCGGTGTTTCACGATCGCCCTTCTCGTTAACAAACTGAGCATCGAGTCGACCCGGCATCGAGAAGTCGACCTGAATCGTTCCACACTGCCAAACACGACCCAGACAGTCACGTAGTGAGAATTCAATCTTAGGACCGTAGAAGGCACCTTCACCAGGCAGTTCTTCCCAATCCAGACCCGCTGCGTCCAAAGCATCAGCCAACGCCTTTTCAGCTTTATCCCAAACTTCATCAGAACCGACACGCTGCTCAGGTCGAGTAGAGAGTTTGTAAATAATGTCGCTGAATCCGAAATCAGTGTAGACCTCATGAAGGAAGTCGATGAATTCAGCCACCTCAGATTGAATAGAGTCCTCAGCACAGAAAGTGTGACCATCATCTTGAACGAAGCCACGAACACGCATGATACCGTGCAGTGCACCAGATGGCTCATTGCGGTGACACGAGCCAAATTCAGCCATACGCAAAGGTAGGTCACGGTATGAACGCAATCCCTGGTTGAATACTTGAATGTGACATGGGCAGTTCATCGGCTTAACGGCAAAGTCACGGCTCTCAGAGTGGGTCGTGAACATCTGCTCTTGGAACTTATCCCAGTGACCTGATTTTTCCCACAGAGTACGTTCAACCACCTGCGGTGTCTTGATCTCTTGGTAGCCACGTTTGCGCTGCTGTTCACGCATGTACTGTTCCACTGCCTGCCAAAGAGTCCAGCCATTCGGATGCCAAAACACCATACCTGGTGCTTCTTCCTGAAGATGGAACAGATTCAACTGCTTACCGAGTTTACGGTGGTCACGCTTCTCTGCCTCTTCAAGGCGGTGCAAGTAGGCTTTAAGGTCTTTCTTGTCACCCCAAGCTGTGCCGTAGATACGAGTTAGCTGCTCGTTTTTAACGTCACCGCGCCAGTAAGCGCCAGCCACTTTCATCAGTTTGAAAACTTTTAGGTGGCCCGTATTAGGCACGTGTGGGCCACGACATAGATCGATGAAATCACCCTGCTTGTAGAACGAGAGATCCTCTTCACCAGGAATCGATTCAATGATCTCAACCTTGTACTTCTCGCCCATCGCTTCAAACATTTTCACTGCGTCAGGACGGCTCATAACTGAGCGCTCAACAGGAAGATTCGACTTAGCCAGTTCCGCCATGCGCTTTTCGATCTTCTCTAGATCTTCTGGCGTAAATGGACGCTCATAAGCAAAATCGTAGTAGAAACCGTCATCGATCGTTGGACCAATCGTCACTTGAGCACCAGGAAAAAGATCTTGAACAGCCATCGCCATCAAGTGCGCAGTTGAGTGACGAATGATATCGACACCCTCTTCATCGCGCGCCGTGATAAGAGAGACGTCTGCATCCGCCTCGATGACAAAAGAGGTATCAACCAATTCACCATTCACTCGACCAGCAAGGGTAGCTTTCGCTAGACCTGGGCCGATATCAGACGCCAGATCAAAGACAGACAGTGGCTGATCGAATTCACGTTTACTTGAATCAGGAAGAGTAATAACAGGCATTTATAGATCCTAGTGCTCAGTGGTGACCCATACGACAGGCCACGTAAGTTATGTGCGAACGACTCAGTCGAAGCGCGTTTCAATTGAAGGGCAGTATTATACAGATCTAACCAACCAGTCTCCACCCTGATCCGGCTTAAAACCCAATGGTTAGCCACGAAGTGACTGATTTTTATCAAGCATCGTGGCATCATTGCGACAACAAAAATGATAAGAGCACAGGGATGAAAGCACCTCGCCTTAAAATCAGCACCCGCTTAACACTACTGGTCAGTCTATTGATCCTGACGCAGGCGATTGTGTTGGGAATTTTCACCCTAAGATATCTAGCGGATTCACTCGAAGATCAGATCGGTCAACGCGCCCTGCAGCTCTCGTCAATGATCTCTCAAACCCCCTCTATTCGCGACGCTGTCAGTCGCAGTGATAGTGACGCGGTCCAAGCCATTGTAGCCGACCTCAGATTAGCAACCGACGCCAGTTTCATCTCAATTGGTGATATCGACGGCATACGTCTCGTTCACCCAAAACCAGAACGCATCGGCAAACCGATGGTGGGTGGTGATAACTATCGCGCACTGGAACTTGGTGAAAGTTACATCTCTAAAGCCGTTGGCAGCCTTGGGGAGTCAATCCGAGGCAAGACACCCGTGCTGGATGATCAGGGCAAGATCGTCGGCGTGGTTTCGGTCGGTTATTTAACCAAAACCATCGACCAGACCATATTTAACTATCAAGGCACCGTCATCGTTGGCACCTTTGCCCTACTCTTGGTGTCGATTATGTTGGCCATGTGGATTGCACGCCGTTTTAGGTCTGCCATTTTTGACCTTGAACCTCACGAGATCGCTGCCCTATTCCTAGAGCGAAACGCCACGCTGGAGTCGGTTCGAGAGGGGATCATCTCCATTAACTCAAAAGGTGAAATCACCACCTTTAACCGAGCAGCACTAAGAACACTCGGGATTGATGATCAAGATGTTTCAGGACGCCCACTCAGTGAGGTACTTCCCGATTCAAGAATGCCCATGCTGCTTGAGACCGGTGAAGCCGAGTACGATCGAGAGACTCTCGTCAACGGCCGACAATTGATCATTAACCGATTACCCATCGTGAAAGAGGACCAGGTGGTGGGTGTGGTTGCCAGTTTCCGCCCGAAAGATGAGTTGACTGAGGTGAGCCGAAAGCTAACCCGCATTCGCCAGTATGCTGAAGCCCTTCGTTCACAAGCACACGAATACGCCAATAAACTACACACCATTGCAGGTCTCATTAGTTTAGATGCCAAGCAGGAAGCGCTCGATCTTATTGGACAGGAGACTAAGGAGCACCAGGAGCTGTTAACCTGGCTAAAAGAGTCGGTGGCAGATCCGGTCGTAGCAGGCTGTATACTCGGAAAATTCAATCGCGCGAATGAACTAGGGCTGACACTTGAGATTGATGAGGGTTCACAGCTTCACCAACTTCCGTCTCATATTGAATCACAGCAGATGGTGACGTTAATCGGCAACCTAATTGATAACGCTTTTGATGCCTCACTTTCGGCCCACTCCGAAGAGGTGCGCCTATCAATGACCGATATGGGCTCGGATATCATTATTGAAGTCGAAGATGACGGCGAGGGTATTGATCCCAACAAGATCAACAACCTATTTACCTCAGGGGTCAGCAGCAAAGGCGAAGGTCGTGGCATCGGACTATTTTTAGTGCAAGAGACCATAGAAGCCCTAGGTGGCCACATTACTGTAGAAACCTCACACTCAGGCGGAAGCCGTTTTACCCTCTATCTACCAAGGAGTGGCAAGGATGTCTGATACATTGAAAATACTGATTGCTGAAGATGATCCACAGATTGCTGAGATTCAGCGACGTTTTGTAGAGCGCATCGATGGCTTTGACGTCATAGGCATTAGCCACTCAACCCGAGACGCACAAGATATGCTCGATGTTTTTCAGCCGGATCTTGTGCTGTTAGACATCCACTTCCCTGACGGAAGCGGTTTAGATCTTCTTAAAACTCTGCGTTCAGGGGACTCACAAACCGACGTCATCATGATCACAGCCGCTAAAGAGGTGGATAGCCTATCCGAGGCACTGCGTCTGGGTGTGTTTGACTATGTTCTGAAACCCTTAGTGTTTGATCGCCTCTCTGGCGCCTTAAACCAGTACAGATCTCATAAAAAAACCCTTTCAAATCAAGCTAACGAACTTTCCCAGCAAGATGTTGATCAACTGCTCTCGCGTCACAGAGAGAGCAAAAACAGCAGCCTTAAACTTGAAGCTCTACCCAAAGGGATCGACCAGATTACACTGGAAAAAATTGTTGCGGTGTTCAGGGAGAGTCATGACTCTTTAAGTGCAGAGCAGGTAGGCGAGCGCATTGGCTCTAGCCGCACCACCGCGAGACGCTATTTGGAATATCTAGTGGGACAAGAGCGACTCAATGCCGATATTAACTATGGCACAGTCGGCCGACCCGAACGGCGCTACAAGGGGCTATAAACAAAAAAACGCTGACTCTTATCAGCGTTTTTTATTAGAGCTTCTACCAACCTGTCGTGGTTAGTTACTCTGCGTAGGTGGTTTCAACTTGCCACGGAAGATGAACGGCGCTAGGAAGCCAAGAACAGCAGCAATCCATAGACCGACTGAGATGTTACTGCTGAACAGATAGGTCCAGTCACCATCAGAAAGCACCATCGCACGGCGAAGGTTAACTTCCATATGACCACCCAACAGAATACCCAGAATGACCGGTACTGAAGGAATGTCCATCTTGCGTAGCAGGTAACCCAGCACACCAAAGCCAATCATCAATAGTAGATCGAAGTAGCTACCGGTCAGTGAGTAGATACCGACAAATGCAACTAGGGTCACACCTGGCAGCAGAATCGCAGGGGATACCTGTAACACTCGGCTGAACATCTTCACCATTGGGACGTTAAGCACCAACAGTACAACGTTGGCAATCAGTAGTGAGGCGATCAAACCCCAAACCACTTCAGGTCGGTCGTTAAACAACGTGGGACCCGGTGTAATATTCAACGTCATCAAAAGTGCTAGCAGAACGGCTGTTGTACCTGAACCCGGTACACCTAGCGTCAACATAGGCACTAACGCCCCCCCTGCCGCCGCATTGTTACCCGCCTCTGGTGCAGCGATACCACGTGGATCACCTTTACCGAACTGCGAGTTGTCACGTACTGAGGACTTCTCTTGCATGTACGCCAAGAAACTACCCAACGATGCACCTGCACCCGGCAATAGACCTGCAATAAAGCCGATCACTGTTGCCTTTAGCATGGTCCATTTAGTGCGAGCAATGTCAGCCCAAGGAATACGTACTTTCTCTAGTTTCACGCCTATGGCAGAGTCTTTACCGTGTGACTCAATAAACACCAGTACTTCAGAGACCGCAAAAAGACCAACGATGGCTACCAAGAAGTCGATACCATCAAACAGGTGCATGTTATCGCCGGTAAAACGAGTCATGCCCGTTGAAGCATCCACACCAATGGTCGCGATTCCCAGACCGATACAGACAGCTAATGCTGCCTTAGCCTGGTTGTTAGAACCGATACCACCTAAGGTGGCAAAGGCCAGCATGTAGAGCGCAAAGTACTCGGCTGGGCCGAACTGGTAAGCCACACGAGCCAACAACGGCGCAAGCAGCATTAAACCAACCGTCGCCAACAGTGCACCGACGAACGAAGCGACACCTGAGAGTACCAACGCATCTCCGGCGCGACCTGATTTGGCCATTGGATACCCATCAAGACAGGTCATCATAGCCGGCTCATCACCCGGGATGTTCAGAAGAATCGAAGAGATACGACCACCATACATGGCGCCGTAGTAAACACTCGTCATTAATACCAGTGCCTGAGTTGCATCTAGACCAAATGAGAATGTTAAAGGAATTAGTATCGCAACACCGTTCGATGGACCTAGACCCGGCAGAGAGCCGATCATCGTTCCAAGGATACAGCCTGCTATAGCAAGGGCCAGGGTGAAAGGCGAGAGCGCCACATCAAAGCCAATGGCCAAATTTGCAAAGATATCCATACCCTACCCCATCAACCAGCGCGGTAGCGCAAAAAGACTTAAACCGAAGATGAACTTAAAGATCAGGAACAGCGCTCCTGAGAAAAGCACTCCAGTCACTACAGCATTTTTTGCTCTAGCTTCAATCAGATAGGATACAGCGGTACCGGCTATCGCGGTTGAAACTAAGAAACCCAGCGGTTTAAGTGTGTAGGCATAGAAAACCAGCGCTACAACTGCAAAGCCAATGTGCATAAAGGTTGTTAAACCTGGCCACTCTGGCTCTTGATCCGGTTTCATGATCATCACAAGACCACAGATTACCGCTACCGACGCAATCATCATCGGGAAGGCTTTTGGGCCGAGTGGATCAGAGAAAAAAGGCTCTTGCAGTTGAGTGGCGCCCGCGAAATACGCGAGCGCCAGCACAACGACGATTAACCCCGTTATGCGATCTGTCATTACTTGATTACACCAAGCTCTTTAGACATATCTTGTACTTCCTGCATCACACCGTTTAGGTAGTTCTGGAAGTCTGGGCCCACTTTCGTGAACTTAACAAGACCGTTTGCTTCCATAGCGTCCGCCCACTCTTTAGAGGCTGCAACCTGAGCTAGCGCATCAGACCACTGGTTGTAAGAAGCTTCAGACGCACCTTTTGGAGTGTAGAGACCACGCCAGTTAACCGCGACAACATCGATACCCTGCTCTTTAGCCGTTGGAATCACAACATCTAGACCTGGAATTTCGATACGCTCGTCAGTGAATGAAGCCAGTACGCGAACGTCACCGTTTTTAATGAAGCTTACAACACCTGAGATGTCACCTGTCATTGCTGACGTGAAGCCACCAACTGTCTGAGTGATCGCATCAGCGTCACCGTCAACAGCGATGTACTTAACCTTACGGATATCCGTGAAGCCTTTACGTTTCAGCGCCATTAGGACTTTAAGGTGATCGTAACCGCCTGCAGCTGATCCACCGGCAAAGGCGTGCTTACCAGGGTTCGCTATAACATCATCAAGCAACTCGTTCAGAGTCTGGTAAGGCGAGTCTTTAGCAACCACGATAACGCCAGGGTCAGCACCGATAGCACCTAGGAAACGAACCTGATCAGACGTCATACCTGAGTAAGCGTTTTGAGCTAGACGCGTTGCTGTAGCTGTTGAAGCAGCAACAATAAGATCACCGTCGTCGTTACGCTCGTTAACCACGTGCGCGTAGGCTAGACCACCGCCTGCACCCGCCATATTAGTGACTTGAACGGGATCTTTAACGGCACCGATGTCATGCATGATTTTGCCGATTTGACGACAAGTGAAGTCCCAACCACCGCCTGGGTTAGCAGGTGCAATACACTCAGCCGCCATTGCAGAAGAGGCAACGCTCATTGCAACGCCAGCTGCTAGAAATTTAATTTTTGCTAGTTTCATTTTCTTCTCCTTGTTATGAACACTGACATCGCAGTTTGATGAACAGTTAACAAGAATTTAGAAAAATCCACTCTTAAGAAAAAGCTTGTGGCGATAAGGAGTATTAATTTTATAAACAGCATTTTGTTCATAAAGTTCACGAGACGGCTTAATAGTGTGGAATAACAGGATTGCCTACTGACGGGCGAACGCCAACAGAGAGCGTGTGTAAAGCACATGCTCTCTTGCCGCCTCCTGCGCGGCTAACCGATCCCCTTGTTCAAGAGCCGAGAATATCTGCTGATGCTGAGGATTAATCCGCTCAGGATATCGCCCATAACGTTTAAGTGTTAGATCTAAGGCCTTGTAAATAGATGAAAAATAACGGTTGTAGAAGAGCTCACTTAAACTAGCGACTACGAGATTGTGGCTGTACTTAGCGATCAGCATATGAAACTGAAGATCCGCTTTTGCGCGAATCAATGTCGTGTTCTTTTGACTCCGCAGCTGCATCTTCTCGAACTCAGATCGAATGATTGCAATCTGCGTTTTCGAAGCGTTCTCAGCACAACACCCAGCGGCCACAGATTCAATAAAAGCTCTTAACTCAAGCACATCCCTAACGTCATTCAATGTCGGATCTGCTTTTACCGGTAAATTAAGAACCACACTCTCTAAAGGGTTAACCAGACGAGTTAGACGTCCCTGCTGTTTAATGAGCAGACCGGCGGCAAGCAACTCTGACATAGCCTCCCTAATCGCACTTCGGGATACTGAAAAGTGAGCAGCTAACCTCGACTCAGACGGAAGGGTTTCGCCTGCTCGAGTAGTATCCATCAATAGCGATAACAGAGAAGAAGTGATCGACATAACTGGTCTGACAAGTGGTGTTTATTTTCTGCAAGAGTACGCTGCAACAGGATAGAGTGCAAAAAAAGTTAAGGAGCCCTTCAATGAGTGTAATTTGCGAACTATCTGACCTACGTCGTCTCTACCACAAACGTGTCCCTAAAATGTTCCAAGGCTACTGTGAGTCTGGATCATGGACGCAACAGACGTTGGCAATGAATGACTCTGACTTTAACAAGATTCTGTTTCGTCAGCGCGTGGCGCGTGATCTTGCACCCCGCACCCTAGCGACTCAAATGGTGGGACAGGATGTGACCATGCCAGTAGCCATGGCTCCGGTGGGTCTTTTGGGTATGCAACACGCCGATGGTGAGATCAAAGCAGCGCAAGCTGCTGAGGCCTTTGGCGTTCCTTTTACTCTGTCTACCATGAGCATCTGTTCCATTGAGAAGGTAGCCGAAGCAACCACCAAACCCTTCTGGTTCCAGCTCTACGTTCAGAAAGATCGCGAATTCACTAAGAAGTTGATCGAACGTGCCAAAGCTGCAGGCTGTTCCGCTCTGGTTGTTACACTGGATCTTCAGATGATCGGTAAGCGCCATGCAGACCACCGCAACGGTATGACCGCACCTCCCCGCCTGACTATCCCTAACATTTTAGATATTTCACGTCGTCCACGCTGGGCATTCGGCATGTTGGGGACTAAAAATCGTGAGTTTGGCAACATCCAAGGCTGTGCGACCGGCGTTGATGACATGAACGATCTAATGAAATGGACGGCCGGATCCTTTGATCCCAACCTAGATTGGGACGACTTGAAGTTCTTCCGTGAACTTTGGGATGGCCCTTTGATCATCAAAGGCATTCTAGAAGCTGAAGATGCGAAGAAGTGTATCGAGCTAGGTGCCGACGCCATTGTCGTCTCAAACCACGGCGGCCGTCAGTTAGATGGTGCTCGCTCATCGATCAGCGTGCTTCCAGAGATCGTTGATGCTGTTGGCAACCAAATCGAGGTCTGGATGGATGGTGGCATTCGCTCTGGCCAAGATGTGATACGTGCTCGCGCACTGGGTGCTAAAGGCGTGTTGGTCGGCCGTCCTATGGTCTATGGCCTAGGTGCTATGGGTAAAGCGGGTGTAACAAGAATGTTAGAGATTTTCCATGAGGAGGCTGAATTGACCATGGCCTTTATGGGGCATCGTGATATTGCTTCAGTCTCAAAAGATGACATTGTCATTAAAGGCGAACTTTAAAAAGGATCGCTCGGTTAAACAGAGATAATATCTAGTACTGAACAGACAACAAAGCAGCCCTAGGGCTGCTTTTTTATTTCTTAATTCAGACAGTGCAGTCTATTTTTTCTTATTGACCACTCATAACACTGCTCAGAAGCGCTTCACGGTCGATTGAATATTGTCGTGATGGCTCTTCTGGGCATAGGCTGTACCCCTCATTTGAAGGAGCCATGACATCATCGGCTACACGTGAGAAAGAGCTATCATCAAATGAACGGACTAGCAGACCCATTGAAGAGAGTGTTCGTGCCTTTGCAATGGTCAGATCACTCTGTGCATTCACAAGTGCACGACGCGTTTCAAAGTACTCATTCTCAGTATCAAGAAGGTCGAGTAAGGTGCGTTGACCGATATCAAACTGACCACGGTAGGCAACGCGCGCTTTGCTGATGGCTAATGCGTTCTGCTCTAGCAGACTAATCTGGCTTTGCAAATTATTGATTGCATTAAAGGCAATCATTGCCTCCTGTCGAATGTCATAACAGGCAGCAAGGCGCTCTGTCTCTGCACTGGTTGCCGCCTTTTGATACTGGCGAATAGCGGCTGCATCAGCCCCTCCGTTGTATAGGTTGAAGCTAAGCACAAGCTCAACCGCCATATCCCGATAATTTCCAGAGTTCCCGGAGCGGTTTCTCTCGTGCTGATCGCGTACGCGCAGATCCAATTTAGGTTGGTTTGCCGCTTCACGCACTCGCTTATCAGCCTGAGCCGCCATGACTGATTCAGTAGTGGCCATTAAGAAGGGGTGTTCTTGATAGGCCGTTTTTAGGACGCTATTAGCATCCGAACCTATCAGATCTGTATTCAGGGTAATATCTTCAAGGTTATCCTCTGGCTGTAGGTTAGTCATGCGCTGGTAACGAGCAGACACATCGTGCAGATTAGCAACTTCTGTCAATAAGTTAGTCTCTGCCAAAGCTAATCGACCGTTGGCTTGCTCTAAATCCACGCCACGACCAACGCCCTGCTCTACGCGCTCTAGGATCTGATCGTAAATTTTACGGTGCTCTACGTAGTTCTCTTTGGTTAGCGCTAAGAGTTTTTGTTCGCGTGCCACATCGGCATAGGCGCTAACTGCCTGAAAAGCCGCCTGCTCGGTCTCATATTTAAATTCAAAGTAACGAGCGCGGCGTTCATGGCTTAACCGAGCCACTTGGTTACGTGTCTCGTTTCCGTCATAAATCATCTGAGTCAGCGTAAGCGTTGCCGTTGAATGGTGGTAATCATCCAAACCAGTACCAGGGCTTTTAGACCAGCGCGTCCCCACATCCATATCTAGATCGATACTCGGGTAGTAACCACCTTCAGCCGAACGCTGCTCTTCTGCTGCCGCCTCAAAGTTATACCAAGCTGCATTGACACTTGGGTTATTGATCAGTGCTTCACTGATTGCTTTGTCAAATAGGCTTATCTCACTGGCCTGTACAGCTATAGATGAAGATGCCATGAAAACAGAGATCGCTAAAAGTCGATGCATTCTAAGTTCCTATTCAATTAATCGTGTTGCTGAGTTGGTATTCATACCATTCAGCGACTATATTTCCTTTAAGGAAAGTCTAGTCAAACGATTGCAAATTGCAGGCCAACTTTTCGCAAATTGCTAATATTTATATAAAAAGGCCACCGAACCACGTTTTATGACTCTCACGCACCCACTTTTCCAATCGAACTGGATACGTAGATCGCTCAACCGATCTGCAGGTGTGATATTTGCCTTAACTCTGACAACCGTGCTAGCTAAAACAGACTATGTAGGCATTTTAGAGATCGCTAAAGAGCGATACGGCGACAAGGCTGTTGCAACGGTTAATGACTGGCAGGATCTAATTAGTGAGATCAGCCCCCTTGCGAACGAAGAAAAGCTAGAGGCGGTCAACGACTTCTTTAACAAACGAGTGCTGTTTGTTGATGACATCTATAACTGGAAAGAGAGTGACTACTGGGCGACCCCTTTAGAAACCATGGGAGTTTTAAAAGGTGATTGCGAAGATTTTACGATTGCTAAATACACTACTCTTTTATTAGCCGGAATGCCTATGGAGCATCTACGCTTGTTCTACGTAAAGGCCAAAATAGGCGGTGTAAACAGCACTGTAAGCCAGGCTCATATGGTGTTGAGCTATTATGAAAAGCCCACTTCAGCGCCACTGATTTTAGATAACTTGATACCCGATATTAAAGTGGCGAGTAGCCGACCAGACCTAACACCTGTCTTTAGTTTCAATTCGGCAGGCATTTGGGTCGGAGGATCAACTACTGCCGCTTCGAATGATCCAGCCTCTAAATTATCACGCTGGAGTGACCTACTTGAACGAATGCAAAATGAGGGAATTCAGTAATGCCCTCTTATGACCCAATGGAGCTTCGCTATGTCATTAGTTAAACAGTTATGGATTGGCATCATCCTGCTTATGGCAATCGCCTTTGGTGGCAGCTTCGTGGTGAGCAGCTTATCTGCAAAAAACTACTTAGAGAAGCAGTTAACCATCAAAAACTCAGATAACGTCAACGCCCTTGCACTCTCTTTGAGTCGCTCGCAAGCAGACCCAGTCATGCTAGAGCTAACGCTGGCTGCACAGTTCGATACGGGCTTTTACAAGGAGATTAAACTGACCGGAGCAGACGGCACTACGCTAGTAGAGCGCACTGATAACTCTCCAGTAACAGAAGCACCCAATTGGTTTATTGAGCTTTTTCCTATCAATGCCATACCAGGGGCTGCTGCCATTCAAGATGGATGGACTCAAGTCGGCATGCTAACACTGGAGAGCCACAATCGCTTTGCTTACTCAGAGCTCTGGTCTAGCACCAAAAAACTCTTTAGCTATTTTGTCGTTGCTGCTGCATTAGCAGGGTTACTGGGCAGTTTGTTATTACGCGTTATTACCCAACCCTTGTCGAGCGTTGTCAGCCAAGCAAAAGCCATTAGCGAGCGCCGTTTCATAACAACACCAGAGCCTAAAACGCTTGAGTTCAAGTCCGTAGTTTCATCAATGAATAGCCTGTCTGATCGTATTCAAGCGATGCTTAAACAAGAGACAGATCGACTAGAACAGTGGCGCAAAAATGCACAGTTAGACAGAATCACCAAAGTACTCAATCGCGACCCGTTCATGGGTAAATTATCGGCTGCATTAGGCCATGATGACGAATCATCTAACGGGGCAGTAATACTGTTCCGCATACCGAACCTACAAGAGATAAACCGCGAAATAGGTCGCATAGATGCAGACAAATTGCTTGCAGGCATCGGTGATACTCTTAGTGATTATGTTGTCAAAAATAGTGACTGGGCAGCAGGTAGATTGAACGGCTCCGACTTTGCACTCTTAGCAGCCGGCAATGAAAACCCAAGTCATTTAGCAACCGAGCTTCAGCAAAAAGTTAAAGAGGTCGCACGCAGACTTGATGTACATAGCCTCGATACCATCCCTATGAGCGCCGCTCAATATTCGCCTAAAAGCACACTAGCGGAGCTAATGACAATACTGGATACCAAAATCCAAGAAGCCCAAATAAAATCTTTAATAGACCCAGTGATCATAGAGTCGTTTGGTCAGAGTGATGTACAGGGAAATAACAGTACTGAGCACTGGAGTGCGTTGATCAGCGATGCCCTAACCACAAAGGCGTTTAGTTTAGTTCAGTTCCCTGTCGTATCCGTGCAAGGCAACCTGGTACATAACGAAACCGCAGCTCGCCTGAACGTACAAGGTTCACTCATCCAAGCTGGTGAATTTATCCCGTGGCTACAACGTCTAAAACGTACCGCTGATTTTGACAAAGCACTCATTGAGCAAGCCATCAAAACACTTGAAAACAGTGATAGCGCTATTGCTGTGAACCTTACGCCCGCGTCTCTTGATGACAGCCTTTTCAAACAGTGGTTGATCAATACACTCAATGAAGTACCCAAAGCAGCAAGTCGATTGTCTATTGAGATACCAGAGCAAGGGGCACACCAACGCATTGCCGCGTTTAAAGAGCTTATTCAAAACCTAAAACCGATGGGTGTGCGTGTAGGTATAAAACACGCAGGACAGGATATTGAGCGCATCAGTGCACTGCATGATCTTGGCCTAGATTATGTGAAGATAGACGCCTCTTTGATTCGTAATATTGATAAAGACATGCAGAACCAAACACTGCTTCGTGCACTCTGCTTGGTGCTTCACTCAATCGGCTTTACGGCCATTGCTGCCATGGTTCAGACACCTGAAGAGTGGAACATCCTTAATGAACTTGGCCTAGATGCAGGTGCAGGGCCAGAAGCAAAAAACCACCTAAGCGATTAAGCCAAGGTGGTTTTTATCGGCGGATAAGATTGTAAGACCTTTCTAATTTAATTCGCACAATGCGAATCATTTTAAAAGTAGCTTTTCATCTTCTGGTAGTAGATCTAACTTATTATCCAGGCCATCACGCAAGCGACGACGCATCAACATCTTCGCTTGGGACGCATCAGGCAGCTCTGTAAACTGAATCACATTCTTCGCCATCAATAGCTCAATCACGTCATCCAACACACGAACAAAGTCTAAATCAGAACGGCTAAGCTCAACATGCTCTTGCCCTGCAATTGAGGAGCTGAATGCCATAATCTCACTGTCATCCGACTCAGCAGACTCAAGAAAACCCGGCAGCGCCTCCTCAGACACCGCCACAATATCACCGCGTTCATTTCGTTTAATGTAGGGCATATTAGGCTCCTTAGTCTGTAATGAGTTTGCCGTTTGATAGCAGATCATTAATCATGGCTGTTTGATCATCATGGCCTGTTACTAAATCCATGCCTTCAAGGGTAATCTGCTGATCATAATTATCAAAATCGCTTCCACCATCAGCATCTATCTTAACGATTGTATCGTCACCTACTTTTGAAATGTGAATATATCCCAACAAATTCGAAGCAGAAGAGCCATCTTCATTTTGTAGTAATTCCCCTAGATCCAAAGCATCAACACCGGTACCGCTATCAGCACCATCTGAACCTGTGCCAAAGTCTGTGACTGTGTCATTGCCACCATCTGCATCGGCAAGAGTCCATGCGAACACATCGTCACCGAGTCCACCGGTAAGAATATCTTCTCCTTTACCACCAATAATAGTATCGTCACCAGCACCACCATCGATGTTGTCACCATTATCAGAGCCGACAAATGTTGAGTTACCCGTGCCGCCAAGTATTGAGCGCGCATCAGTAACGCCACTTTCTGAAGTAGAGACAATGAAATCTGGAATGAAATTAGGATCTAATGCTTCAGGTGTATTAATGAAGAGCTTGTCTGCAAAGGTCTCATTGGCTGCGTCAAATGAGTTATCCAAAATAGCACCATAAACCGAAGATTCGATGACGAACTCTTCGCCTGCACCATTGGTTGATGCTATTTCTACAACAACATCATTCGCATCCACATAATACAAGATACTACCCGTAGGGAAGCCGCTTAAGGTAACCGGACCCGTCCAACTCTCATCCACTGATTCAACCAATTGTGCGCTGATATCAATCGCATAAGTTTTACTGTAATAAGTACCCGGGCTGAATATCAAATCATCAATCTGATAGCCATCGCCTGAATTTCCAAACTCACTGGTATTAGTAATAACCATACTTGCTAGCGTCTGATCATCAAAATTTAGACCAAAGTTATCTCCACCGTTAGTGAGATTAACTTTTGAACCGTCAATATCGATACTTACTACAACACTTGAAATTGTCCCCAGAGCAGTGAGGTCTCTTGAACTTAAAGACCAAGAATTATCGGCATGGTTAAACGTAATCTCTTCATCGTTTGCATCTACTCCATAACCAGCATCAAATATTGCTGAACCATTATTGCCAGCAACCGTGATTTCTATCTTCAAGTACTCATCGTTGCCGTTAGAAGAAATAAAATCCAAAGTTTGCGGAGCGATTGAGCCTGATAGACTAAAGTCACTCGAATCCATATCTTTCGTATTTAAACCTACATCAAATGACAAAGTGTCTTTTTTAGTGTTTTTAGTAAATACGGTGAATGAGCTCATTGGCGCTTGAACATTATCAAAATTCACATGAACGGTTTCGCCAATATCTATCCTGTTTTGGTCACCGCTGCCGTTACTAGAATCAACACCCACACCTAGTCCACCACTGATATTGAGATCTGTTCCATCACCCGGCGAGAAAATAACACCTGAATCGGTCACATAATCCGATCCGTCATATTCGCCTGTAATATCGTAAGTTAGCTCACTGCCGATCTTGATCTGCATTGAACCCGTGACATAGTCAGCAACAGGATCAACAGTGATATCCAAGGTAGAGCTACTGCCCGTATTAGTTGTATACGTGACTTGTGGAACTGAACCATTCCAGTTGGTTGAAGGAGTGAAAGTGTAACTACCGTCCGCAGCAAGATTTAATACACCAATACCAGAAATTGAATAATCTGAGCCGAGGGTAAACGTACCGCTTTCACCCGCTATTAAGAAAGAAGCAACAGATAATACATCGTCTTCATCAGAATCGTTTGAGAGAACATTTCCAGATACGGCGACGTCTTCTTTGGTTGAGGCTGTGTCTGCGGTAAGTACGGATGGATCATTGGCATCAGTCACCACTGGCGTATCGCTGTCGGTATCATCCAGCGAGCCATCGCTCACTTTCAGATCGATCGCATCCAGGTCACCACCTGCGTTGATCACATCAATACCATCCTGAGTGAGGAAGACTTTTCCTGCATCAGCTCCTGTACCTAGCGTGTAATGGTCACTGCTTGTATTGAACGTCACCGTTAACGTGTCACCGTCTCCATCCGACGTGGTGTAGGTGCCCGCCACTGACGTGCCGGCCACGAGACCGCCCGCATCTTCAGTAAAGTCGTTGGCGGTGACTGTGACCTCTGGTGCAACATTGGCTACAGCGGTAACATTAGTAATGTTGATTGATAGAATCGCTGAGTCCAAATCACCGTCTGCATCTTGAATTGTATACGTGAACGTATCCGTTGCATCCGCTGTTACTGCGTTTGAGGTTGATTGATATTCATAACTACCATCGGCATTCAGCGTAAGTTGGCCGTAGGTTCCATTGATCACATTTCCTACTGAATCATTTTTTGTATCAGTGCCTGCTGAAGAGCCTGACACAACACCTACTATCTGGGGGCTGTTGTAACCATCTACACCCGACTCATCATTTTCCAATACGCCATTCTCAGCAGTCACGGTTAGTGTAGCGCCTTCTTGAACAGCACCTTGATTAAAACCTATCGAATTGATTAGGTAGTCATGACCACCGCCCGTTGGGGCAGAGAAACGAATACTTGTAAAGCTTTGATTCTCGTCTGCAGTTAGAGTACCGATCTCATCGATTCTATCTGTGCCACCCTCGATTATATGGGTGCCTACATTTGTATCCCCCTCAAAAAGCTCGATAATGGCGTGCTCTCGACCATTTTGCCAAGCTAGTACTAAATCAACTGATGACACTGGCGTATCAAAAGTAACAACAATTGATTCGCTTCTCTGACTATCAGCCCCCAGCTCAACAGACGCGCCCGAAACATTACCAACCACGCCAAAGCCCTTGGGATTAGCCTGGTATCCAATGACCCCATCAGTACCATCAGGATTAAATGCTTTAACAGTGAACCCAAGGTCCGTTCGTTGGACATTGTTACTGTCTATGACACCATTGGCATTTGATCTAGCAACCGGAGCATCATCTTCAATATCAATCCCGATCGATACAGGGTCTGAACTCGAGCTTCCATCTGAGAGAGTCAGAGTGAACTCTTCCTGTGTGCTAGCGCCTGCTTCGTGATCGACCGCACTGTTTAAAGTGTAACTGTAGGTTGCTACACCATCAGTGTAATCCGTGATGCTCAGCGTGCCCTTCTCGCCTAACACTTTCAGAGGAGTTCCGGCAGTTGCATCATTTAGCTCTGAAACCGTGTAAGTTGCACTATTGATCTTGATTGATGCAATGTCATCCAACCCATCTGCATCCGCAAAAGTGATCGTACCGCCTGCAGAAGTCGTTGTTGGACCGATGCCTGAGCCTGATGCCAAACCAGCTTCATAAACAACATCATTAGCGTTGTTCGTGTTCCCTGAATCAGTAGTGATGGTAGGTACATCATTCGTCTCGGTAACAGAAGGATCTACACTGTCAGTTGCAGGAGAACCATAGGTACCTGCAGACGTTGCGGTCACAGTGAACTGAGGTAAGTCAGCACCCGTGTCCGCATTCACTAACGCAGCACCTGCTGCTGTCAACGTCACGGCTCCTGTACTGCTGTTGATCGCGTAGTTGGTTGTATCGCTGATGCTATAGCTGATCGCACCGCCATCCGGATCGTTTACTGAGGCAACTGTCGCTACCGAATCTCCTACTGCCGCTGTACCTTCGGTAAAGCTTGCTGGCGCACTCATGCTGAACGTCATCGGATCGTTCGTTTCAGTCACAGAAGGATCAACACTAGAGTCAGCACTTGAACCATAGGTACCTGCAGACGTTGCGGTCACCGTGAACTGTGGCAAGTCGGCACCCGTATCAGCATTCACTAACGCAGCACCTGCTGCTGTCAACGTCACGGCTCCTGTACTGCTGTTGATCGCGTAGTTCGTTGTATCGCTGATGCTATAGCTGATCGCACCGCCATCCGGATCGTTTACTGAGGCAACTGTCGCAACTAAATCTCCTACTGCCGCTGTACCTTCGGTAAAGCTTGCTGGCGCACTCATGCTGAACGTCATCGGATCGTTCGTTTCAGTCACAGACGGATCAACGCTGTCATCAGCCGTTGAACCATAGGTACCTGCAGACGTTGCGGTCACCGTGAACTGTGGCAAGTCGGCACCCGTATCCGCATTTGCCAACGCCGCACCCGCTGCTGTCAACGTCACGGCTCCAGTGCTGCTATTAATGGCATAATTTGTGGTGTCATCAATCGTGTAGGTAATCGCACCACCATCAGGGTCGTTCACTGAGGCAACTGTCGCTACCGAATCTCCTACTGCCGCTGTACCTTCGGTAAAGCTTACTGGCGCACTCATGCTGAACGTCATCGGATCGTTCGTTTCAGTCACCTCAGGTGTATCGCTGCCGATACCATCCCGCGAACCATCGCTCACTTTCAGATCGATCGCATCCAGGTCACCACCTGCATTGATCACGTCAATACCGGCTTGCGTCAGCAACACTTGGTTGTTAGCCGTATCCAACGTGTAATGGCTGCTCGCTGTATTGAACGTGACCGTTAACGCATCACCGTCTTCATCCGACGTGGTGTATGTGCCTGCCACTGACGTGCCGGCCACGAAACCGCCGGCATTCTCAATAAAATCATTGGCTGTGACTGTGATCTCTGGAGCGTCATTGACACCCGTAATGACAACTGTGATGTTTTGGTCAACCTTGCCGCCATTCTTATCATCAACCGTAACAGTGTAGACTTGTGTCAGTGACTCATTTGCTGCCAAATGATTGATAACTGAGTCATCAACGGTAAACACCCATTCCACCGTTCCATCCGTATTATTGGTATTGTCTAATAGCGTTAAGCTGCCAAGTGGGGATGTAATGAAGTTGTCCGATTCGTCTTTAACTTTTGTGCTCACTTTCACGTCATGTTGATCAGTGAGATCAACATCTTCAAAGGCTATTTGGCCGCGAGACGAGTGAACCGCAATATTTTCAAGGGGGTTACTGTCTTCAATCTCAGTAATTGAAGCGCTGCTAACTGTATTAGCAACTAATTGAATATCATCGATATAGGCACCCACTGAATCCTGAACACCCTCCGGTTCTAAACCCTCAAATTTAAGTTCAATATTATCCGTTTCTTCTAATGGTAAATAATTCAGCGTAATTAGTGTCCAACCATTACCCGCTTCAGTTTGACTAGCTGTAACACCATCTGAGTCAACAAAAGAGATATCACCATTGCTATCGGATAGGATGCTAACCTCTTTGCCACCAAGAGTTACTTTCATATCACTGCTATCTTCCACACCAGGGCGAGGTTTATAAGCGAATGTCAGTGAAAGAATCTCTCCCTCTTGAGCATCAAAAGTGGTGGATAATTTAACATCAGTATCATTACCATGACTGTCCAATTCTGCATGCTGTGAACCCTCATAAGCAGCGGATCCACCGACATTACCCTGTATCTCGATACCCGCAGCATCTACGGTCCACATCACACCGCTACTGCCCGTAAATTCATTGTTTGACCCTTTTTCTACGTACCAACCATTAGGACGGGATTCGATATCAGAACCATTTGTGCTTTCAAAGGTTTCAGAGAGGATAATTCTACCTGGTGATAGGGTTGGTGCATCGTTGACCGGTGTTACATTGACCGTAAGTGTATAAGCGTCAACGCTGAAGTCTGTGCCATCATTAACCTTGAATCCGACCGTTGTATAGGCAGCACCATTCTCGTTTTCATCGGGGACAAAACGAAGCTTGCCAGCATCAATATCTGCTTTTGTAATGACCTGATTTAACGTCACCGCTTCCCAAGTACCATTATTGTCGTATTCCAGACGACCATTATCTTCCAACGTCGTAATTTGTATTGATGATATCGCCGAATTTTCTATATCTGAGTAGGTTCCAAAATCATCGATCGACAACACCTTAGCCACGTCTTCATCAGTGGTCACACTGTCATCGGTTGACGTAGGCGCATCATTCACAGGTGTTACGACTGGCGTATCGCTGTCGCTATCACCCAGCAAACCATCGCTCACTTTCAGATAGATCGCATCCAGGTCACCACCTGCATTGATCACACCGATACCGTCCTGAGTGAGTAAGACTTTTCCTGCATCAGCTCCTGTACCTAGCGTGTAATGGTCACTGCTTGTATTGAACGTCACAGTTAACGTATCACCCTCTTCATCAGACGTGGTGTATGTGCCCGCCACTGACGTGCCGGCCACTAGACCGCCGGCATCCTCAATAAAGTCATTGGCTGTAACTGTGATATTGGGTGCATCGTTCTGAACAGCGTACGTTGGTGTCGCATTAGCATTCGCGCTCAGATTGCCACTATCCGTCGCCGTTAGATCAACCGCTGGCAAGGTGGTTCCGGCATTAATCGCATTCACACCCGCCTGAGTTAGAACAACGTTCTCACCATCGAACGCGTAGTACCCAGCACTATTCGTTGTTCCGGTGAACGTCACGTCTCCAGCAGCAACCGTTAATGTGCCATCTTCTTCATCACTGGCCGTGAACGTCGCTACAGTTTGACCTACAACCGCATGATTCTCGTTGAACGTCGCTTCCGCTGTGACTGTGATGGTTGGACCATCGTTTTGTGCGTTGTAGCTTGGTAAATCATTATCTGATGCTGTCAGCCCCTGTGAATCCGTCGCGGTTAAGTTCACAGAAGGCAGTGTTGTACCCGCATTAACTTCAGCAACACCTGCCGATGTCAGAACAACTGTATTACCACTGATTGCATAGTAACCCGCGCTATTAGATGATCCAGTGAAGTCGACAGAAGGCGTTCCATCTTCTTCATCACTTGCACTGAACGTCGCAACCGTTTGACCTACAACCGCATCGTTCTCGTTGAAGGTCGCAGCTACTTTGACTGTGATTGTTGGACCATCGTTTTCTGCTGTATACGTTGGTGTCGCATTAGCATTGGCTGTCAAGCTGCCACTATCCGTTGCTGTCAGATCAACCGCTGGCAACGAAGTACCTGCATTGATCGCATCAACACCCGCCTGGGTCAGAACTACGTTCTCACCATCGAACGCGTAGTACCCCGCACTATTCGTTGTTCCTGTGAACGTCACGTCTCCAGCAGCAACCGTCAAGGTGCCATCTTCTTCATCACTTGCACTGAACGTCGCGACCGTTTGACCCGCAACCGCATCGTTCTCATTAAATGTTGCAGCCACTGTTACGTCGATTGTAGGACGATCATTGACTGGCGTGACCTTGATCGTTGCCGTTGCTGGTTCTGAATCCAACTCACCATCATTTGCGGTGAAATTAAAGTTAGTCTCGCCGTTCCAATTCTCATCGGGTACAAAATATAGAGTTAGCTCATCATCACTCGCAGCATAGCTCGTATCTGCAACAGCTAATGTGGTCAACGTTACATCCGTGTACAAAGTACCGTTTGCAGGCAAGTTGCTTAGAGTGAAGGTTTCAATACTGTCATTGAGGTCGATATCGCTGCCGACGAGTGTGATGGTGATGGAAGAATCATCTTCGCCCCCCGTCACTTCAACCGAATCTGCTTCGGGTGAATTAGCATCCAAAATAGTCGCTTCACCCAGCCCTGTGATTGTCAGTGTTTCATCGCCGCTTTGGTATTCAACTTGCACTTGTAGGCGTGCGGTTTCATCCCGGGATGTGTCTACTCCACCGTCGGGTGTGTTATCAATAACCGTTGAGTAAGATGCTTGAAAAGTAGTCACCGCGTCCGGGAGAGTAAATGATCCATCACTGTTGGCTGAGATGGTTTGGGTATTCAGATCGCCATCAGTATAGGTGACAGACACTGAGTTTAAAGAATAGTCGTCATTTACGGAGGCGGTTGCACCTGAATTGGTTGGGGTTAGGGTGATGATCTTTTCACCCGATGGTAGTTCTGATGATAGAACGACCGTGTAAGTAATGTTTGTGCCCTCTTGTTGCGCATCACCTGTGATGGTCATGCCATCATTATCGTAAATACGTACCGACGCTTCCGGGTCACCAAGAACGGCATTATCTGAAACCGATAGGACATCAACTTTGAAAAACTCGGTTTGTTCGATAATTGAATCGTCAATAATTGGCACTTGAATGGTAACCGTCGATACTCCCGCTACGATAACCGCAGTCCCTGTGTAACCATCATTAGGAATAACGGTGTAATCCAATCCTGCTTTAGCACTCAAATCGGCTGTTTGATAGGTGATCGTCGTATCGGATGTATCGGTTACTAAATTACCGTCTTGATCGACTAGGCTGAAAGTTAGGCTCGCGTAACCGTCTTCTTCATTGACCACTGCAAAGTTGACTTCAACGATAGGTGTTGTGTTGGCCGAGTCGTTATCTAGAATTTTTGCTTGGATGTTCTCTGAATAGAAGTTGTCACCCTCTACCAACATATCAATGATTTCTGTGTTTTCGATGTAGGGGTCATCGAATACAGGAATTCGAATCTCTACAGCGGTTGAACCTGCTGCCAGTTCGAATTCAAAAATTGGGAGCGGTTTATCGTAGTCTGCACGGGTGTAGGTTTCGTCTAACACCTGCATATCGATCCAGTCACCATCACCATTACGATATTGGATCGGCACTGAGAAGTCGTCTGAGTACTCTGCAAAATCAGTTCCACTCCCTTCCGGAGAGAACTTAACCGTTAGTTTTTGTGCTTCATCAAAAGCCAGTGTGCTATTGACTACAAACTGGCTGTAAACACCATCTTCTACAATATCAGTAGGATTAGCAGAGAGGTGTGACTTGTAGGCGTCGATAGCGCCAGCACCCTCAACTTTTACGGGTACTGTCCAGTCCCATATGGTGTAATCAAAGGCTAGGTTCTCAAGAAGACCGTCAGCCACTTCAACGGCTAATTCATCAAGGCTCGTATCATCGTCTGCGGTAAGTGTAACGACACCTGTTTTGGTTTCGGCATCAAACTCAATGAACAGACTTCTGTTTGCGATGGGCGCACCATCGTTATCGAGCAGACGAACACTCACATCAGATAGATCCATGTTATTCATCATGGAGTCGTCGTTGATCTGTTTAGGTACGTAGCCGTAAGCCAGCATTGAGGCATCTACAACGAACTTAATACCCGCATCGTCAAACTGAAGCGCTTCAGGCGCTGTGCTGTAATTAACAACTCGGTCAGACTCTGTCCCTTCCAAAAACTCGCCCCAGGTATCTTCGGTACGAGCGTCCATAGCTTCAGGCGCGCGATCACCGGCTAGTTCACCGATCGTCTCTTGAACATGCTGCATGGCGAGTGTCTCAAAGCTATTCATGCGCACACTGCCTGTTAATGTATCTTCGTCAGACAGATTAACCACTCGCGTCATCTCGACGGTATCACCTGAATTATTGGTGACGGTATAAGTGAATGACTGCTCACCGCTGGAATCATCATTTGGCGTGAAGGTGAAGTAACCGTCCTCGTCAATGACAACCGTTCCGCCATTGGCACTGTTTACTTCGTAGGAGACACCTTCCATCTCAGACTTAGCGGTAAATTCGACACCGGCTTTGGATAACGCATCTGAAACCTGACCTTTACCAGAGTTCATCAGGTTGAGTGCCTGACCTGTTGCTGGGTCAACATAGTTTTCGAACAGAGTGCGAATCGCGGCGGTAATCTCAATATTATTAGAGAAAGCAGCTGACGCCTCTTCAGCACTAATGTCTTGTGTCTGAAGACCATCCTGATTGTTGCCATCGTCAAGGTCTGAATCTAATGCCTGAAGGAAAATCGCGACGTTCTCAACAAACTGATCATTGGTTTCTGAAAGCGATAGGCCTTTGAGGTCTTGAATAAACAGATATGGACCTTGAATTAGACCCGCTGAGAATTCAGCAATGGTTATTGCACCAATTGAGAAGGTAATAGTGTCGCCATCGTTGTAACGAAACGAACCAGGTTCACCCGCATCACCAGTTAAACCCGTTAGCCCAGACGAAGTGGT
The DNA here is from genome assembly GCF_013283345.1 of Marinobacterium sp. xm-d-564. Taxonomy (NCBI): domain Bacteria; kingdom Pseudomonadati; phylum Pseudomonadota; class Gammaproteobacteria; order Oceanospirillales; family Oceanospirillaceae; genus Marinobacterium; species Marinobacterium sp. xm-d-564. Next base: position 71,794 of record NZ_WBYO01000007.1, on the reverse strand, counting down.
GTAACTTACGCCATTGACAAAGTTATCGGTAAATTGAGCAATATTCGGTGCAACATCACTCTCAGAGGGTAGATTAAAGCTTGCCCTTTGCACTCCTTCGAACGGTACTTGCTCTTCTGTGACAATAAAAGGGGTGGTTGTGGTGAGTGCTAACTCTATTTGCTCATCAATACGATCTAATATGATGAAAGAGTGACCTTCCCCTTCGCCCTCACCTGTCAAACCCGCTGCGGTCTCTTCGAGCAAGTTATCAATCGTTCCATCCCCTTGCAGTGCGGCTAGAATTTGGTCTACTTCTGGGGTGTTGGTAGCCACTTGATCACGAACGTCATTAATAAGCTGATCTAGGCTAGATTCGCTAATAGCGGCTTCATCTGCTGAGCTTGCAGTGGTTGCCATTAGATCGTATGAAAGGAGTGTCTCTTTTGCCCCGCTTAAGGTTACGACAGTGCCGTCTGTCATTTGCAAAGTAGCTGTCTGTCCATTTTCGGTGAGTGCGACATCACCAAGGCGAAGTTGGTCACCAGTATTTACTTGACGAAGGGCGCCAGATTCATCACGAACAGTGATCGGCGCTGTAACTGATTGAACGGTAGCAATAACTGGGTTGGCCATTATGTAATCCTACTAAGAGAGCTTTATAGAGTTCTTTAAGCTCATACTAGGTTGAGCTGGATGTCTCTACATCGTACTTTTGGGCAGACTTAATCTGCCGATTGGTAAGGATTAAGCAGGAAACGTGCCAAGACTTTATGTAATGGGTTTTGATTTAAGACTAACTTGCTTGTTCTTTTTTGAATGGCACACCATTCATAAGCAGGGCGAGCTGAACGCGGTCACGTACGTTGAACTTTTGAAAAATTGTCGTGAGATGTGACTTAACCGTTCGCTCTGACATATAGCGTTTTTCAGCAATCTCTTTATTGTTTAACCCCACAGCCACATCGGCCGCCACTTCTAGCTCTTTTGCGGTTAAAACCGACAAAGCCGGGTCAAGCGATGTTTTGTCTGATCTTAGTGAAGCTATCTTATTCGAAACGCCTATGATGCGTTGTAAAACGCCCGGGCCAACCCAAAGACCACCTTTTTTAACAACATCTGCGACCTCTTGTAACTGACTAGCCGCTGCCAGTGCATGGCAATATCCAGAGGCACCGATACTCATCATGCTGTAGGCCTGTTGATCGTTGGGTGAAGAACTCAGCACGATGACTTTACGACCTTTACCCACAAACGACGCTACCCAGAGTGCAGCATCATGGTCTTCAAAAGCGCTTATATCTAGCCAAACCAATGATGATGGCAAACTATCAGCCGGTTGGGTGCCCGACCGAGCATTCGGAAAAGCGGTTTTCCAATTATCACGAAGGCCATTGCGGTAGCCGAAAAAAAGACTCTCCATTAGCGCTCCGTAAGGGCGTACTGTTTGGCACGTAAAATAGGCTTAGCCAGGTAATTGAGCACAGACTTTTTGCCCGTTAAAACGTCCACTTCCGCCACCATGCCCGGAATGATTGGCATGTCATCTCGGTTAAACGACTCTGTAGTTCTAACCGTTACGTTGTAAAAGGCGTTACCCTCTTCATCGATAATACTGTCGGCACCAATCTGATCAACGACCCCTTTTAGACCGCCGTAGATAACGAAATCATAAGCGGTAAACTTAACGACCGTCTCTTGGCCGGGGCGTAAGAAGGCGATATCACGTGGCTGAATTTTCACTTCCAGCAACATGCGATCATCCAACGGTACAATCTCTGCGATTTCCTGACCCGCACTAATAACACCCCCTCGCGTATTGAAATAGAGTTGTTTTACCGTACCAGCAACAGGTGAATAGATCTGAGTCTGGTTGACTCGATCAGACAGTGCATTATCCGTTTCAGTTAGGGCATTTACGCGGGCAGTTGTCCTTGCCAGCTCTTCTTGAATTTCATTGAAGAAAGAGAGTTCAACATCACGTAAATTGTTTTCAGATTCAGTAATGGCATATTGAGAACGTTGAATCTGTGATTTTGCTTGTTCTAATTCACCACTGAACTGATTCACCTCACGCTGCAAACGAAGTAACTCCACTTCTGACACTGCACCGGTTTTGACTAATGGACGCGTTACCTCTAGTTCGCGCTTAGCCAGTTTTAGCGATTCTACTAACTGATTACGGCGTGCTGTCAGCTCATCAACTTCCTGCCGACGTTGATTCAGCTGCTCATTCGCAATTGTCTTAATCGTCTCTAAACGGTTGATATTCGATGTGAACAACTGTTGCTCTTGCTGAACGATGATTGGCACTTGTTCGCTTAGCTTTTCACTTGGTTTAAAAACGGTACCGTTTGCCACAGCCGTTAGACGCTCAGCTTTTACAACCAGTGCGAGGAGTTCTGCGCGACTTTCACGCAACTGAGATCCCGTACGAGTTTGGTCTAGGCTAATGAGCAGTTGGCCTTGTTCGACGACATCCCCCTCTTTAATGTGAATCTCTTGTACTAAACCACCGTCTTGGGATTGGATAATCTGTACTTGTTGAGCAGGTATGACTCGGGCCTCGCCCCTTGTCACTTCATCAATTTTTGCATAGTAGGCCCAGGTAACTAGAGCAATCACAATGAGCATCAATAGGTAGAGCAGACCACGCAGACGCAGAGGCGACTGCTCTACATAAGCTCGATTGACATCAGCTCCCCAATTAAACTGTTCATCAATCGCTTCAAGCTGGTTGGCGGTTTTTTGTTCGATCATTATGAAGCCCTCCCGACCTTGCCTTGCCTCAAGGCTTCAATCACGTTATGGCGAGGTCCGTTAGCGACCACTTGGCCGTTGTCTAACACTACAATACGATCGGCTAAATCGAGCAATGAAGTACGGTGTGTAATTAGGAACAAAGTTCTTCCTTTACGATACTCGGCTAGATTTTTAACCACTGCGGCCTCAGTTGAGTGGTCCATAGATCCTGTAGGTTCATCCATAAACATCACGTTTGGTCGGTGCACTAATGCGCGGGCTAGCACGACCCCTTTTCGTTGACCACCGGATAAAGCTTCGCCGCGCTCACCAACTTCCATGTCGAGCCCTTTAGGGTGGCGCTTTATAAATTCATCAATACCGGCCATTTCAGCTGCCTGCATAAGATCTGCATCAGTGACATGCAACTGAGCAAGCATGAGGTTTTCTCGTAGGGAGCCACGAAACAACACCGCGTCCTGCGGCACATATCCGACGCGGGTTCGAAGATCGGCAGGATCCAACTGGCGAAGATCAATACCATCGATCGTTACAGCTCCATCATTTGGGGTGTAAAGGCCCATCGCCATTTTAAGCAGAGTCGATTTACCGCTACCAACTCGACCAAGCACAACAACCGTTTCACCCTGATTGACACTTAATGAAGCGTCACGCAAAGCGCCAACCTCTGAGTCTGGATAAGCAAAATTGACATGACTGAATACCAAGTCACCTTTAAGGTGATCCCTTGTCAGCAGTTGACGATCTTCCGTCCGCTCAACCGGTTTGGACATAATCTCTTCTAGCGAATCCAGTGCTGTCGCAGCATTGTGATACTGCAGTATGAGACCTGCCATTTGTGCGAACGGTGCTAGTGCACGGGACGCGAGCATATTGACCGCGATTAAGCCTCCCATACTCAACTCTGCCGCCGTTATTAGATAGACACCGTAAACAATGACCGCAACGGCACAGGTCTGTTGTGCCCACTGTGTAAATGAGATGCTGGAGGTTGATAGTTTGCGAAGCTGAATGCCCACTCTAGCAAGGTAAGAGGAGGTACTTTCCCACTTCCGCTGCATGCGCCCCTCTGCACCCATCGATTTCAGCGTCTCTAGGCCGACTAGCGATTCAACCAGAGTCGAGTTACGCATAGCGCTTGCAACGTGCATGGTTTCAGTTAAACGGCGCAAACGCGATTGCGTGATTAGTGCATATAGAACGACCAAAACAATCGCTACCACAACTGGAACCACAACGGGCGAAGCAATCCACGCAATGACCAACAGAAAAATGATCGAGAATGGAAGATCAATTAGGGCGTTAATGGAGGCGGAGGTAATGAAGTCTCTCACCGATTCAAATGAGCGCAAGTTAGAGGCAAAAGAGCCCACTGAGTTGGGTTTAGCTTCTAAGCGTAACCCTAAAACACGTTCCATGATCTTTGCGGAAAGACGCACATCAACACGCCTTGAGGCTAAATCCAAGAAGTGAGAGCGGATGGTTTTCAAAAAGGCGTCTGCAACCAATACAATCCCTACCCCTGCCGCCAACATCCACAGCGTTTCTATGGCATGGTTTGGTACAACGCGGTCATAGACGTTCATGGTGAATATAGGAACGACTAGTGCAAATAGGTTAATAAATAGAGCTGCAAAGAGCACATCACGGTATACGGCTCTATTTTCTCGAATAGCTGACCAAAACCAGTGTCCTTTTTGATGTTTAAGACGATTGGGTTTTAGGTTGCTATCCATCTGAAAAACGGGACGCGCCAGTATTGCGTGGCCCGTGAAGAGGTTTGCCAGTTCAAAGCGACTGATCGTCGACTTGGCATGGCTTAATTCTGGAAGGATCACGTCCGCTATGCCTTTGTCGTGACTCCAACCGAGCAGCACAAGTGCTTTATTGTCCTTTGTAAGTAAGATAGCCGGTAAAAGATGATCGGCTGTCATCTCATCCAATGATTTATTAACGATACGTGACGTTAAGTTGGCACGCTCGGCTGCACGGGGGAAAAGCGATGGTGTTAGCCGATCATCAACGAGAGGAAGGCCAGCTGTTAGAGTCTCTTCTGTAGCCGTTATGCCATAAGTACGCGCTAAAGCGAGCAAAGACTGTAGTAAAGGGTCAACATCATTTGGATGCATTTAGAAACCTCTATTGCTATTTCCACCATAAACTTAAAAGCGGATACTATTTGCACTTAGCAATGCAGGTTTCGTGCCAATTGATATGGCAATTTAGAAATAAATTGGGATATAGAAATGCTAAGAGCAGAGGGTGAACTTCAAAATTGTGATCAACCGGTTAACAAACTAGAGAGTTAATCGATTGATCAATGTTCGTTTTATCTCTTCAAGAGGCGCTTGATCGCTTTTAGAAAAAGCCAATTGGTTAATGCTGTGAGCTAGCCAAGTCGCCTCTTGATCACCTTGCGCATCGGCCCAGTGTTGAAGGGTTTTATAACGCTCGCTACACTCTGCTCCAGCACAACCACCCGCTAACACCAGTGATCTAAGCTGATCAGCTGTCGTTGCTGAGTAGATCGCATGTTTAAACGCCTGCACTCTTGCTCTTCTTTGCTTAAATGCTCCCGCTAAAAGAGTCACTTTAATGAGGATAGCGACAGCGACTATCAATAAGAACACAATGGCGGTCATTGGCAATTTCCAGGGCGCTTTAAGCAGCAGATCAACTGTGTCTAATCGCCCCGTTAGCGTATTAAAGAATGGGAGTTTTACTGTGACAATCTGGCCAAACGACCAGCGCTTATAGGGGACAAAAAATTCACCCTCAGAATCTATGATTTGATCTGCAGAAATAGCCATCGCTTTGGCTAGCGCACTTCTTACACCCCATAAGGTTTGCGCCGAAGACCCTGCAACCACCTGGACACTGATTCGCCAACCTAGCTCACCCTGTTGCACCTTGATATTCGGCTTACCGATACTGATACTGTTTGGCAGATAGCTTGGCAGTGGCAAGACTTCAATAGCCTGAGCTGGAAGATAGAAGGTCCATCGGCCACGCCCTCGTTGGATCAAGGGCGGTAACTCAATGAGGTAATTTCCAGGCTGTTGGGCTGAGAAACGCCAACACCGTTTTGCGATGAGCTGCTCCTCAAATAAACCTGTTCTGGATAGTGTCTGCACTGCAGAGATTCCCGGAATTTCCAGCGACTCAATCTTAATACGGTTGCGTTGCTCAGATAACGGCATACTCACACAACTCTCAATGGATTCGCCTTGCCAGATCTGTTCCGGCAGTGTGTCCCAGATAGGTGTAATGTCTACATTATTAACTACCGCAGGTGTCACCATCAGATCAAAACGCTGCGATTTGGCCCCACCCAATGCTAGGGGGCCCAAGGTTAGCAGACCTGATTGTCTTGGAAAGAGTGTAAGGCGCTGCTTAACTTCTACCTGCCCATCGGGCAACTCTCTCTCTGTTCGATAACCTTTTTCTGTAAACACCTGAGTTTGCCAACGCTTAACATTCAACTCATCTGGCGAGGCGGGGCCAACATAGAGCATATTGACTGTCACAGAGCGGCCCTGCTCGATCTGAGCTTTTTCAGGCAGGATAGACAAGTTGGCCGCATGAAGCTGCCCGATGCTGAAGACGAGAATCAATAACAGTTTTACCACGGCCGCTCCCCCTCCACTTTGATAGGAGTTGGATCGATGCTATTAGGTAAATCTAACTCAAGGCGCATCACACGACTCAATAACTCTGCAGTCGTTCTGGAACCGGTCGAATCAGTTCTGATCCAGCGTGGCTGGTACTCCAACTCGCTCTGCCTGCCTAAATGCTGATCGATGGAGGCCATTAACAGGGGTTTGACCTGATCGGCCGATAGGTTAAGTATATTTTCCGGAAGCTCCTGACTGACACCAAGGTAGACACCTTCTGCCACCTGATCCAAAAGGTCGATCGGTAGGTTACCTGAAGCGTTATGCCAATCGGCTTTATCGGCACTCTTTTGAATATCCAATAACAGCTGCTTCATTGATGCTTCGAGTGAACGCGCGAACGATAGATTCACCGCTATTTTTTGCGCATCCACCCCAAACTCTTCTGCCTCTTGGTAGAGCAACTTAGATTGTGTGTATTCGCCGCGGTAGAAGTGAGTATTCGCCAGGTTAAACAGTGCAATCCCACGATCAATATTCGATTCAGAGGACCAGACAGCCGCCGCAAAATTGAGCTGCGCGCACTCCCAATCTTGCTGACGATAGCAGGCTTCTGCTTGCTGAAACTGTGATTCATATTTCGAAGGTTCAATAAACTGTGGCACAACCCAATAGGTCAGCATCACTAACAGCAAAAGTAAGCCATAACCGAATAGCACAGCTCGTTTTAGACTAACCATTCGACCACCTCGTTGGTGAACGATGTATGAGAACGACTATGAGCAGAAGTGCTATCAAAAGCGGTATCGAAAACCACTCAGACCAGACAACTCGGGCGTAGTTCTCTGGAGTGATACGCCTAGACTCAATATTGAGCCACTTTAGCAAGGGCTGCCCTAACAAGGATTCCGGTGTCCTGTAACTAAAATCGGGATGCAGTGACGCCAGCGACTTAAGAAAGGTGCTGTTCATTTGAGTATTGGCCGAAGGGTGACCGGGAACTTGAGTAGGCTCTCCACCGCCCAACCCGATTAGATTCAGTGTCATCGGCATAGAGGCATGCAGCGATACTAGAGTGGACCCAATGCTCTCGCTGTTTTCCAGAACCACATCACCATCCGTTAAAATTACTATGTGGCTTTTTGTATCAGGCCCCCTTGGCAGAGTCCGAATGGCCGACAATGCCTCAACTAGGTTACTCCCAAGAGTGGGGAGATAGAGCTCATCACCTTGAGCTAGAAAATGTTGGATTAGATGACTATCCATGGTCGGCTTTAATAGCCAGTGCGCACTGCCAGAAAAAGCCAATAGACCTGTCTCAACGATCGGCACATCAGGGTCCAACCAAGAGTTTGCAAGCTCGGTGGCCGCAGTTATGCGAGGCACCACACCCTGAAGACCTCGCGCATCTATCGCTCGCATGGAGTCTGAATAATCCAACAGGATAATGACACGATCCTGCGCTGATGTAAGATCATTTGGGATGAATTGGGGGGTTCTAGGTCCCGCTAATGCGAGGATCAATAGCGCCCAAATCGATGACAATAAGAGCGGCTTTAACCCTTCCCATCCAGATCGACTGGGTGGCTGAACCCAAGGGAGCAGCTCATCATCGACCAGCTGTGTCAGTCTCTTTTTTTCTCTAACAGTAGAGATAACGAGAATCGCTAATGGCAATAGCATCAGCCATAGCAGAAGAGGTTCGCGCCAATAGACCATCAGACACTCCTCCTCACAAAGGCCAGTATCAGCAGCATGAGTCCAGACAGAATAAACCAGGGGTAGAGCGGCTCCACCAAGGGCAATGTACTAATTGATCTATTCTGAGTCGTCTGCTCTTGTGAAATAGTTTGCAGAGCCTCTTCAAAGGCGTCGATGTTCAGAGCGTGAAACATCTTGCCGGCGCCCGCCTTAGCCACTTCATCCAACAGAGCGAGGTCCACAGGGTCATAGACAAATCCGGCACGCGCCTTCTGTTCCTGTGAGAGCTCAGTCGAGCCTATCGCAATAACATAGAGGGTATAGCCGGCATCAGCTAGGGCTTTCGCAGCAGCTTGTGGAGAGGTTTCACCCAACTGCATACCGCTGTCGGTCACCATCACAACGACAGGATTAAGATCCGTTGGATAGTTGTCACTGACCAGCTTGAGTGAAGCCGACATGTCGCTTAAACGCCCGCCGAGTGTCACCCTAATACGAGCAATGGCTTGTGTCACGGCGTCTCGATCATCGGTAAACGGCAACCAATGATACGGAGGGTTTCCCATAATACTTAGGCCAATACGATTACCCTGAAAGCCATTAACGAACTCTGATAAGAGCTCTTTGGTAAGGCTCATTCTTTCAATCGACTGCTCACCGTCAAAATAGTCTTTCAGCACCATCGTGATGTTAGTGTCCACCAATAGCACTAGGTCTACAGGATCTTTCTGATCTGGTAGTTCAATGGTGTCACGGTAGACAACGGGTTGGGCCAAAGCCAATACGAATAATGTCATGGACATCATCAATAGCCGTTCACGACGCGGCTGGTATTGCGATGCTTCAGGCTCTTCATTAGTCAGTTCGCCATAAAGAGGGTAACGAACTCTCTCTCTTTGCAGTAGGTCTGGCCAAGGCGCATCAGAGTTTCTGCGACGCCAAAAGAGAGTCAAAATTAGAGGCGTTAGTAACAACCAAAGAGGTTGTAACATTCCCCAATCAGAGAACATGTCGCGCCCTCTTGATCAATGTTTGAACTTCATCGAGTGTCGGTTCAGCAGGTTGAAACCGCAACCTGTTCAGTTCCTGTAGTAAGGCAGTGTCAATGACCATGATTCCCGCTAATTGATGACAGCCCTGACGCGGCGTCATCGACTGATTTGATAGTGCGCGCTGCAACTTTGCTAGTGGTGTAAAAAAGCGGTACCAAATTGCAATAAATAGTGTAAATAGTACTGCCAGAGAGAGTATAGCCATCAGTGCCAGATTGGATGAGTGGTCAACCATTGGCAAAATATCGAAGAGCCTTAACGGTGCTTCATTCATGATACTCACCACCTAACAGGCTCAGGGTAAACTGATCGAGCGAACTACAGACTTCAATCAGCGGGATGCCTGATAGTGACATTAGATCCTGAATCTCTAACAATCGATTCGAGTAGGCTTGATGAATACGAGCGATGGACTCTTGGCCATCGACACAGAACCTCTTAGGACCCCAGATCAAATCACGACCTAACAGCGCCTTTGGATCTCTCTCCATGGGGTCTGAAATGAGGAACGCGCTCAATGATCTCTTTTCTGATAGTTCAGTTAAAAGCGCCCGGTGATCTGAGTTCAACGATCTAAAATCTGAAATCAAAATGACTTTAGCACCGGTGGGTGTATCAGAAACAAGTTGCGTTAAAACAGCATCCCAGTTGATCGCTGAATTCTGCGAAGGCGGTGCAGGCGAGACCAAAGCCTCACAGAGAAGGTTGAGCCAGTCATCCCCCACCCTAGAGTCAAACACAGTGGCATTCTGCTCTAATAAAAACGCACCCAGTGCATAATCTTGCTGATGGTAAATACCTGCTAACCAGAGTGACAATCTAGCAGCTTGAGTGACTTTCAGACGCTTCTTTGTGCCAAACCGCATGGTTGAATTGCGATCAACGACCAACTGAAGAGGTTGCTGAAATTCACTACGGTAGGATCTAACTAACCTCTCTTGAGATCGAGCAGAAGCACGCCAATCGATCTTTCTAGGGTCATCCCCAAAATGAAAAATGCGCAGATCATCAAATTCAGTTCCACCGCCCAATAAAGCTGCTTTATTAGAACCATTGTTTAGACGTTGATTAATCTGACCCTCTACCTGTGAAGCCAAGACAGCACCAGAGGCAATCAGTTGCGCTATCTCATCAGGACCTAGCAGAGGTCGGTCAACTAAGCTGTTCACAACAGACCTGTTAAACCGCCGGGAGCGTCTCTAAAAGACGATGAATCACTGATTCTTCGGTTACCCCGTCCGCTTTAGCCGAGAAGCTGAGTACCAAGCGATGACGAAGTACATCAACGGCAAGCGCATGAATATCTTCAGGAAGCACAAAATCACGCTGGTTCAGTAGTGCTCTTGCGGTCGCCGCCTGAAGCAGTGCAATCGACGCGCGAGGTGATGCACCTGCTTTCACATAACCACCCCACTCTGGGATGTATTGATTTAATCGACGAGTGGCAGAGACCAACTCTATCGCAAACCGCTCTACCCGCTCTTCAATATAAACACTGTTTAACGTCTCTCTTAAGGCAAGAAGTTCACTGGGTGTCATTAGGGCCTTCATGTCGGCCTCGACATGCCCCTCTTGGGCAGCACGCGCACGACGAGTGATCTCGATCTCTTCATCGATGCTTGGGTAGTCCAATAGGATTTTGAATAGGAAACGATCCAGTTGAGCTTCAGGCAGAGGGTAGGTACCCGATTGTTCTAGGGGGTTTTGAGTTGCCAACACCATAAAGACAGGAGGCAGAGGATAGGTTTTACCGGCCACCGTGATTTGATGCTCGGCCATGGCTTCCAACAGTGCAGATTGCACCTTAGGTGGCGCACGGTTGATCTCATCAGCCAGTAACACCTCATGAAACAGTGGTCCTTCGATAAAACGGAAGCTGCCACTATTGGCATCGAACACTTCACTGCCAGTCAAATCGGCTGGCATAAGATCCGGTGTAAATTGAACACGCTGAAAACGGGCATTCATTCCCGCGGCGAGAGAATGAACCAGAGTTGTCTTAGCTAGACCCGGTGGGCCTTCAAGGAGCACGTGCCCGCCACTGAGTAACGCAATAAGAAGACGATCGATCACAGACTCTTGGCCGACGATGATCTCTTCGATTTTAGACCTTAACTCATGCAGTGGTGTCAGCTCGCTCACGGTTCAAACCCCTTCGGTGAAGTAATGAACCATTGTAGCTAATTTAGTTATACCGTTATAGATCTTTGGCTTAAACAAAAAGAGCGCCCTAAGGCGCTCTTAACAACCATAGAATAGTTTATTTACTCTCTAATCGGTTTAGGCCCGCAAGAGCAGCAACACGGTAGGCTTCAGCCATGGTTGGGTAGTTGAAGGTGGTGTTTACAAAGTACTTCACAGTATTCGCTTCACCCTCTTGTGCCATGATCGCTTGGCCGATGTGGATGATCTCGGATGCTTGGTCACCAAAGCAGTGGATACCCAGAATTTCCAGAGATTCACGGTGGAACAAGATTTTCAGCATACCAACGGGTTCACCGGAAATCTGAGCACGCGCAGTATCTTTAAAGAAGGCTTGACCCACTTCGTAGGGTACCGCTGCCGAGGTAAGCTCCTCTTCGGTTTTACCGATCGAGCTGATCTCTGGAATGGTATAGATACCTGAAGGCACTTCACTGACAAAACGAAAATCATCGGCATCCAACATATCTTCTGAAGCGGCACGCCCTTGATCAAGCGCTGCTGATGCCAGGCCAGGCCAGCCGATCACATCACCTACAGCGTAGATACCATCGACTTCCGTACGGTAGTGATCATCAACATCCAACTGTCCGCGACCGTTGGCTTTCAAACCGACCTTATCAAGATCAAGTTGTGCGGTATTGCCGGTACGACCGTTACACCATAGGAAGGCATCCGTACGAAGGACCTTACCAGACTTCATGGTGATTACGACACCGTTCTCTGTCCCTTCAATCTTGTCATACTCTTCGTTGTGACGAATCATGACGCCTTTGTTGCGTAGGTGGTAACTCAACGCATCAGAGATCTCGCCATCTAGAAAAGATAGAAGACGATCACGATTGTCGATCAAATCCACTTTCACCCCTAACCCACTGAAGATAGAGGCGTATTCACAACCGATAACACCGGCACCGTAGATCACCATATTGCGTGGTGTATGGCAGAGTTTAAGCACAGTGTCTGAGTTGTAGATACGTGGGTGGTTAAAATCAACATCCGGTGGACAGTATGGGCTGGAGCCCGTTGCGATGATGATGTTTTTCGCTTTGAGCGTATCAGCACTGCCGTTATTACCTACAATACTGACTTCACTGTTTGAAACCAGCTTGGCTTCACCAAAGAAGAGATCAACACGATTGCGCGCATAGAAGTTAGTGCGTAGCATGACCTGATTAGAGATCACCTTCTCGGCACGACTTAACACTTTAGGAAATGAGAACCAGCGTGGTTCACCGATATCACGGAACATTGGGTTGGTGTTGAACTCGATGATCTGTTTAACGGAGTGACGCAGCGCTTTAGAAGGGATGGTACCTTTATGAGTACAGTTACCGCCGACTGTGGACTGCTCTTCGATCACCGCTACACGGCGACCTTTTTTAGCTGCATTCATTGCAGCACCCTCACCCGCAGGACCCGAGCCAATTACCACTACATCGTATTCGTAGGCTGCCATTTAGTACCTCAACTTTCCTTGTCGTTATCGTCGATCGATCTACTTAACTTCGTAAGCTAGATCGTCTTTATTAATCTCTTTCTTTTGGACCGCGTCTTGCTCGCCATCACAATCTTCGGGACGACCGCCACAGATATCACAAACTGTATCCATGCCAAGTGCACTCATGCCACCACAAGAGCCCTTAATTGGCTTATTCGAGAAGATCACGCCTACTGACATACCAACGATGACAACCAGTAGAACAATAAATGTAATGACCATAATTTCCATGGCTTACTCTCCTTCTTGAACAAAGGCTTCAAACTCTGCTGTTGCCTGTTCGATAAATGTATCACCCTGCTCTGACTTATATAAGAAGTAGGCTGCTATCCCCTCTTCTTTGGCGAACTCAAAGCCTCTGTTTTCGCCCATGACCATCAGGGTCGTTGCTAATGCATCCGCCTCAGCACAGGTCGGCATTAATACGGTTACTGACGCTAAGCGGTGAGTAATCGGTTTACCCGTCTCAGGATTAATGGTGTGCGAAAAACGGACACCGCCTTCCTCAAAGTAGTTTCGGTAATCACCGGATGTAGCAATCGCCGTATCCTTAACATTAATGATTCGTCCGATACTGCGCTCCATCGATGCCGGTGACTCAATGGCAATGCGCCAGTGTGAACCATCTGGCTTCAAGCCTTTAGCGCGAAGCTCACCGCCGATCTCAACCAAATAGTTGTAAATACCTTCGGCTTCGAGAGTCTCAGCCAGTTGATCAACGCCGTAGCCTTTAGCGATGGCCGACAGATCAACATACTGCTGTCCTAATTTTCGCAAACGAGTGGGGTCTTTTAAAACCTCGACTTTTTGGTAACCAATACGTTCCTGCAACGAAGCGATCTCTGCCTCGGTAGGTGCCTTTTCGATACGGCCATTGGGCCCAAAGCCCCAAAGGTTAACCAACGGACCCACTGTGACATCAAACGCCCCGCCGGATCGTTCACTGATCGTCAATGACTGCTCTACAACCGCTGCCAGCGCGTCTGAGACTTCCATCTCACTGCCTGCAGGAAGCTTATTAAAGGTCGAGAGTTCACTATTAGGAATGTAGGTCGACATCTGCTGATTAACGGTTGCAAGAACCTTACCGGCACGATTGCGAATATCGTTGATTCGATCTTCGTTAAGATCAACCCAGCGCATACTGAAGGTAGTGCCCATGGTTTGACCATCAATGCCAACCACCTTCTCATTTTCAAAAAAGTTACAGCCCGTTAGAACAAAAACGGCCAGTAGCATAGCTACCGGCCATTTAATAAGGCTTTTAAAACCTGAAATCATCTATTAGCCACCGAAGTCGTCAAGCATGATGTTCTCACGTTCAACACCTAGGTTGAGTAGCATGTCGATCACCGCTGCGTTCATCATTGGTGGCCCACACATGTAGTACTCACAATCCTCTGGTGCTTCATGATCCTTCAAGTAGTTCTCTAGAAGGACGTTGTGGATGAAGCCAGTCAGACCTTCCCAGTTATCTTCTGGAAGTGGATCAGACAGTGCTAGGTGCCATTCGAAGTTCTCATTCTCTTCAGCCAACTTATCGAACTCTTCTGTGTAGAAGGCTTCACGAACAGAGCGTGCACCGTACCAGAAAGAGATCTTACGCTTAGAGTTTAGACGCTTAAGCTGATCGAAGATGTGTGAGCGCATTGGCGCCATACCGGCACCACCGCCGATGAAGACCATTTCGTTATCAGTATCGCGAGCGAAGAACTCACCGAATGGTCCGTAAACATCAATAGTATCACCAGGTTTCAGGCTAAATACGTACGATGACATGATGCCAGGTGGCACATCGTCACGACCCGGAGGTGGAGTTGCAATACGGATATTGAACTTAACCACACCGCGCTCTTCAGGGTAGTTCGCCATCGAGTAAGCACGAATCGTTGTTTCATCTACTTTAGAGACGTAACGCCAAATATCAAACTTATCCCAATCTGGGTGGTACTCTTCCTCGATTGCGAAGTCTTTGTAGTTTACGGTGTGTGGTGGACACTCTAGCTGAACGTAACCCCCTGCACGGAAGTCGACGTTCTCGCCTTCAGGCAGACGCAGAGTCAGCTCTTTGATGAAGGTTGCGACGTTCGGGTTAGAGTCAACCGTACAAGTCCACTTCTTAACGCCGAAGACATCATCTTCAACATGAATCTTCATGTCCTGTTTAACAGGCACCTGACAGCTTAGACGCCAGCCCTCTTTTGCTTCACGCATTGTGAAGTGTGACTCTTCTGTAGGCAGCATAGAACCGCCACCTTCATGAACTTCACATTTACACTGGGCACAGGTACCGCCACCACCACAAGCAGAGGCAAGGAATACACCCTTGTCTGCTAGAGTCTGCAGCAATTTACCGCCTGCAGGCACAGTGATTGTTTTTTCAGGATCACCGTTAATTTCAATTGTTACATTGCCGGAGCTAACCAGCTTAGCGCGGGCAGCCAAGATAATAGCAACCAATGCTAGTACCACGACTGTAAACATCACCACGCCTAGGATGATTTCTGCATTCATAGCTAATTCATTCCTCTCCTAGTAGACCAGTTACAGAGACACGCCAGAGAATGACATGAAGCCCAGTGACATCAGACCTACAGTGATGAAGGTGATACCTAGACCACGAAGCCCCTCTGGTACATCTGAGTACTTCAGCTTCTCACGAATACCCGCTAGCGCTGTGATCGCAAGTGCCCAACCGATGCCTGCACTCGTGCCGTATACGACACTCTCACCAAAGGTGTAGTCACGCTCTACCATGAACAACGCTGCACCCATGATTGCACAGTTAACTGTGATCAGTGGTAGGAAGACACCTAACGCGTTGTAAAGCGCTGGAACGAATTTATCTAGGAACATCTCTAGGATCTGAACGATCGCAGCGATAACGCCGATGTAAGAGATGTAACCTAGGAAGCTAAGGTCAACTTCTGGGTAACCCGCCCAAGCCAATGCCCCTTCACGAAGCAACAGGTTGAAGATCAGGTTGTTTACTGGAGTCGTAATCGCCAATACAACGATAACGGCTACACCAAGACCAAAGGCTGTTTGAACCTTCTTAGAGATCGCCAAGAAGGTACACATTCCCAAGAAGAATGCGAGAGCCATGTTCTCAACGAAGATCGCCTTAACGGCAAGACTGATCATCTGTTCCATTAGTGAGAACCTCCTTTCGTGTTAGCCGCCATTTCAAAATCTGGCGCCTCAACCTGTTTTGGATCCCAAGAACGGATAATCCAGATGAAGATACCGATTAGGAAGAAGGCACTTGGAGGAAGCAACAATAGACCGTTGCTCTGGTACCAACCACCATTAGTCACTAGCGGAAGAATCTCAATACCGAAGAGTGAACCTGCACCAAAGAGTTCGCGGAAGAAACCGACAAACATCAGTACAGCGCCGTAACCAAGACCGTTACCAATACCATCTAAGAAGCTTGGTAGTGGTGGGTTCTTCATCGCAAAGGCCTCTGCACGACCCATTACGATACAGTTAGTAATGATCAGACCAACGAATACCGAAAGCTGCTTAGAGATATCGTAAGCATAAGCTTTTAGAATCTGGTCAACGACGATTACCAAGGATGCAATGATCGTCATCTGAACGATGATACGGATGTTACCCGGGATATGGTTACGAATGATCGACACGAACATGTTCGAGAATGCGGTAACCACAATAACAGCCAACGACATAACCAATGCCGTTGCCATGTTTGACGTAACCGCTAGTGCAGAACATACACCCAAGATTTGCAGTGCAATTGGGTTGTCCTTAAAGATAGGGGTCGTCAAGATCTCTTTTGACTTAGCCATGATTAAGCGTCTCCTGCACGAAGGTTAGCCAAGAACGGAGCGTAGCCGTTTTTGCCCATCCAGAATTGAACAAGGTTGGTGACACCGTTAGCCGTCAACGTTGCACCTGACAGACCGTCAACTTTGTACTCAGCGTTAACTGTTGATGCATCAACCTTACCTTTGATTAGCTGAAGCTCAGGCTTCTGCATATCATTGGCGTAGACTTTTTTGCCCGGCCAGATCGCTTTCCAAGCAGGATTATCCACCTCACCACCAAGACCCGGAGTCTCTGCGTGTGAGTAGAAGCCTAAACCGACCACTGTGTTTAGATCGCCTTCCAATGCTAGGAAGCCATACAGCGTTGACCATAGACCGTAACCGTGAACAGGCAGAATGATCTTATCCAACGCACCGTTATTACCCTCTACAACGTAGACTGGCATGTAGTTAGGCTGACGCTTGATCGACGCTTTATCCTCTTCACGTGACAGTGATTTTGATAGCGCAGGGTCTTTAGCTGCTTTTTGGATATCGAACTTGGCACCGTCTACTGCATCCGTAAACTTGCCTGTTTCCATATCCACAACCTTTGTTGTGATCTGTGCGAAGAGCTCATCAACCGACTTACCTGGTTGAAGAAGACCCGCTGCCGCAAGAATGTTTGTCTTACGGTCAAGATCTTTGTTAGCAACCTGTTTGGGTTTAAGGATGACAGCTGCTGCTGACACCACAACCGAACAGATTACACATAGCAGGACGGTTACCGTAACCGTTTTGCTAATCGTATCGTTATTAGCCGACATTACGTGCGATCCTCCGTTTGATGTTCGCTTGCACCACGAAGTTATCGATGAGCGGTGCAAAGAGGTTCGCGAATAGGATCGCGAGCATCATACCTTCTGGGAATGCTGGGTTAACCACGCGGATAAGAACAACCATCACGCCGATTAGAGCACCAAAAACCCACTTACCTTTATCCGTCATTGAGCCAGAAACTGGGTCGGTCGCCATAAAGAACATACCGAACGCGAATCCACCCATAACAAGATGCCAGTAGAAAGGAACGCTGAACATTGGATTGGTTTCAGAACCGATCGCATTGAACAGTAACGTGGTCGCAACCATGCCGAGGAAAACACCGGCAACAATTCGCCACGCGGCAACACGAGCAAACAGCAACACTGCACCACCAATCATGATCGCCAATGTTGAGGTTTCACCCACTGAACCTTGAATCGAGCCTAGGAAAGCATCCATCCAAGTCACGTTTGCAGCAAGAACGCCCTCGATACCACCGGCAGCGGCTAGACCAAGCGGTGTTGCACCTGAGAAGCCATCAACTGCGGTCCAGATCGCATCACCTGACATCTGTGCTGGGTAAGCAAAGAATAGGAATGCACGGCCTGTCAGTGCTGGGTTAAGGAAGTTTTTACCAGTACCACCGAACACCTCTTTACCGATAACAACACCAAAGCTGATGCCCAGTGCGACCTGCCATAGCGGAACAGTCGGAGGAAGAATCAGTGAGAAAAGGATCGAAGTTACGAAGAAACCTTCGTTCACTTCATGGCCACGCTTCATTGCAAATAGGACTTCCCAGAAGCCACCAACAATAAAGGTCGTTGCATAGATGGGTAGCCAGTACATGGCACCATGTAGGATGTTATCCCAGGCGCTTGTTGCGTCGTAACCTGCAAGAGCAGAAATTACAGCACCCCGCCAGCCTTCCGCTTCGGTCAGGCCAAGCACTTCCATTGCGCTGTTTGCTTGGAAGCCAACATTGTACAGGCCAGCAAATACCGCAGGGAAGGTACACATCCAAACCAGGATCATCATACGTTTTAGGTCAACCGCATCACGAACGTGTGAGGCTGTCTTAGTCACGGCACCTGGCGTGTAGAAAATGGTATCTACCGCTTCGTAGAGTGCGTACCAGTTCTCGTACTTACCACCTTTGTGGAAGTGAGGTTCTAAAGAATCAAAAAAACCACGTAAGCTCATAATCTTCTCCTCCTTAGGCTTCTTTCTCTATACGAGAAAGGTTGTCACGAAGGATCTCGCCGTACTCATATTTACCTGGGCAGGCAAAAGTACAGAGCGCCAGATCTTCCTCTTCCAGCTCAAGACAACCAAGGTCCATAGCAACAGCGATATCGCCGACAACCAGTGAACGAAGCAGTTGAGTTGGAAGAATATCTAGGGGCATCAAACGTTCAAACTGACCAGTAGGAACCATGGCACGTTCTGAACCGTTTGTTGTTGTAGTAAAGGCAAACTTTTTACCCGGCTTGAACATAGATACAAACATGTTCATCACAGAGAATTTCTCTGTGCCTGGTGCTACCCAACCCATGAATTCACGTTCTGTGCCTTCACGAAGAACGCTTACCTGGTTGGCGTAACGCGCAAGGTAAGCGGTTGGACCAGACGCTTTAGCACCATTCCAAACAGAGCCATTGATCACACGGTTATCGCCAGCTTTAAGCTGACCAGCCGTCAACTCATCAAGTGACGCACCAACACGTGTTTTAAGCAGCGTAGGCACCTCAACTTGGGGACCCGCTAAAGATAGGTAACGCTCAGTGCTCAAACGACCCGTTGTAAATAACTTACCGATCGCGATCACATCTTGGTAACCCAAGTACCATACCTGCTTGTTACGGTGAACCGGATCAAGGAAGTGAATGTGTGTACCTACGTTGCCGGCAGGGTGAGTACCTTCAAAGGTTTCTGTTGTAACACCAGATACGGAAGGTAGCTCTGTACCTGGAGCTGCACAGAGATAAACGTTGTTGGCTTGGATGCGAGTCAGAACGGTTAGACCCTGTTCAAACGCCTCTTTTTCGGCACTTAGAACAACGCTAGGGTCCATCGCTAATGGATTGGTGTCCATCGCAGTCACAAAGATCGAACTTGGTACCGCATCGACTGCTGGTACCTTACCGAAAGGACGAGTTCTTAGAGAAGCCCACAACCCTGAAGCAATTAGGTTTTCACGAACCTGAGACTCTTCCAAAGAGGCAAGCTCAGAAGCTGCGTAACTAGAAAACTCAACTGCGTCTTCGTCTGAATCCAATTCAATGACGACTGACTGTAGCACTCGACGTTCACCGCGATTAATCGCAGTAACAACCCCTGCACCAGGAGCTGTGAATTGAACGCCATCATTCTTCTTATCAGTAAAGATCACCTGACCGAGTTTTACTCGATCCCCTTCCCGAACCATCATTGTTGGTTTTAGACCAACGTAATCGGCTCCTAGAAGCGCCACAGTTTTAACATCAGCTGAAGGGGATACCTTCTGTTCTGGTGCACCTGTGATAGGCAGATCTAGACCCTTTCTGATCTTGATCATTCGCTTTATTCCAATCCGCTAAAAATTTTTAAAGCCTCGTACTGAAACCATCTCGCTCTTTTGAAGCTCAATCGTACAGACGGACCTTTCCCAAAATCGCGCAAATTATACCTGACAGAGGTTTATTGCCGCTACAGAGGGAGAGGGGCTTTCAGTGATTATGTAGTTAATTTACAGGACAAACAGCTAACTAATTTTGAATAAACAGTTAACGGTTTGTTATATAGATGCTTTTTAAAACCGAAGGCGGGGGTGTTTATGACGGACAGGAATAACCTGTCCGGTTATGTGGAATTATACTACCAACATTAATAAAGGTAGGGACTCCATGCAGGAGCGCGAACATCACCACGAGTATTCGGCATTCTAAATCGTACCTGACCATCCAAAGAGACTGCTGATAGCACACCTTGATTACCCTCTTGCGTTGCATAAAGGACTACGCTGGCATTAGGCGCAATGGTGGGAGACTCTTCCAAACCGGTCTCTGTCAGAATATCGAGTCGATCAGTCTTTAGATCCAATACCGCAACAGAGAAGCGATTACCTGACCCACCTGAGCGGTGAATCAACGCTAGGAAGCGACCGTCAGGGGTCATGCTGGCACGGGCGTTGTAGTTTCCTTCGTAGGTTACTCGAGTCATTTGACGTGTCGCCAAGAATAGACGATAGATCTGTGGCGACCCTCCTCGGTCAGAGGTGAAGAAGAGCGACTCACCATCGGGCGCCCAGCTTGGCTCGGTATCGATCCCATAGTGATTAGTCACTCGTTGCAACTGACCCGAGGTCACATCCAACACATAGATCTCGGCATTACCGTCTTTAGAGAGCACCAGAGCTAGCTTATTGCCATCAGGTGACCAAGCCGGCGCACCATTCAAGCCGGAGAATGATTGGATTCGTTCGCGTTTCCCGGTTGCCAGGTACTGAACATAGATTGATGGACGACCCGTTTCAAACGAAACGTAAGCGATCTTCTTGCCATCCGCGGACCAGCTCGGTGACATGATCGGTTCGCGTGACTCTAAAATTACACGCGGACGGTTGCCATCCCAGTCAGCCATCTCAAGACGGTAGCGAGAGGTTTGACTGGTCAACTGTTCAGCGGTGACGTAGACGATGCGAGTTGAAAAAGCACCACGATTGCCTGTCAGTGCCTGATAGATCTGATCCGCAATAAAGTGAGCCGCATCTCTAAGTTGGTTAATGTCACTCTCTAAAGGCTGGATCATGATGTTCTCCTCTTTAAGAACATCATAAAGTTCATAGCGAAGGCTGACGCGTGTCGCGGAGATCGGCTCGATTTTACCGACCACAAGGAAGTCACTCTTCGTCATTCGCCAATCACGGAAGAAGACCTGGCTGCGCTCAGAAGGCAGGCTTAACATCGCTGATCTTGGTAAAGTAGTGAATAGACCTGAACGTGATAGATCTTGATCGACAATCTGCGCCACATCTTCTGGAAGCGCACCCTGCCCTGTCCACTTAAAAGGGACAACCGCTACTGGTGTTGGCTCAGAAAGACCCTGTGTCACTTCGACAACCAATTCAGCTTTAACGATTAGTGGCGCCCACAACAGAACAAATATCAGGCTTTTAAATTGGTTAAGATTTACCATCTCAATCCCTCAGGTCTAAATTCAATTAACACTCTACGCAAATTACGCTCAAACGTAATCGGGTCGACGCTTGCAATCAACTCATACTGCCCTACACGCTCAATCGCCTGAAGTACTGATCGATCGTAAGCCATGTCACCACTGCTTTTAATAATCTCTGCCAGATCCACTTCACCCGATGGGAAGAAGTGAATCCGCACGGTCGCTGTCATCCCGTTACGTGCTGTAGAGGGCAGACGCCAGTTATCTTCTGTTAGCGTTCGAATGTAGGCACCTACATCAGCGACCGTTTGTGCTGCTCTTTCAGCTGCTGCGGCACGCTGCCTTGCCAGCTCTTCGCGACGTTTTGCTTCAGCCTGCTCCTGGGCTTTACGCTCTGCATCCGCTTTTCGTTTGGCCTCTTCTGCAGCTTTGCGTTTAGCCTCTTCCGCTTGACGCTTCTTAGCTTCCGCCTTTTTCTTAGCCTCTTCAGCGGCTTTTAATTTGGCTTTTTTAGCCTCTGCATCAGCTTTTTTCTTAGCCGCTTCAGCTTTTTTACGCTCTGCAGCTTTACGTTCAGCCTCTGCTCTCTTTTTCTCTTCAGCCGCTTTTTTGCGCTTAGCGTCATCGGCTTTTTTCTTATCAGCGGCTTTTTTAGCATCCGCTTTACGTTTAGCGTCCGCTGCTTTCTTGCGCTTTGCCTCATCGGCTTTGGCTTTCTTGGCTCGTTCCGCGGCTTTTTTCTTCGCAGCCTCTGCAGCTGCTTTATC
Organism: Marinobacterium sp. xm-d-564; assembly: GCF_013283345.1. Taxonomy (NCBI): domain Bacteria; kingdom Pseudomonadati; phylum Pseudomonadota; class Gammaproteobacteria; order Oceanospirillales; family Oceanospirillaceae; genus Marinobacterium; species Marinobacterium sp. xm-d-564. The sequence goes on along the minus strand of NZ_WBYO01000007.1, from coordinate 49,465 downwards.
TTTCATCAATTTCTCTTCAGCGGCTTTCTTTTCAGCCAGAGCCGAAAGATCGACCATTCGAGCCTCGATATGTCGCGGCTGCGCTTTACGATCCACCTCTTGACCGATCCAAACCCCTGAAATAACCACCAACACCAGTGCATGAACCAGTGCAGCAAAAAGGGTTGGCAGAAGATAACTACGATCGAACAAGGATCTACTCCGTCACCAAACCGACTCGTTCAGCTCCAGCACCCTGTAACAGCACCATTAACTGAACCACCTGATCATAGCTCGCTTGACGATCACCTCGAACCAACATCATTTTTCCAGGGTTAACCGAGAGTATCTGCCTGATCTGACCCGCTATCTGTTCGGCACTTTTAGGAACCGTCTCATCTTCACCCAAATTGATGTAGTAAAGTCCTTCTGCATCAACCGTCACGATCAATGGCTCTTCATCTTGAGTCTCTACAGGCTCAGAGGAGGCTTTCGGGAGTTCCACATCAACGCCTTGAGTCAACATAGGAGCTGTCACCATAAAGATAATCAGCAGAACCAAGGTCACATCGATATAGGGTACGACGTTAATCTCTGCATTCAATTTGCGCTTTGTGCGCTGACGCCTAATCATCTTTTACCCTTAACGAGCATGAACGCGACGGTAAAGAATGCTAGAGAACTCATCGGCAAAGGTTTCGTAACTGTTCAACAGAGAATCCACCGATGCTGAGTAACGGTTGTAGGCCACCACGGCCGGAATCGCCGCAAACAGACCTATAGCCGTCGCGACCAAGGCTTCTGAAATACCCGGCGCTACCGAGGCAAGGGTCGCCTGCTGAACGTTAGCCAGACCACGAAACGCATTCATGATACCCCACACGGTTCCAAACAGACCGACATAGGGGCTGGTAGAACCCACCGTTGCAAGGAAAGGAAGGTGCGCTTCGAGCTTCTCCTCTTCACGTGCCATTGCGACACGCATGGCTCGCTGCACACCGTTCATCACCATATCCGGATCAGCATTTGACTGCTGTGTCAGACGTGTAAATTCTTTGAGTCCAGCACGGAAAATATTTTCAGCTCCGCTCTCTGAATTAGGTTCAGCATTGGCTTCGCGGTAGAGCTGACCTAAATCAGCACCCGACCAAAAACGCTCTTCAAATGCTTTAAACGCTTTTTGTGCACCGCTAATGACGCGGCGACGTTGAAAGATAACAACCCAAGATAAAAACGAAGCCGCCAAAAGCGACAACATAACTAACTGGACGACGAAACTCGCACCAAATACGAGACTCCAAATCGACAGCTGATCTTCCACACTCAACTCCTGTTAATCCCAAGCTTCCGGATGCGCTTGGGTGATTGATGTAATTAACTCTTTTGGCCAGCGTTTCGGACGCATGGCTCCAGTGACGGATATCACTTCAACTTCTGCTTGGCAGAGGACTCTATCAGATCCCTCCTTAACAACAGCTTGCAGAAATTTAACACGTGCACCTTGCGGTTTTTTGACGGTTGTTCTGACAATTAACGAATCATCAAGCCTAGCCGGCGCTAAATATTGCGCCTCCACCGAACCAACCACAAAAATCAAATTTTGCTGTGACAGTTCGTGCTGCGACCAACCCGCCGAACGCAACAACTCCGTCCGAGCACGCTCCATAAATTTTAGATAATTAACGTAGTAAACAATACCGCCAAAATCGGTATCTTCTATGTAGACTCTGACAGGCCACTGAAACGCCATAATAAACTAGTTTCCTTCAGGCTTATCGACACCAAAGTATCGGTAAGCATGGTCGGTTAGCACCCGCCCTCTTGGCGTGCGCATGACAAAACCTTGCTGAATCAAATAGGGCTCGAGAACGTCTTCGATGGTGTCACGCTCTTCGCTAATGGCTGCCGCAAGACTGTCCACACCAACAGGACCACCACCAAACTTTTCTAGCATGGCGAGCAGCATTCGACGGTCCATGTGATCAAAACCATGTTGATCGACATTGAGCATATTCAATGCCAGATCAGCCATCTCTTCGGTGATACGCCCATCCCCTTTCACTTCAGAGAAGTCACGTGCACGGCGCAGGAGCCGGTTGGCAATACGAGGAGTACCGCGAGAACGACGTGCAATCTCGTGCGCACCACCCTCATCGATTTCAGAACCACTTAAACGTGCCGTTCGCATGACAATATTGGTCAGATCGGCAATCGAATAGAACTCTAACCGCTGCACAATACCGAAACGATCACGCAGTGGTGACGTCAATAAGCCGGCACGTGTCGTAGCACCGACTAACGTAAAGGGGGGCAGTTCCAGTTTGATCGATCGTGCAGCTGGGCCTTCACCGATCATGATATCGAGCTGGTAGTCCTCCATCGCGGGATAGAGTACCTCTTCGACACTGGCACTGAGTCGATGAATCTCGTCTATGAAGAGCACATCTCCCGGCTCAAGATTGGTCAGAAGAGCTGCAATATCACCCGCTTTCTCTAAAACAGGGCCAGAGGTGGTTTTAATTTCACTGCCCATCTCATTGGCAATAATATTGGCCAGTGTGGTTTTACCCAATCCTGGCGGGCCAAAGATCAGAGTATGATCCAGTGCTTCATTACGCTTGCGAGCGGCATGGATGAAGATCTCCATCTGCTCTCGAACTTGCGGCTGACCTTCATAGTCTTGAAGTGTCTTAGGGCGAACCGCGCGATCATGCACCTCTTCATTGGGTGTCTTAACCGGCGATATAAAACGATCAGGTTCAATCTGCATCTTAGCTTGCCACCATCATCTTAAGTGCCTGACGAATCAACGATTCTGTATCGGCCGTCTCACCCAATTCGGTGACCGCTTTTTCAATCGCCTTAGTTGCTTGCAGCGGTTTATAACCCAATGCGACCAGTGCCGTCTCTGCATCTGCTCTGTAATCGACGGTAGGCTTCGCATCCACGATGGGCATTGCAAAATCACTCAGTTCCGCTTCAACACGGGTCGGTAGCTCAAGTCGATCCAGCTTATCCTTCATCTCGATGATTAAACGCTCAGCGGTTTTTTTACCGACACCCGGCAGACGTACCAGGGCTGTACTGTCCTCATGCTGAACCGTTCGAATGAACTCTTGGACGGAGATACCCGAAAGAATGGTCAACGCCAACTTAGGCCCCACCCCATTCACCTTGATCAGGGTTCGAAACAGAGTGCGTTCGTTTTTGTCGGCAAATCCATAAAGAAGCTGTGCATCTTCACGCACAACGAAGTGTGTATACAGCGTTACAAAGGTGCCGACATCCGGCAATTTGTAGAAGGTATTCATGGACGCTTCCAGTTCATAACCGACACCGGAAACATCTATCAGCAACTCTGGAGGTGACTTCTCTACCAATTCACCTGTTAAACGACCTATCACAATCTGACCTCAATAAAGTAACGCATTGATATTATTCGAAAGCATCTACAATCTCCATCGCCCTTTTACTGAACGACGAGTTCCCGCTGTCGCTATTAAGCCTTGACGGGTATAGGCATGACAAAGTGCGATGGCCAACCCATCAGCCGCATCGATCTGTGGCAACCCCGGAAGTGACAAAATACGTTGCACCATCATCTGGACCTGCCCCTTATCCGCAGCGCCAGTTCCAGCTACTGCCTGCTTCACCAGGCGTGCCGCATATTCATGAACCTCTACGCCTCGATTGACGGCCGCTACGATAGCGGCCCCTCGTGCCTGCCCTAACTTAAGCGCAGAGTCAGCGTTACGAGACATAAAGACCTGCTCTATCGCACACTCTTGAGGCTGGTAGCGCTCAATCAGTTCAGAGACACCGCTAAAGACTTGGTTTAACTTATCAGGAAGGGTCGCATCTGCGATTTTGATACAACCACTGGCAACGTACTCAGCCTTATTACCCTGAGCATTGATGATGCCGTATCCGGTAATTCTTGAACCTGGGTCGATTCCCAATATCAGCATCGGTCGCCTGTCGTAGAGATTGTTTTAATGCTGTATATACTAACAGTAGTTTTGGTCGAGACCAATAGGTGCTTTGTAGAAGGATTGGAGCGTGATTTGAAGGTGGTGTCAGACCAGAGGTCAGACACCGGATCTTGCGTAGCTACAAGGTGCCAGGGTCTGACCTCTGGTCTGACCCAACTCTATCCGCCTATTTCAAGACACAAAAAAACCGGCTTACTGCCGGTTTTTTTTAATCAAACACTCGATTAAGGTGTTTTACGCAACTTGATGTTTAGGTCACGCAGTTGAGCCGCGCTCACTTCACCCGGTGCTTCAGTCATTGGACAAGCCGCTGACTGAGTTTTAGGGAAGGCGATCACTTCACGAATCGAAGTAGAACCCGTCATCAGCATAATCAGACGGTCAAGACCAAATGCCAGACCCGCGTGTGGTGGCGCACCAAACTTAAGCGCGTTCAATAGGAATCCAAACTTCTCGTCCGCCTCTTCATCACTGATACCCAGTACTTTGAAGACCGCTTTCTGCATCTCTTGATCGTGGATACGAACCGAACCACCACCAAGCTCACAACCGTTAAGAACCATGTCGTAGGCACGTGACAGCTGACCTTCAGGCTGAGCAATCAACTCTTCTGGTGAACAGCTCGGTGCTGTGAATGGGTGGTGAAGCGCTGTCATGCTGCCATCGGAGTTCTCTTCGAACATTGGGAAGTCGACAACCCATAGTGGCGCCCACTCACGCTCAAGCATGTTAAGGTCTTCACCCACTTTGATACGCAGCGCACCCAAGGCTTCGTTAACGATGTTGGCTTTATCCGCACCGAAGAAGACAAGATCACCATCTTTCGCTTCAAGGCGCTCCATAATCTGCAGCGCAATCTCTGCACCCAAGAACTTAACAATTGGAGACTGAAGGCCTTCAGCGCCAGCCGCTAGATCATTCACTTTGATCCACGCCAAACCTTTCGCACCGTAGATTGATACATACTTAGTGTACTCATCAATCTGCTTACGAGTCAGCTCAGAACCGCCCGGTACTTTAAGAGCCGCGACGCGACCTTTTGGATCCGTTGCTGGGCCAGCAAACACTTTAAAGTCGACACTTGCGACCAGATCTGCAACATCAACCAGCTCCATAGGAATGCGCAGATCTGGCTTATCAGAACCAAAACGCTGCATCGCCTCAGAGTATGGCATGTGCGGGAACTCGCCTAGATCGATGTTCAATTGATCTTTGAACAGGCCACGGATCATGTTTTCAGTGATTGCCATCACCTCGTGTTCATCAAGGAATGAGGTCTCGATATCGATCTGAGTGAACTCTGGCTGACGATCCGCACGCAAATCTTCGTCACGGAAACACTTAGCAATTTGGTAGTAGCGATCAAAGCCAGAGACCATAAGGAGCTGTTTAAATAGCTGTGGTGACTGAGGCAGTGCAAAGAAGCTACCTTCATGAGTACGGCTTGGAACTAGGTAGTCACGAGCACCCTCTGGGGTGGCACGAGTCAGGATCGGCGTTTCGATATCTAGGAAACCTTGATCTTCAAGGTAAGCACGAACCTGGTGAGTCACTTTAGAGCGGAAACGAAGCTTCTCTTGAATCTCTGGACGGCGGAGATCGACGTAGCGGTGACGAAGACGAACATCTTCACCCACTTGCTGGTGCTCATCCAACTGAAAAGGAGGAGTTTCAGCCTTGTTCAGGATGATCAGCTCTTTACCCAGCACCTCGATAGCACCCGTTGGCATATCCGGGTTGGTAGTACCCTCTGGCCGAGCACGAACAAGGCCTTTAACCTCAACTACGAACTCGTTACGGCAGCTATCCGCCAACGCGAAACTCTCTTCGCGATCTGGATCAAACACAACCTGTGTCAAACCCTCACGATCACGAAGATCTAGGAAGATTACGCCACCGTGGTCACGACGACGGTGCACCCAACCTGCCAGGGTAATTTCTTGTCCAATATGTTCTTCACGAAGATCGCCGCAATAGTGGCTGCGCATAACTCTGCTGTCCTATCTACTAAAACCCGCTGAAACGAGTATTAACTAAAATGGTTAGGCCTATGGCCGAAAGGCGGGAATTATACCTGAATTAACAGGCTATTACAGGGCAATTTTTGCTATTTCAAAGAGTATCTTGTGGTTTCTAGAGCGGATGACAGGCTGAAGGCCTGTCACCTTTGGGACGTCAAACTATCGACGAAGAGCGGTGACTGGTTTTCAACCTGTCAAACGCTGATTATACCGCTCTAAACTCAACCTCACCGGTTAACAAGGCATCCAAACGCTCTTTGACAGAGGCTAGTTCATCTGAGCTGTAAGGCCGTGCTGGCACTTTCCCCCAGACTGGTCCTGGCCAAGCAGGATCACTCTCTAACCGGGCGATAACATGTATATGCAATTGGGAAACCATGTTACCTAGATTCGCAACATTCATCTTTTTGGCCGCGAAGATATCGGATAACGCTTGAGCCAGTGCACTGGTCTCCAGCAGCATCTGCTGTTGATCCTCTGCACTGAGATGGTAGATCTCTGTCATACCCGCACGACGAGGTACAAGAATCAGCCAAGGATATTGGCTATCATTCATCAGCAAAACCGAAGAGAGCGGGAAATCACCCAACTTAATCGTATCCGCAGCAAGTTGAGCATCTAACTGAAATTCGAGTTCTAGTTCATCCATTTCTATATACTCCTCGTAACGACCTAACCTTTTCTTAAATATAGACCAAGCAGATGGAAATTAGGACTCATCAATCCATTAATAGTATTGATAAGCATCGTTGGAATGAACTTAAGGATTCCGACTATCCCTTTCTGCGTCATGAATTCTTGGCCGCGATGGAACATTCAGGGTCTGTTTCGACGGAACAGGGTTGGCAACCCTGTCACTTAGAATTAATTGAGGAGGGTGAGACGATTATCTATCTCCCTCTCTATATTAAATACCACTCTTGGGGTGAGTATGTTTTTGATCAGAGTTGGGCAAACGCTTTCCATCAATCCGGCTTAAACTACTATCCAAAGCTTCTAAGCGCAGTCCCTTTTACGCCATCAACCGGCCCGAGATGGGTAGGTAAACTGAAAGCTGAAGAGTCTCTACAGAGAATATCCCAAGCGATTAAAACCTTTGCTAGCGAGTACAAATTAGAGAGCTGGCACCTTCTCTTTCCAAACGACTCATCGATAAAAAGCGCTCTGCCTAGGGATTTGTTAATCAGAAGCGGACTGCAGTATCAGTGGTTTAATAGAGATTATCGTGACTTTAACCACTTCCTAGAAGGGCTCACTTCTCGAAAACGCAAAGAGCTGCGTAAAGAGCGCGAAAAAACCGAGGCGTTTAAATTCATTCACCTCTCAGGTTCAGATATTACCCAAGATCAACTTCAGCAGTTTTACGAACTCTACTCACTCACCTACCTTAAACGGGGACGTGAGCCCTACCTAAATGAGAGCTTCTTTACCGAATTAGTGCACACCATGCCCGAGCAGATGCTGTTTGTCTTTGCACAACTTGACGGAAAAATCGTTGCGGGCGCCCTATCCTTCCATGACAGCAGTACGCTCTATGGTCGCTATTGGGGCTGTTATGAAGAGTATGACGCGCTGCACTTCGAGACCTGCTACTACCAGGGGATCGACTACTGCATTGCACGACAGCTCAAGCGCTTTGACTCAGGTGCACAGGGAGAACATAAGATTAAGCGCGGTTTTGAACCTATATTTACTCACTCTGTACATTGGGTTAATCACCCAGAATTTCACAAAGCGATCGCTAACTTCGTTGATGAGGAGCGGGACTATCTGTCATCACAAAAATCTTACTTATCTGAAAGACTTCCGTTTAAGAACACAGATTTATAGTCTACTCTTATGAAAAGATTCCAGACAATCCATTTAACGGACTAAACATGACACTGCTCAACCAGCTCAAAGACGCTTATCTTATTCGTGACCTTGTAGAAGGAAAGATACGTTACTTTTGGGAATTCCCCTCTGGAGAGCGCGCCAGCGAACTACTGGTCTCTTATGATGCGGCTTATGACTGGTGGCGACAGGCGATTCATGATGCCTATGAAGGCCCCGAACGTCGTACTTCACCTTTTGATCGACGCGCTAACAGTGTTAAACGCGCCAGCGAGGTCAAACATGGGCAAGTGACCGTTCAGTCTTACGGTGGGCGACGCACAACTGATACGCCACCGAAAATTAGAGAGGATCGAGCTGAAGCTAAAATTGAGAGGTTAAAGTCCCAGCTGTCGCATTGGAGTGATCAATAAACGAGCAATCAGTGCAGTGGGGTTTCGTACTTTTTCTGAATCGCAATCAATTGAGGCTGAATATCGAGTGGGGCGTACTTGATCGCTTGATCAAACAGCTCTTTGTTCGCCTCTGATAATCGCTCATCTTCGTCCATCTGTGACAACTGACTCATCGCTTCAAGAAATTTAGGGTGCGGTTTCGTAGCAGACATCACAGACCTCCTGATCCAATAGATTAGATTCTATTGTGGCCTAAAGTATTCACTAGGCAAAGTGCTTTTTAGCGCAGAACAAACTCTACTGTTCCGCGCCTTTAGCTTTGGCTTCGGATGCTCGTAATTGATAATCATCTTCAGGTTTGGAGATCCACCCTTGAAGTTCACGATCAATCAATCCACACAGCATGTTAATGTGTGATGCATCAGAGTTTAGCGCTTCAATGTATTCATAACGCTCACCACCCGCCTCTTCGAAATATTCGCGGTTCTCTTCACCGATCTCTTCAATGGTCTCAAGACAATCAGACGAAAACCCAGGGCAGACCACCTGAACAGATTTCACACCCTGGCCAGGTAGGGATTTAAGCGTCTCATCAGTATATGGCTTCAACCACTCTTCGCGACCAAATCGAGACTGGAAGCAGGTCATGTACTCCCCCTCTTCTAACCCCAAACGATCGGCAATCAGTCGTGTCGTTTTATGACACTGACAGTGGTACGGATCGCCATTTAAAAGGTATCGTTTTGGTACACCATGATAAGAGAGAATGAGTTTATCCGCTCGCCCATGCTCAGCCCAATGAGCTTGGATCTTCTCTGCTACCGCCTCAATGTAAGCAGGTTCATCAGCGTACTGCTGAATAAAACGGAAATCTGGAATCAGACGGCGTTTTTGAAAATCACTCGCTACCGCATCAAAGGTAGAAGCGGTCGTTGAAGCGCTGTATTGCGGATAGAGTGGCAACACTACTAACTTTCGAACACCCGCTTCTTGCATGCGATCTAGCACTGATTCAATCGATGGATTGCCATAACGCATCGCAAAATCAACCACGACGCGATCGCCATACAGCGATTCAAAATGGTTACGGATAGCTTCTGTCTGATTTTTAGTATGAGTAAGAAGCGGTGAGCCTTCGTCCGTCCACACGGTTGAGTAGGCTTCAGCAGAACGCTTCGGGCGTATATTTAAGATGATAAGATTGAGAACCATCCACCAAATTGGACGCGGAACTTCCACGACACGAGGATCCCAAAGAAACTCCTTAAGGTAGCGTTTAAGCGCTTTGGGAGTCGGTGCATCCGGTGTACCCAGATTGGTCACAAGGACGCCGATTTTATCTTTCTGGCTATGAGAAAATTTTGGAAAGCCTTTGTATTTCATCTAAAAAACGCTCTAAATGTTTGATGGTGACAGTGTAGCCAATCTTATGTGAGTGCACCAAGACTGAAATCAGAAAAATCCATACGCACTCTATGGGCTTTACGATCACCTGTAGCAACTGACAATAAAAAACCGGCACATAGCCGGTTTTTTTTGAGTTGACTTGTATTAAGACAATTCGAGTGGCTTGAACGGAACCAAAGTATCCACTTCAGCGTCGTAATCAACACCGTCAATACCGAAGCCGAACAGCTTCAAGAACTCATCTTTGTAGAGTTGGTAATCGGTCAATTCAAACAGATTTTCAGAAGTGACATCTGGCCATAGGGCTTTACACGCCGTTTGAATACTGTCACGAAGCTCCCAATCATCTAGACGGAAGCGGTTGCCTTCGTCCATTTCGCAGCTGTCACCGTAGAGACCGGTGCGGAATAGTCGGTCAATCTGCTCTTGGCACCCTTCATGAACACCTTCAGCACGCATGATTTTGAACACCATAGCTAGATAGAGTGGCATCACAGGAATAGCAGACGAGGCCTGTGTCACAACGGACTTAAGAACCCCTACGTTTGCTTGACCACCCTTTTTCGACAAGCGCGCATTCAATTCAGAGGCAGCACGATCCAAATCCTGCTTCGCTTTACCAAGGGTACCGTGCCAGTAGATCGGCCAAGTGATATCGGTACCAATGTAGCTGTAAGCAACGGTTTTAGCACCGTCAGCCAAAACTCCTGCTTCATCCAGAGCTTCGATCCAAAGCTCCCAATCCTGACCGCCCATCACTTTGACGGTTGCGTCGATCTCTTCTTGATTGGCTGGTTCGACTTCCGCTTCGATGATGACATCTTTGTTAGTATCGATCGCTGTTGAACGGTAGACCTCACCGATCGGCTTCAAGGCAGAACGAATCACCTCACCAGAGTCTGGCATTTTACGAACAGGAGACGCCAGCGAATAGACCACAAGATCAATTTGACCTAAGTCCTCTTTGATCATCTCAATGGTTTTCGCTTTCGCTTCATGAGAGAAAGCGTCGCCGTTAATCGATTTAGCGTAAAGCCCTGCTTCGTGGGCCAGCTTTTCAAAACTCGCCGAGTTATACCAACCCGCGGTACCTGGTTTCTTCTCGGTTCCCTCTTTTTCAAAGAAGACACCAATGGTAGAAGCACCCGCACCAAAGGCTGCTGTTATACGTGAACTCAAACCATAACCCGATGATGCACCTACAATAAGTACACGCTTAGGACCATCAATCGTTCCTTGCGCTTGAGTCTTCGCAATTTGCTCGCGAACGTTTGCTTCACAGCCTGTTGGGTGAGTTGTTGTGCAGATGAAACCGCGAATTTTTGGTTTAATGATCATGGTATAAAGTTTAGTCCATTCAATATAACGTAACGCAAAGATACCTGATTTATCCCCACTGGGGAATCTTGAAACCTCTCTTGCACCCCATGAAAAAGTGAGTAACCTGTTGCAAAAACCCAATTCCACACTGTTTAGGATGATTTATGGATAATTTACACGGCTACTACTTAGAAGACCTTGAAGTTGGTATGAGCGACAGTTTTGCAAAGACCATTTCTGAGGCAGATGTCTATGGCTTTGCAGGCATTTCGGGTGACACCAATCCTGTACACATCAACGAAGAGTATGCGGCGACAACTCCATTCGGCCAGCGCATTGCCCACGGCATGCTAAGTGCGGCATTAATCTCTACTGTGGCCGGTACGAAACTTCCTGGACCTGGAGCGATCTATGTTGATCAGCAGATTAAGTTCAAGGCACCCCTTTTTATCGGGCAAACAGCGAGAGCAGAAATCACCGTTAAAGAGATCAATGAACGCCGTCGTCGTGTCCTTTGTGACACCAACGTTTATGTTGGCGACAAGGTAATCGCAACGGGTGAAGCAACCTTTATGGTGGACGCCCGTCCAGAGGCTTAAACAGCCTAACAGCCTGTGTAAGACCATTGATTGAGACTCACAGGCTGACTTCCCCTTTCCACTTCTGTATGATCGCCAACCACTAAATCGTCGTACAGCGACATCTACGACACAATAATAAAAAAACACGGTCACACATTTATGAATAAAGTGCTTATCAGCGCCTGTCTTTTGGGCGAAAACGTTCGATACGATGGACGTCACAACCTCATTAATCACCCCCTGCTAGAGAGGCTACAAAACGAAGATCGCCTCGTTAGGATCTGTCCCGAGGTCGCCGGTGGTCTCACTGTCCCTCGCCCCTACGCCACTATTGCTCGTCGTATTCCGGTTGAAGTCATCACAGATGAAGGCGAAGACGTTACTCCGCAGTTTGTTCTTGGCGCCGAGCTCACAGCAGAACTGGCAAAGCGAGAGGGGTGCGTTGCGGCTTTGATGAAAGCAGATAGCCCAGCCTGTGGTAATCGCGACATCTCAGGCGCTGCCTTCAGTGGTAAAGAGGCGTCTGGCGCTGGTATTGCAGCGCAAGAGGTCATTGAGTCTGGCATCCCAGTCTTTAATGAGACGGAAATTGATCGCTTAGAAGCGATGTTAGAAGAGCTAGATTTAGTATCTGAAACCGCATAATTGTTTTTAAAACTTGTAGCCGAAAGAGCCCATCCTTAAACTATGGGCTCTTTTTATTTGAGCTGGAAACAATTTCACCATGCGTGCTAGTCAATTTCTTATTGCGACCGTCAAAGAGACTCCTGCTGATGCAGAGGTTATCAGTCATCAGTTAATGCTTCGTGCGGGCCTCATCCGCAAACTGGCATCAGGCCTATACACCTGGCTACCGATGGGTCTTAAAACACTGCGCAAGGTTGAAAAGATCATTCGCGAAGAGCTCGATGCTTCGGGTGCTCAGGAGCTACTGATGCCTGCGATTCAGCCGGCTGAATTGTGGCAAGAGTCAGGCCGCTGGGAACAGTACGGACCTGAACTGCTCCGTTTGAAAGATCGTCACCAGCGTGATTTCTGTGTTGGACCGACTCACGAAGAGGTGATTACCGATCTGGTTCGCAACCAGCTTAAGAGTTACAAACAGCTACCGGCTAACTTTTACCAAATTCAAACCAAATTCCGTGATGAGATTCGTCCGCGTTTCGGTGTAATGCGCTCACGTGAATTTGTTATGAAGGATGGCTACTCCTTCCACATCAACCAAGAGTCACTACAGAAGACCTACGACGACTACTTTGATGCTTACGTTCGCATCTTCGACCGCCTTAACCTAGATTACCGTCCAGTCATTGCCGATAACGGTTCTATTGGGGGTACCGGCTCTCATGAGTTTCACGTTCTTGCCGCTTCTGGTGAAGATGATATCGCCTTCTCTGACAGCAGCGATTACGCAGCCAATGTTGAAATGGCGGAAGCAATCGCACCTAAAGCCGCTCCGGATGCACCTACAGAAGAGATGCGTTTGGTTGACACGCCTGATGCTAAAACCATTGCCGCGCTCGTTGAACAGCACAACCTACCGATCGAGAAGACGATTAAAACCTTAATGGTCAAAGCGTCAGATGAGGTTGATTCAGACATAGTTGCCCTTCTGGTTCGTGGCGACCATGAGTTAAATGAGATTAAGGCCGAGAAGCAGCCTGAAGTTGCCTCTCCTCTGACTATGGCGACTGAAGAAGAGATTCGCGCGATTGTGGGCGCTGGTCCAGGCTCCCTTGGTCCAGTCAACCTTCCTATGCCAATCGTTATTGATCGTGCAGTGGCGTGCGCGTCGGACTTTGGTGCCGGTGCTAACATCGATGGTAAACACTATTTCGGAATTAACTGGGAGCGTGATCTTCCAACCCCACGCGTTGCAGACCTTCGCAACGTGCAGGTTGGCGATCCAAGTCCAGACGGCAAAGGTACGCTGAACATTCGTCGCGGTATCGAAGTGGGACACATTTTCCAGTTGGGCTTGAAGTACTCCGAAGCGATGAATGCAACGGTATTGGATGAAAACGGCAAAGCGGTGCCAATGACCATGGGTTGTTACGGTATCGGTGTTACTCGTGTCGTTGCAGCTGCCATTGAGCAGAATCACGATGAGAACGGCATCATCTGGCCAGAATCTCTAGCACCTTTCACCGTTGCTCTAGTACCACTGAACTACGATAAATCTGATGACGTAAAAGCGCTATCGGACAAACTCTACTCAGAACTGAAGGCAAAAGGTGTTGATGTACTACTAGACGACCGAAAAGAGCGCCCAGGGGTTAAATTTGCTGACATGGAGCTAACAGGCATTCCACACCGCCTGGTGATCTCTGACCGCGGTATTGCAGCCGGCCAACTTGAGTACAAAGGCCGTCGTGACGCTAAAGCCTCTGATCTTCCACTGGATAATGCCGTGGACGCGCTGATCGCGAAACTGGGCCAATAAGGAACTATTTCAATGAGCATCACTATTCTTCACAACCCTCGCTGTTCTAAATCACGTCAAACTTTGGCACTGGTTGAAGAGCAAGGTGCTGAACTCACCGTTCGTGAATATTTAAAAGAGCCTCTATCCGCCGATGAGCTGCGCCAACTGATCGCTGCACTGGGTGTCACACCTATCGACTTAGTCCGCACCAAAGAGGATGAGTTCAAGTTGGCCGGTCTGACTAAAGAGTCCTCAGCTGATGCATTGATTGCCGCTATGGTTGAGTACCCAAAACTGATGGAGCGTCCCGTTGTGATCAACGGTGACAAGGCGCGCATTGGCCGCCCTCCTGAGCAAGTATTAGAGATTCTGTAATATGTCTGCGCCGTACGTACTGGTTCTATTCTACAGTCGTCATGGCGCGACCCGTGCGCTGGCTGAATCGATCGCACTGGGCATTGAACAATCTGGTATTAACGCTCAAATAAGAACCGTTCCGGATGCAGAAACGTCTAACCTCGCAGATAGTGAAGGGACACTCTATGTCACACAGGACGATTTAAGAGAGTGCTCAGGCCTAGCATTAGGAAGTCCAACCCGGTTTGGTCATATGGCCAGTGCGTTAAGCGCATTTATCGAGACGACCACGTCAGAGTGGCTGTCTGGCTCGCTGATCGATAAACCGGCAACACTGTTCACCTCATCCAGCTCACTGCATGGCGGTCAAGAGAGTACGCTGCTCTCTATGGCTCTGCCTTTGATCCATCAAGGAATGCTGTTAGTCGGTGTTCCCTATAATGTTGCTGAACTGCACTCAACCACCCGTGGTGGCACACCTTACGGTGCCAGTCAGGTATCGCAAAACAGTCACCGCCTATCACAAGACGAACAGAGAATTGCCGTCGCTCAGGGTAAACGTTTAGGTACCCTAGCGCAGCGTTTGAGCAGTCGTTAAAGGAGTTAACATGTCTCTACAACGCAAAGCGTCAATCAGTGGTTTAATTACCCGTGTCAGCTTTATCGCCCTTTTAATCTTCTACACTCTACGTTTCTTATGGTTAGCACCGAGTTCTGGAGATAACCCTTGGGTGATTTGGCTGGTTCACTTACTGCCACTGATCGGTTTTACACCCGCTATATTAAAGGGCACACCGCGTCCTCACGCTTGGCTCTGCTTCGTATTGCTGCTCTATTTCTTGGGCAGTGTACTGACGGCTATCCAACCCCATTTAGCCCTCTATGGTGTGATTGAAGTGTTGTTGATTTCGACTCTGTTTACCGCTGCGATGATGTATACACGCTGGCAGAGTCGCTGGCTGCGTGAGCAAACCAGTCACTGATGGACAGCCAAACCCTGCGACGAATACGTTCGAGCTTTCCTATCCTCAATACACGAGTTGATGGGAAACCCCTGATCTACTTCGATAACGGGGCTACCACTCAAAAACCGCGCGAAGTGATCGATGCAATAACTCAGTTTTATCGGAAAGAGAATGCCAATGTTCACCGTGCGGCTTACCACCTGAGCAGCCTAGCAACCGCACACTTTGAACAGGCTCGAGGTCAATTAGCACAGTTCATTAATGCTAAACCCAATGAAATTGTCTGGACTCGAGGTGCAACCGAAGGTCTCAATCTCGTCGCCGAGAGTTACCTAAGACCCATTCTCAAGGCAGGTGATCGCATTGTTATCGCTATCTCTGCTCATCACGCTGCGATTCTTCCGTTTCAGCGATTAGCGCAGCAGGTTGGCGCCCACTTAGACGTCATCGAACTGACAGCGTCAGGTGAACTCAATTCAGATCAGTACCAAAGCTACCTTAAACTCAATCCAAAACTGGTGGCACTACCCCACGCCTCCAATGTCCTAGGCACCGTCTACCCCATTAAAGAGATGGTAAAACTGGCCAAGAGAGAGGGCCTAACGACTCTGATCGATGGGGCTCAAGCGGCACCGCACCTGGTCTTGGACATGCAGGATCTTGACGCTGATTTTTATGCGTTTTCGGGTCACAAGATGTTTGGTCCGACCGGTATTGGGGTTCTTTACGGGAAAGAGGCTCTGCTTAATGCGATGCCCCCTTGGCAAGTTGGCGGCGAGATGATTGAGTCGGTCAGCTTAACTGAGACCCAGTATGCCGAGGCGCCGCTGCGCTTTGAAGCGGGCACGCCCGATATTGCCGGCGCCATTGGATTGGCAGCTGCCGCTGAGTACCTAAACAATCTAGACCGTGCAGAGATAGAAGAGCACGAGCAGCAACTGACCAGTCACCTCTTGCAGGGACTCAAATCCATAGAGGGGATTAAAATACTCCCTGCTGGAGAGTTCAGCTTACCCATTGTGAGTTTCTATCATGAGACGATCAATGCCGACGACATAGCCGCTCAACTCGATGCACAGGGCATCGCTGTTCGTGCCGGTAGCCACTGCGCGCAACCGCTCATGCAGTCATTTGGATTGCACTCTTCTGTGCGCATCTCTTTAGCGTTTTATAACACAATTGAAGAGCTAGACACTTGTATCGCCCTTTTGCGTTCACTCTGTAGCCATCAACCAGTGACGAGTGATGAGACATCGAATAGCGATTCAGCAAAGCTTTGGATAGAACAGGTTGAGCAAGCGAAAGATTGGCCAACACGACTGAATGCACTGATGAGTTTGGGATCAGTCTCAATAGACCCAAGCCTAAAGCGACCAGAAAATCTCGTCACAGGTTGTGCCAGTCAGACTTGGCTAAAACTGAGTAGTGAAAAGGGTTTTATTCAGTTCGATGGGTGCTCAGAGAGCCGTCAGATTACTGCTCTGATTCAGCTTTTTAAGCACCAGATTGATCAGGGATCCACTGTCGAACAGATCAAGACTTACCTAACGGACCTTGGCTTGGAAAGGCAGTTGAGTCGCACGCGTGGCAACGCCATTCAACGTTTGATTGAATGGCTAGAGTCTCATGACTCCTGAGAAAGGTTTCGCCACACAGCGCCGTCTGATTTCTTATCCAGCATATCCAAAAAACGTTCGTGCTCAGTGAGGTCATCTTCACTCGCTTTCAACACTTTAAGACCAGAAACCTGTTCAGGAGTAAGGCGTCTGATTCGCTGTCCACCACCCTCTTCATCTTGCCCATCCACCGATAGACTCAAGGCGGTTTGACCACCCGTAATCGCCAAATAGACATCGGCTAGGATTTCAGAGTCGAGCAAGGCGCCGTGCAATTCACGGTGCGAGTTATCTATAAAGTACCGACGACAGAGAGCATCTAGGTTGTTCTTCTGACCAGGGTGTTTTTTACGCGCTAAGGCTAAGCTGTCGGTAATCGTACAGAACTCTTCGATGCGCTCTTTAATCCCGTTGCGCTCAAACTCCTTATTAATGAAGCCGACATCGAACGACGCGTTATGGATGATCAGTTCGGCACCACGCACGTATTCAATGAATTCGTGCATCACAACATTGAACTTAGGCTTGTCTGCCAAAAATTCATTGGTAATGCCGTGGACCTGCATCGCCTCAGCATCAACCTCACGATCGGGCAGAATGTATTGATGGTAGTTGTTACCGGTTAAGCGGCGTGCCACCATCTCCACACAACCGATCTCGATGATGTTGTGACCCTCTTCGGGCTCAAGACCGGTGGTTTCAGTATCGAGTACAATTTGACGACTCATTAGAGCTGTTCCTCATATCCGCGATTAGCCAACTGATCGGCTCGTTCATTACCTGGATCACCACTATGGCCCTTAACCCATCGCCACTCAATGTCATGTTGTTGTGTCGCCTGATGAAGTCGCTGCCAAAGCTCGGCATTTTTAACCGGCTTGCCCTGGGAGTTTTTCCAATTTCGCTTCATCCAGCCGTGGATCCACTCTGTGATCCCTTTGCGCAGGTATTCCGAATCTGTGTAGAGAATTACCTTAGAGGGTCGTTTTAAACACTCTAGCGATTCGATAGCCGCCATGATCTCCATGCGATTATTGGTGGTTTCATGCTCCCCACCCCACATCTCTTTCTCAGCACCGCCATAACTTAATAGCGCACCCCAACCACCAGGCCCAGGATTACCTTTACAGGCCCCGTCGGTATATATCGTGACTACTTTCAACTCTTATTTCGCCTTACACCAGCACTTGTTGCTTTAGATTCTATCACTTGTAACTTGCCAAGTAGACGACGATTCCACTGCGGTTGCAGTGGTGTGAGACCCGCTACATCTTTTCTTGCTGTTATTGTGAATAGATTGCCGGATTTAAACGGCAACGCCTTAATCACCTTGGCCACAGGCCTGATCCGTTGCCGCCACTGGTTACTCTCCAGAGGGTAGTTGAACTCTTTAGAGTCCCCACCTAAGGATGAGAGCTGCAGCAACTTAAACCAATCGCCTAAACGGTGTTGCGAGATAAATTGGGCACGCCAAGGGGCGCCCTGATTTCTCTTAAACTGTGAGTGCAACCCTAACCAGGAGGTCGGATTAAAACCCAACAAAATCAGATGACCACCAGGGCGAAGGATACGGGCCGCTTCACGAATAACTTGGTGTGGATCCGCAGAAAACTCATGAGCATGGTGCAATACCAAAATATCAATGACCGCCGACTGCACGGGCAGCTCTTCTGGCGTTGCAATTAGGGTTCGTTCTTCCATCCCTAGCTCAACTCTAGGAGCAACCAATACAGCGTGCTGAGCTCTGGCTGTATCACAGAGCCACTGACGACCGTCCAAAGTAACCTGTAATAGACGACTGCCCTGCACGGAGAGCAATGCACGCTCGATCATTTGGCGCTCTTGTGCCAAAAACTGCTGACCCAACTCTGAGTCATACCAGGCCTGCAGTTCGCTGACTGCGTTCAAATCAGTCACACTACTCATCGTTTTCACCTTCAAAGTAGGTTCTCATTGATCTCTATTCTAGGTAACCTGAGAGGAAATTTCAGCTTCGGAGTTCAGGATGTTTAAGCTAACCCCATTACCCGCATTTGACGATAACTATATCTGGGTCATCGAATCACCTGATGACTCATCCATTGCCGTTGTCGATCCAGGTGATGCGGATGTGGTTGAACAGCATCTGACTCAATCCAACAAAACATTGGCTGCTATCCTAGTCACCCATCACCACCGAGATCATACTGGCGGTGTTGACGCCTTGAATGCGCGATACTCAGTGCCTGTTTACGGCTCATCTGAGTCAAAGTTTCCTGGTGTAACACACCCTCTATCTGACGGAGACTCCATTGAGCTGTTTGGGGCGTCTCTATGTATCAAAGCTGTCCCTGCACACACTCTGGATCATATCGCCTACTTAGTTAACGGCGATACACCACAGCTGTTCTGTGGCGATACACTGTTTTTAGCTGGCTGCGGTCGCCTGTTTGAGGGAAGTGCAGATCAGATGCAACAAGCAATGGACTACTTTGCAAGCCTACCGGATGCGACCGAGGTCTACTGTACGCATGAGTACTCTCTAGCCAACCTGGCCTTTGCCAAAGCCGCTGACCCAGAAAATAGTGACATCGACCAAGCGATCACTCGATGCGAACAGCTAAGATCCGATAACAGACCGACACTGCCAAGCAGCATCGGATTAGAACGCCAGATAAACCCCTACATGCGAACGCGTGAAGCGGCATTGATTCAAAGCGCCAGCCACTATTCTAACCAAACACTCTCTGCTGGAGTCGAGACCTTGGCGGCACTGCGAGAATGGAAGAACAGCTTCTAAATAGTGATCTATGAAGTGGACTTTTTATTCCTTAACAGAAAATTAATGAAATTGACCCAATAGCCCCTCACAGGTAGAATTGCGGCTTTAAATTTTCGGTATAAATGTCCAGAAAGGCACTATGGCAAAGTTGAAATCGACACTGATGGTTGGCGCCCTTGCGATCACACTCGCAGGCTGTCAGACCGTCGCGACACAACAGAGCGCACAGCAGAGTCCAACCGAGCCTGTCCAGGTGCTTGAGAGCGAGCCTGTTCTTGTTCAGCGTACCGAACCCAAAGTGAAGCCAGAGTGGGATGAAGCCCCGATTAAATCGGTACTTCTAGAACTTGAGAAAGATCCAAAGAAAGCAGACTTGTGGGAAATAACCCGCAACAACATGCGACTCAACCACAACCTGGACAAAAAGGTCGTTCAACAGCATATCGATTGGTATGTTGAGCACGACAAATATTTGAACCGCTTAACAGGCCGCGCCTCTCGTTACTACCACTTTGTACTGCATGAAGTGATCAAACGTGGCATGCCGGCAGAGATCGCTCTAATACCAGCAGTAGAGTCCTCTTACGACCCATTTGCCAAATCACCGGCTAAAGCGTCTGGAGCATGGCAGTTCATGCCAGCAACCGGCGATCATTTCGGTCTTAAACGTAACTGGTGGTACGACGGTCGACGCGACATTGTTGCATCAACGCATGCGGCATTGAACTACCTAGAGTATCTGCACGACTACCTCGATGGGGATTGGTTGTTGGCCATGGCCGCTTACAACGCCGGTGAGGGAACCGTAGGTCGTGCAGTTAAACGCAATAAAAAAGCCGGCAAGCCAACCGATTTTTGGAATCTAAAACTGCCGCGTGAGACTCGCCACTACGTCCCTAAAATTCTAGCGATCTCTGAGGTGTTCAAAAACCCCGAGAAGCATGGTCTTGCTTTAGCACCTCTTGCAGACAAACCCTATTTTGAAATCGTCGATACTGGGGGGCAGATTGATCTGTCACGCGCTGCTGAGTTGAGCGGAGTGGAACTGGATGAGATCTACAGGCTCAACGCGGGATTTTCACAATGGGCTACGGACCCAGAAGGCCCGCACCAGCTATTGGTTCCGGTTGATAACGCGGCGCGCTTTAAAACCGAACTAGCATCACTCGCCCCTTCAGACAGAATCAACTGGGCTCGTTACGAAGTTAAGCCTGGCGATAGCTTATCGGTCATCGCTAAGCGCTTTAACACAAACATTTCGACCATTCAGACCTCGAATGATTTGAAAAGTTCTCTGATTCGCGTTGGCCAATCTCTATTGATCCCATCAGCGCTGGTTGATGCCAGCCAGTACCGCTTGAGTGATACGCAACGTCGCACCGCCAGTATCCGCAAGAGCGCACCCGCAGGCAGTAAAAAGATTCTTCACACGGTTAAATCCGGTGATTCGCTCTGGAAAATTGCGAAAATCTACGGCGTTGATCACAAGTCGATCGCTCGCTGGAACAACTTTGGCACCTCTAAGACGCTTAAAATTGGTGAGCGTTTAGCGATTTTCAAAGCCGATGCTCAAGCCTCTTCAACTGCACAGTACTTGGTCCGCAAGGGTGATAACCTCAGCGTCATTGCGCAGCGCCACAACATCAGTGTTCAGCAACTGCTTAAATGGAACGACATCAGCATCGATACCCTATTGATGCCAGGCCAACCCCTTCGCGTTAAACAACCTGAGCAGGGCTAATGGATACTTTAGGCATTGCAATCATCGTAATCTCGGTGGTTCTAGCTGTGTTCTTCAAAGTAGTTGTGATGAAACGCATCCGCGAATGGGTTGATCAAGACCTCATTCGCAGTCTCTCGATGGGCGATCAAATCAAGCTGACTAAGCTGATGGAGTTGGATCAGCAGCTTAAAAGCCAAGAGACGCCTCGTGGCGAACGTCATCAGCAACTGGAAAAGCTTGCTGAGTCACTCAATTCAACAAAATAAGTTGAATTTTTAACCCTAGCACCCTATTTCTAACGTATAGTTTTATAAACTGTTTCGTTGGAGGTTTCCGTGGCTTTGGGTTCTATTCAAAAAAATTCCATAAAAAAAATAGGCGCCATTCTCTCATTCGCCGTTGCACTGACGGCTCATGCCAGTGTCGAGTCTTCGCACGGGATCGCGATGCACGGCGACCTGAAATACGATGCAGGGTTTAGTCATTTTGAGTACGTTAACCCAGAAGCACCTAAAGGCGGAGTTTTTAAACAGGCCGCCAACGGCACTTTTGATAGCTTTAACCCTTTTATTATCAAAGGCACAGCAGCGGATGGTACCGGATTAACCTTTGACACCCTGATGGCTCGCTCTTACGACGAACCCTTCACTCAGTACGGCTTACTAGCCGAAGCGGTCCGTATGCCTGAATCCAGAGCCTGGGTTGAGTTTGATCTTCGTAAGCAGGCACGTTTCAGCGATGGTACCCCTGTGACAGCAATCGATGTCATCGAGACCTTCAGACTATTGCGTGAACAGGGCTCACCCTTCTACAAAGCTTACTACCGCGACATCCGTTCAATCACCGCTATTACAGACCATACTGTCCGTTTTGAGTTTGGCAGTGAAGAGAACCGCGAATTGCCATTGATCATTGGCGAGGTCCCTATTCTCTCTGCGAACTATTGGAAAGAACGAGACTTCACCAAGCCTTCGCTGGACCCTATCTTGGGTTCAGGGCCCTACGTTGTAGACTCTTTTGAAGCGGGTAGAACCATTACCTACAAGCGCAACCCAGATTATTGGGGAACCGACCTTCCGGTTAACCGCGGTCGCTACAACTTTGATGCCATGCAGTTTGATTACTACCGTGACAGCACCGTCGCACTGGAGGCATTCAAAGCTGAAGAGTATGACTTTAGAGAGGAGAACTCCTCTAAAAACTGGGCGACCAGCTATACGGGCCCGGCATTTGATGAGGGTCGTATTAAGAAGGAGCTGATTGCTGATGCCAACCCGGCTGGTATGCAAGCCTTTATCATGAATACGCGCCTCGACAAGTTCAGTGATCCTCGTGTTCGATCAGCCATCGCACACGGCTTCGATTTTGAGTGGACCAATGCCAACCTGTTTTACAGCGCATACACTCGCAGTCACAGTTTCTTCTCTAATTCAGAGATGGCCGCCACTGAACTACCCAGTGAAAAAGAGTTGGCCATTTTAGAGCCGTTCAGAGGCCAGATTCCGGATGAGGTGTTTACAACCGTTTACCAAGCGCCAACCACCAAAGGGGATGGGCGCAACCGAACTCAACTTCGCACAGCACTTAAACTTTTAAAAGAGGCTGGCTGGACACTAAAAGATGGCAAATTGGTTAATGATGCCGGAGATTCATTCAATTTCGAAATACTACTGGTGCAAAAGGATTTTGAACGCGTCGTTGCACCCTTTATTCAAAATCTAGAGAAACTGGGGATGCAGGTCAGCATCCGCATCGTTGATGTATCCCAGTATATTAATCGTCTTCGTTCAACTGACTTCGACATGATCGTCGGCAGCTTTGGACAGAGCAGCTCACCAGGCAATGAGCAGCGCGAATTTTGGGGATCGGAAGCCGCCGATCAACCCGGTAGCAGAAATCTAATCGGCATCAAAGATCCCGCGATTGATCAGTTAGTGGAGCTTCTGATTCAAGCTCCGGATCGTGAGCAGCTTGTGCTGCGTGCTCGAGCACTGGATCGAGTATTGCAGTGGAACCATTTTGTGGTGCCTCAGTTCCACATCGACTCACACCGTGTCGCCTACTGGGATAAATTTGAGTTTCCTGCGATTCGCCCCACCTACACCATTGGACTGGATACCTGGTGGGCTAAGCCATAATGGCAGCGTACATTGTTCGACGATTACTGCTCATGATACCGACGCTGTTCGGTATCTTGCTGTTGAACTTCCTAATCATTCAACTGGCGCCTGGTGGACCGGTTGAACAAGCTCTAGCTCACCTACAGGGTTTTTCGGTTGATGCGACCAGTCGTATTGGTTCAGGAGAGCGTTCAGATATCAGCGCCGATGCACAAGGCGGCGAATCAAAATATCGGGGTGCCCAAGGCATGGATCCCGCACTGGTTGCTGAGATCGAACAACTCTATGGCTTTGACAAGCCGGCCCATGAGCGGTTTTTTAAGATGCTGACAGACTATCTAACCTTCGATTTTGGCCGTAGTTTTTTCAGTGATAAACCGGTGGTTGATCTGATTGTCGAAAAGATGCCTGTCTCGATCTCACTTGGGCTATGGACCACACTGATCACCTACCTAGTCTCCATTCCTTTAGGCATTCGAAAAGCGGTTCGAGATGGCTCCCCTTTTGATATCTGGAGTTCCAGCATCATCATTGTTGGCTACGCGATCCCAAACTTCTTGTTTGCTATTTTACTGATCGTGCTATTTGCCGGCGGCACCTACTTTGAGTGGTTTCCGTTGCGTGGCTTAACCTCACCCGGATTTGAAGAGATGACTCCGATCGAAAAAATCGGGGATTACTTCTGGCACCTTGCTCTACCAATCCTAGCGTCCGTTATTTCCAGCTTCGCAACGCTGACCATGCTGACTAAAAACACCTTCCTTGATGAGATCCATAAGCAGTATGCACTGACCGCTCGGGCTAAGGGTTTAACCGAGCATCAGGTTCTTTACGGCCATGTATTCCGAAATGCCATGCTACTGATCATAGCGGGTATGCCTGCTGCATTGATTGGTATTTTCTTCACAGGATCGATGTTGATTGAGGTGATCTTCTCGCTGGATGGTTTAGGGCTGCTTGGCTATGAGGCGGTTATCAACCGTGATTACCCTGTTATTTTCGGTACGCTCTACATCTTCACCCTAGTGGGGCTTCTATTAAAGCTGGTATCAGACATCACCTATACCCTTGTCGATCCTCGTATCGACTTTGAGAGTCGAGAGGGTTAAACGATGGCATCACCCATTACTCAGCGACGCATTGCTCAGTTTAAAAGCAACCGACGAGCCTACTACTCCTTTTGGATCTTTATGTTGTTGTTTACCCTGTCACTCTTTGCCGAGTTGATCGCGAATGACAAACCGATCCTAATCAAAACGGATCAAGGGCTGTTTTATCCGTTAATGGAAAACTATACAGAGACCGATTTTGGCGGTGACTTTGATGCACCGGTCGACTACCGAGATCCCTATATTACTGAACTGATTGAGGAGCAAAACGGCACTCTATGGTGGCCCGTTATCCCGTTCAGCTACGACACAATCAACTTTAACTTAGACCAACCGGCCCCCTCACCGCCTACTACCGACAACTGGTTAGGCACTGATGACCAGGGGCGTGATGTCGCGGCAAGATTGATCTACGGTTTTCGTATCTCGATACTGTTTGCCACGGTCCTGACCCTTGCAAGCTCGGTGATTGGCGTTGTGGCGGGTGCTTTACAGGGGTATTACGGAGGCAAGGTCGATCTGTTTATGCAGCGTTTTATTGAGATCTGGTCCGGTCTACCGGTTCTCTTCCTATTGATCATTCTAGCCAGCCTAGTGGAGCCTAATTTCTGGTGGTTGCTAGGGATTATGTTGCTCTTCTCATGGATGAATTTGGTGGATGTGGTGCGCGCTGAATTCTTGCGTGCACGCAACCTAGAGTATGTCAGAGCAGCAAGGGCTCTAGGGCAACCGAACTCAGTCATCATGTTTAAGCATGTCCTTCCCAATGCTATGGTTGCGACTCTGACGTTTATGCCCTTCATCTTTAATGGTGCACTGGTGACATTAACCGCGCTCGACTTTCTTGGCTTTGGCCTACCACCCGGTTCGCCATCCTTAGGTGAACTTGTGGCACAGGGCAAAGAGAATCTTCATGCACCTTGGTTAGGTGTGACCGCTTTCTTATCACTCTCTATCATGCTGACGTTACTGATCTTTATTGGTGAAGGTGTTCGTGACGCGTTTGATCCCAGGAAACAGAGCCGATGAAACCGATTCTAGACGTAAAACATTTATCGATTCGATTTCCTGATCAGCCTGAAGCAGCTGTAGAGAATCTAAGTTTTTCTCTACACGCAGGTGAAACACTGGCGATTGTTGGCGAATCGGGTTCAGGCAAATCGGTCTCAGCCCTGTCGCTATTGAAACTGCTGCCTGAGCAGACAGAGATACAAGCAGACTCGATCGTTTTCCAGGGGAAAGATCTTCAGGACGCAACAGAAGCCGAACTTCGATCAATAAGAGGCCACCGAATCAGCTACATTTTTCAGGAGCCGATGACCTCTCTTAATCCGCTTCATAGCATCGAGAAACAGATAGCTGAATCGCTTAAACTGCATAAGGGATTATCGGGCTCTAAGGCCCGTACACGAGTGATAGAGCTTCTAGAGCTGGTGGGTATCCCATCACCTGAATCCCGTTTGAAAAGTTACCCCCACGAGCTATCAGGCGGTCAGCGCCAGCGTGTCATGATTGCGATGGCATTAGCCAACGAACCCGAGATTCTAATTGCCGACGAACCCACCACTGCGTTGGATGTCACGATACAGAAGCAGATATTAGATCTGCTGATGGCACTGCAACAAAAATTGGGAATGGCCATACTGATCATCACTCACGATCTGAATGTTGTGCAGCGTTACGCCGATCGAATTCTCGTCATGCAACAGGGAAAGGTCGTTGAGCAGGGAGATACTCTTACACTGTTTAATGCACCCAACCACCCCTACACAAACACACTGCTCAATGCAGAACCTGTGCGCGACCTCGCTGCTGTTGAAGCAGACGCTAACACCTTGTTAGAAGCTAAAAACATTCGAGTCTGGTTTCCTAAAACTCAGGGCCTTCTAAAACGCGTTTATGATCACATTAAAGCGGTTGACGGCATCGATCTGCAGATCAAAAAGGGCGAGACATTGGGTATTGTCGGTGAATCAGGGTCAGGTAAATCAACCCTGGCCTTTGCCCTTCTGAAACTGACCAAAAGCGAAGGTGAGATATGGCTAGATGGCAGACGTGTTGATTCGCTCAACCAAAAGGAGATGCGACCTCATCGCCGTGTTGCCCAGATCGTTTTCCAAGATCCCTTCGGTAGCCTCAGCCCGAGAATGACTGTGGCAGAGATCATTAGTGAGGGGCTGGAAGTACAACAGAGTTTCTCACCTGAACAGAGAGAAGCCGCTGTCATTCAAGCCCTTCTGGATGTGCAGCTAGATCCAGAATCTAGACATCGCTACCCGCATGAGTTCTCAGGTGGCCAGCGACAACGAATCGCCATCGCGCGAGCACTGGTATTAAAGCCTAAATTAATCGTGTTAGATGAGCCGACCTCTGCCCTCGACAGAACGGTTCAAAAACAGGTCATTGATCTACTTCAATCCCTGCAACGCCAATATAAACTAAGCTATCTTTTTATTAGCCACGATCTCGCTGTCATAAAAGCGTTAAGTCACCGCGTTATGGTGATGAAAGGTGGCAAAGTGGTTGAATCTGGCACTGCAGAGGCTATTTTTAATGCCCCTTCGACGGATTACACCCGCGAATTAATTTCTGCATCAGCCCTTGAAAAAGAGACTGCCTGATAGCATTTATTAATAACATCATTAGTTACAATTAATTTTACCTTTTTGTCGGCGAACTTTAAGATTCGTCGCATTCTTGAAACATGACAATTTAACCAACCAAGGAGAAGACAGAATGTCTGCTTACATTAACCAGGAAGTTAAACCATTTAACGCAACAGCATTCCACGCTGGCGAATTCGTAGAAGTTTCAGAAGCTGACCTTAAAGGTAAGTGGTCTGTTGTTTTCTTCTACCCAGCAGATTTCACGTTCATCTGCCCAACAGAGCTAGGTGACCTTGCAGACAGCTACGCTGAGTTCCAGAAGATCGGTGTTGAGATCTACGCAGTATCAACTGATACTCACTTCACTCACAAAGCATGGCACGACTCTTCTGAGACGATCGGTAAAATCACTTACCCAATGATCGGCGATCCAACTGGCCAGATCTCTCGCAACTTCGACGTAATGATCGAGGAAGCAGGTCTTGCTGAGCGCGGTACTTTCGTTATCGATCCAGAAGGTAAAATTCAGATCGTTGAGATCAACTCTGGTTCTGTAGGCCGTGACGCATCAGAACTTCTTCGCAAGATCAAAGCTGCACAGTACGTTGCTGCTCACCCAGGCGAAGTATGTCCTGCTAAATGGAAAGAAGGCGCTGAGACTCTAGCACCATCTTTGGATCTTGTTGGTAAGATCTAATCGGACCTAAGTCCTTTCCCGAGGCTGCACTCGCAGCCTCGTTTCTCTCTAAAGCTTAGTTATTTTTTATTCATGAGGTCATCATGCTAGAGCCAAATATTGTCCAACAGTTGGACCAGTACCTTAGCTACATCAAACAACCGATTGAGCTTAAGTTAGCTGCTGACGACTCAGCAAAAGGTAACGAACTTAGAGAGCTCGCGACAACGCTCGCTGAGCGTAGCGACAAAATTACGCTAACTGATTGGGATCATCACCGAGTGCCAAGCATGGCCATTCTTGGTGAAGCCGATGCTGAACCACGTGTTGTGTTCTCCGGTATTCCAATGGGTCACGAATTTACAACTCTGATTCTTGCTCTTCTTCAAGCCGGTGGACACCCAAGCAAAGAGCCTGAAGAGGTTCAGAGTCAGATTAAGAGCCTTGAGGGTGAGTTCCATTTTGAAACTTACATCTCGCTCTCTTGTCAAAACTGTCCGGATTTGGTGCAAGCTCTAAACCTGATGGCACGCCTAAATCCAAACATCACCAGCACGATGATCGATGGCGCACTCTACCAATCTGAAGTAGAAGAGCGTGAGGTGATGGCCGTACCCGCTGTATTCCTGAACGGTGAACTATTTACCCAAGGGCGTACTGAGCTCAAAGAGATTCTAGCGAAGCTTGATACTGCCGGTGCTGAGCGCGAAGCAGAAGCGTTATCGGAACGCGACCCATACGATGTACTCGTTGTAGGTGGCGGTCCTGCAGGTGCAGCCGCTGCTATCTATGCAGCTCGCAAAGGGATTCGCACCGGTTTAGTCGCCGAGCGATTTGGTGGTCAGGTTCAAGACACCATGGGCATTGAGAACCTAATCTCAGTTCCCTACACAGAGGGACCAAAACTGGTCTCTAACATGGAACAGCACGTTAAAGAGTACAACGTAGATATCATCACGGCGCAACGCGCAGCGGGCCTCTCTGAAGCCGATGGCCTACATCAACTGAACTTAGAGAGCGGTGCAAACCTACAGTCGAAAACCATTATTATGGCGACGGGCGCCCGCTGGCGTGAGATGGGTGTCCCAGGTGAAGCGGAATACAAAGGCAAAGGCGTTGCCTACTGTCCACACTGTGATGGCCCACTGTTTAAAGGTAAGCGCGTAGCTGTTATTGGTGGCGGCAACTCAGGCATCGAAGCAGCTATCGATCTTGCCGGTGTGGTCAGTGAAGTAACCGTTTTAGAATTTGGTGACACACTTCGTGCAGACCAAGTGTTGCAAGACAAAGCAAACTCGCTCTCTAATGTCACCATTATCAAGAACGCGCAAACCACAGAGATCACTGGAGCGAATGGTAAGGTTAACGGCTTGATCTATACCGACCGCACCTCTGGCGAATCTCACAGCGTTGAGCTAGAAGGTGTATTTGTTCAGATCGGCTTAGTGCCAAATACTGAGTGGTTAAAAGAGAGTGCCGTTGAGCTAACCAAATTTGGTGAGATCCAGATCGATGATCGCGGTGCTACCAATGTACCAGGCGTATTCGCAGCGGGTGATGCAACCACCGTGCCTTACAAACAGATCATCATCTCGATGGGTGCCGGTGCTACAGCCTCTCTATCCGCCTTTGATCACCTGATTCGAAACTAAGTCGAAGAGGCTAGCAAATAAAAAAAGGAGAGTTTAATGCTCTCCTTTTTTGTCTCTTAACGGCACTTAGGAGTCATTTAAGTACTCAGCGTCTCTGGGCCGATTAAGTCCGTTTGATGTACTTAGGTAGGGAGTCGCGCGTCACCGCTGATTGAATATTGCTGATCAAATCTTCTTTCAGATAGGGCTTACCGATAACAGAGTCGAAGCCCGCTGCAAGATATTGTTCGATATCCTCTTTCATAACATTGGCAGTACATGCGATTACGGGTTTGTCGTAGTTCGCGGCCTTCAAAGCACTCAAGGCCCCCAGACCATCCATCACCGGCATCTGGATATCCATAAACACCAGATCGAACTCTTCATTTAACGCTTTCTCTACCCCGATCTCACCGTTTATAGCTTCAATAATCTCAAACGGATAGGTTTTGAGAAGGGCGTTAAAAATAAGGCGGTTAGTCGTCACATCTTCAACTAAGAGAATACGTGCCGGTTTTATTTCGGTGATAGTCTCACCCTGCTCCTGGTCGGCTGTAGGTTGCTGAGTGGCAGGTAGTGTGAGCTTCACAGTGAATCGTGTTCCCTCGCCAAGTGTCGAATCGACCTTTATGGTGCCATCCATCAACTCAACAAGTCGTTTAGTGATTGCCAAACCGAGCCCCGTGCCTCCTCGTTCAGTCGTACGACTCGCCTCGGCCTGCTCGAATGCCTCAAACACTGTTTCGAGCTTGTCAGCAGGAATGCCTACCCCGGTATCTTCGATTACGATGATAACTTCACTGTTTTGGTTACCAATGTCTACCGACAGAGAGACTGTGCCCTTATCAGTGAATTTAACCGCGTTGGATAAAATGTTTCGCAATATCTGGCTAAAGCGGGTCGTATCGATTAAACGGTTCCCCTCGCGCGCATGTGCGGAGCAGTGAGTCTCTAACTTGATGCCCTTATTATGAGCCTGAGCAGCCTGTTCGGACGATACCATACCTACCGTGTCGCACAGACGAGCGGGCTCCGGATAGAGGCTCACCTTGCCTTCGTTGATTTTAGAGATATCCAGAATATCGTTAACAATCCCCAGCACCGAGTGATAGCTCTGCATTGCAACATTGGTGTAACGAACCACAGTCTCTCGGTCTTCAGGGTGCGCCCCGACCACCTGAAGTGAGCCAAATATCCCATTGAGCGGTGTGCGAATTTCATGTGACATATTTGCCAGGAATTCACTCTTAGCCCTGTTGGCAGAATCTGCTTTTAACCTTTCTCTAGCAAGCTCAACGACATGTTCCTCGACATCCTGCCTCAGCTTGACTTCAACACTCGCCTTATTTTCGAGGAAATATTCTTTCTCCTTCAGTTCAGATACAAATCTGAATGACATGTAGCCAATACCGACAACAACGGTTGATAGCGTGATGAGATTACCAATTTTTCCCTCTAACCCTCTGTCACCAATACTGATTCCAAAAAGGTCATAATCAGATCCAAGCGTTAGACTGACCGACAAGAGGACCAATCCATTTAAGAAGATAATTTGAAGCCTGTTTTTCGATATGTCGAGCAGATAAAACGAGAGCACGACGATCAATATCAACAGGTTTGTGAGGTTAACAGCAGGGTCAACATAATTAGCGGCAATTGTGACGGCAAGCGATAACGTGCTCAGATTCAATGTTGTGGCGAGAACACCCTTATCTTTTGTGTAGAGAATAAAGGATGTCGCGTATCCAATTATTGGCCAAGCTGCCATATATAACCCGTAGGTTAGATCAAACAACCATGCATAAATAAAATAGACGATACAGGAGAAGATCAATATAACCGACAGGGCTGCTCCCTGACGATTAGTGGCTCTCTTTTTCTCGATATTTTGCAAATTCAACGACCTATCTAAACTCTTTAAGGGTTCTAAAATAGTGACAACCTCTCTTGTAACTATAGACCCAAAAGTGACAAACAGGAATTATTCTTAGAGTGATGATGCGTTGAAATGCCTGCTTTGGGTCGAATGCTGCCTTTAAAGAGACTTTTAGAATGAGAATAAAACCCCCTGTAGGCATAAAAAAACCGCACTAATAAGTGCGGTTTAATTTACCGTAGCTCTGATATCAAGCTAGGCCTTCGAATACTCGATCACGGATCTGGTCAACGCTACCCACGCCCTCTACGTATACGTATTTTGGCGCAGTTGCAGCATCTTCATCAGCCCAACCACGGTAATAACCGATTAGAGGTTTAGTCTGATCATGGTAAACGTTTAGGCGAGCGCGAACTGTCTCTTCTTGGTCATCTTCACGCTGTACAAGGTCTTCACCTGTTACGTCATCTTTACCCTCTGTTTTAGGTGGGTTAAATACGACGTGATAAGTACGACCTGAACCAGGGTGTACACGACGACCCGACATACGCTTGATGATCTCTTCATCTGCGACGTCAATTTCAACGACTGCATCTAGAGCAACGCCAGCTTCTTTCAGAGCATCTGCTTGAGGAATAGTGCGCGGGAAGCCGTCGAATAGGAAACCGTTAGCACAATCTGATTCTGCAATGCGCTCTTTAACTAGGCCGATGATGATGTCGTCTGATACCAGACCACCTGCGTCCATAACCTTCTTGGCTTCAACACCTAGAGGCGTACCCGCTTTTACGGCTGCACGTAGCATGTCCCCAGTAGAGATCTGTGGGATACCGTATTTCTCAGTGATGTA
Organism: Marinobacterium sp. xm-d-564; assembly: GCF_013283345.1. Lineage (NCBI taxonomy): Bacteria > Pseudomonadati > Pseudomonadota > Gammaproteobacteria > Oceanospirillales > Oceanospirillaceae > Marinobacterium > Marinobacterium sp. xm-d-564. Next base: position 17,222 of record NZ_WBYO01000007.1, on the reverse strand, counting down.
CTGAGCCTGAGTACCCTTACCGGCACCTGGTGCACCGAGAAGTATCATTCGCATTAATTTTCTCCTTAAAAAAATACGCTGCGCCTGGGCGCAGCATTAAAATTCTTACCGCTGACATTAATTTAGGTGTGGCTATTACACAATTCGACCATAGCCGTGCGGTGTCACCTTTAGCACTTTATAAAGCTGTTTAAAGTGCGCTCAAGGGAATCACTTATCCCGAGCAAGCCACGCATATTAGCATGGCTGTATAGAGCTTGAGAACTGAATCACTATTAGGCTTTAAGCGAATAGTGCCAAAGACTCTATCAAACCTATTTTTTAGATTTCTCGATCTTTTTGGCTTCATCCCACCAAGCGTCTAGCTCTTCAAGCGTAAACTCTCTCCAATCCTTACCACTGGCTAGCACCCTATCCTCGACATGGTTGAAGCGACGTTCAAATTTAAGGTTGGTATTACGAACAGCCTGCTCGGGATCGACTGATAATTTTCGTGCAAGGTTGGCGTTAACAAATAGTAGGTCGCCTAACTCTTCGCGAACCGCATCCAAATCACCTTGCTGCATCGCTTCGCGGAGCTCTTGGATCTCCTCTTCAATCTTATCCAGCACGCCGGTAGCATCATCCCAATCAAACCCTACCTTAGAGGCACGCTTGGTTAGCTTTACGGCACGACTCATAGCCGGCAGTGTCGTTGGTACCTCATCTAAAACACGGGCGCGATCTTTGCTTTCGCGCTCCTGCTCTTTGATCCGCTCCCACTGTGCATTCACAGTTTGCTGATCTATTTCGATCGACTCTGCACTGTCACGTAACTGACCTGTTGGAAAGACGTGAGGGTGGCGACGCAGCAGCTTACTGCAGAGTTGATCAACCACTTCATGAAGATCAAATAGGGATTGTTCTTTACCCAGTTGCGAATAGAAGATGACCTGAAACAGTAGATCGCCCAACTCATCTTTTAGATGAGGCCAATCCTGTCGTTCGATGGTATCAGCGACTTCATAAGCCTCTTCGAGGGTATGAGGCACGATTGAAGCAAAGGTCTGCTCCAGATCCCATGGACAACCGGCTTTTGGGTCACGCAAACGCTCCATCAGGTAGATGAGGTCATCCAGGGTATAGCGATCACTCATTAATGAACCCCTGAGCGTTCACGGCGAACGTCACTGACATTCGGAATTTGATTGATCTTATCCATCACCTTGCCAAGCTTATCGAGTCGACCGATCTCTAGGGTCAGCGCCAAATTCGCTTCGTTGCTACTCTTATCCGTCAGTGTGTTAGCCGACAATATATTGATTCGCTCGTTCGCTAAGATGGTCATAACATCGCGCAACAGTCCTGATCGGTCAAAGGCCTCTATGACAATATCGACTGGGTAGGTGGCTTCAGCCTCCTCTTCCCAAGCCACTTGAACAATTTTACTGGGCTCCACCTCGCGCAGGTGTTGTAGCTCTTTACAATCTTCACGGTGGATCGAGACGCCGCGGCCCTGTGTCACGAATCCAGCAATGGCATCGCCGTGAATCGGCTTACAACAACTAGCAAATTGAGTCATCAAGCTGCCGACGCCAACAACATGGACACCAGAGTCACTCGACCTACTCTGTTTTGGTGACGAAGCAGGAACATCCAGATCCAATTGTGATTCACGTTCGGCCTGCTCTTCACGCGCTTGTGCAGCTGAGATCACTTGCGAGATTCTTAGATCGCCAGCACCGAGTGCCGCAAACATGTTCTCATTGGAAAGGAACTTAAGACGTTGTGCGATATCCGATAGGTCTACCTCAGTGGCGTCTAATGCCAATCGCTTAAACTCACGCTGAATCATCTCTTTACCCGCATCCACATTTTGATCACGAGCCTGAGTCTTAAACCAATGAGCAATCTTAGCTCTACCCTTAGAGGTTTTTACATAACCTAGGTTGGTGTTGAGCCAATCACGACTTGGGCGCTCTTCTGGGCCTGTCATGATCTCAACTTGATCACCAGTCTGCAGCGCGCGGTTGAGCGGAACAATACGACCCGAGACACGTGCACCTCGACAGCGGTGACCGATTTCCGTGTGCACACGGTAAGCAAAATCAACTGGGGTAGCGCCAGCAGGAAGATCAATGACGTGCCCTTCTGGCGTGAATACATAGACACGATCCTGGGTCACATCGGAGTGGAGAATATCACCCAATGATTCAGTATCGCCCAGTTCGTCATGCCACTCGAGAACCTGGCGTAACCAAGAGATCTTCTCTTCATAGCCATCGGCGCGACTCGCTGTATCTGTCCCTTTGTAGAGGTGGTGAGCACAGACACCTAGCTCAGCCTCTTCATGCATGTCAAAGGTGCGAATCTGAATCTCTACTGCCTGTGATTCAGGACCGAATACCGCGGTATGCAGTGAACGATAACCGTTGGGTTTTGGTGATGCGATGTAGTCATCAAATTCGTGCGGGATATTTCGCCATGCGCCATGAACTATGCCCAGCACGGTGTAACAATCACGAATTTCTGGCACCAATATACGCAGGGCACGGACATCGTAAACCTGATTGAATTCGATATTCTTACGCTGCATCTTTCGCCAGATACTGTAGATGTGTTTAGCGCGGCCAGAAACCTGACCATCAATACCTACCTCTACAAGTTTCTCTTCGAGCAGCTTAATGACACTGTCGATGTACTCTTGACGCGCAAGACGCTTTTCAGCAAGTAGCTTTGCTATGTGTTTGTAATCATTAGGTTTTAGATATCGAAATGAGAGATCTTCTAATTCCCATTTGATGTGGCCGATACCCAACCGATGCGCTAATGGGGCGTAAATATCGAACACTTCACGTGCAACGATGTAACGTTTACGTCGATCCGCATCTTTTACTGCACGAATCGCGCAGGTCCGCTCAGCCAGTTTGATGAGTGCAACGCGAACATCGTCCACCATGGCGACCAGCATCTTACGAACGTTGTCGACCTGACTGCCGCCAGTGCCTAACACGCCCTCTTCATCACGTGGATTTTTGCGACTGCCAATTGCAGCCATCTGCAAGACACCGCGCAGAAGACGAGCGATTTCAGCACCGAATTTAGCTTTAACCCGGTCGATTGATAGTCGCTCTTCTCGCACTGCACGGTAAAGCACACCGGCTACCAGAGCCTCTTCTGTCTGCTGCAGGTCAACGAGGATCTGGACCATCTCCAGACCAGTAAGATAGGCGTTTTGCCCCAGTGACCAGACATCATGAGTTGAGCTCTCTTCATTCAAGGAGGCTTCAACTAATTCGCATGCCTGACGGAAACGCGCTTCATCTTCGAATGTATAACGGTTAGATAGAATCTCTAACCAACGATCCAGATCAACGGATCCATCTTCACGGACCGGTTGATCGTCACGAACCTTAACCAATGTAGGCTACTCCTGTATTGCGAGTAGCGAGCTGATACCCTAGCTCAAACTCATAAAAACGGCGTCAATATTAGAACGACGGGGCTTAACCTATGATGACTTAGAGAAGACACCTGTCGAAAGATAACGATCGCCTCTATCACAAATAATGGCGACGATTACTGCATTTTCAACCTCTTGAGCCAATCTTAGCGCGCCAGCAACGGAACCACCTGACGAAACACCACAGAAAATACCCTCTTCGGTCGCTAAACGACGCATCATGACTTCAGCATCCGCCTGATCAACATCCAATACACGATCGACACGACTCTCTTCGAATATCGTTGGTAGATACTCTTTTGGCCAACGACGTATGCCAGGGATTTGAGACCCTTCAGAGGGTTGAAGACCAACAATTTGAACGCTTGGATTCTGCTCTTTAAGGTAGCGCGAGGTCCCCATGATGGTACCTGTAGTTCCCATAGAGCTGACAAAGTGTGTGATAGTTCCTGAGGTTTGTTGCCAGATTTCAGGCCCTGTTGTGCGGTAGTGCGCTTCAGGATTATCGAAGTTACCAAACTGATTTAGAACCTTTCCCTCGCCGCGCGCTTGCATGGCTTCGGCCAAGTCACGAGCACCTTCCATGCCCTCCTCTTTGGTCACCTCAATCAACTCTGCACCATAGGCACTCATAGCCGATTTTCGCTCTTCGCTCATGTTATTAGGCATGATCAGTTTAAGCGTATACCCCTTGATTGCTGCGGCCATGGCTAACGCGATACCGGTATTTCCAGAAGTCGCCTCGATCAATGTATCACCCGGTGCGATCTCGCCACGCTCTTCAGCGAGAGTGATCATGCTCAATGCCGGACGATCCTTAACGGAGCCCGCAGGATTATTACCCTCTAATTTACAGAGAATGGTGTTGTTATTTGGCGCTTCGATACGTTGCAGTCTGACCAGCGGTGTATTGCCGACCAGTTCAGCGATAGTAGGGTATTGAGTTGAGCTCATCTCTAATCCGTTATAAGAATTAATTTTATTATTCGATTATATCAGGGGAATTCCACCATCGAAATGGTGAATTAAGCCTGAGCGATCACTTGAGCAACCACATAGTGCTGCTCATCACTGTAGCTTAAAAACCACCGGGTAATGCCAAGCACCTCGGCGTGTTCTAGAGCTTTGTCAGTCACCAACAGATCAGGGCGACCTGCACTGTTCTTAACCACCTCGAGGTGCTGCCAGCTAACGCCTTTAGCGATACCTGTACCCAAGGCTTTAACGGCCGCTTCCTTCGCTGCAAAGCGTTTAGCTAAAAAACGCGCGGGTTGGCTAGATTGGTTGAACGCTTCCAACTCAGTGGGGGTCAATATTCTCTCAGCAAAACCGGGAGTTCGCTCAAGTGCGCGCTCCACTCTAGAGATTTCAAGAATATCGACACCGGTTCCAACAAGCATTTAACTGGCCATCGCTCTGGCATTAAGCATCAGATCACGCATTTCACGAACCGCTTGATCCAAGCCGACAAAGAGTGAACGGGCAATGATCGCATGACCAATGTTTAGCTCATTGAACTCTGGAATTTCAGCAATCGGCTCTACGTTATGGTAGTGCAGACCATGACCAGCGTTGACCACCAGACCTATTGAGTGAGCATAGGTTGCTGCCTCTTTAAGTCGTTCAAGCTCGTCTAACTGCTCTTGGCCTTCTGCCTCAGCGTAAGCACCAGTATGCAGTTCAATCACTGGAGCTCCCACACGTTTAGCCGCATCAATTTGTGCCTGATCAGGATCGATAAAGAGTGAGACTTCGACTCCGGCTCTCGCCAAGCGCTGACACGCCGACTGAATGTGAATTTCATGACCAAGTACATCCAGACCGCCTTCAGTCGTTAACTCTTCGCGTTTCTCTGGCACTAAACAGGCGTGTGCAGGTTTGATCTCTTCAGCAAAACTGACCATCTCATCAGTAACCGCCATCTCAAAATTCATACGAGTCTGAAGCGTTTGCGCCAATAGACGAATGTCACGATCTTGAATGTGGCGACGGTCCTCACGAAGGTGCACCGTAATACCATCGGCGCCAGCGTGCTCAGCAATAGACGCTGCATAGACAGGGTCTGGGTATTGAGTACCACGAGCTTGACGAAGAGTCGCGATGTGATCGATGTTCACACCTAATAAAATACGATTTGGCTGGATCACTCACTCTCTCCTTTTCTCTCTTTAGATCTCGGTTGAAACAACTCTCTTGATCGCAACGGCTTGTCACCTAACTGCTCTTTTAAGAGCTCTCTCATTAAATACTTTGCCGCTTTCTTAACGCTGGGATCAGTATACTCACCTTGTTCAATGGAACGAAGCTGATCACCTGTGAAATGCGCCGAGGCAACCTCATCTACCGCACTTATCCCCTGCACAACATCATAACGGTAGTACGGCTGATGACAGCCTGACAGATCGCTCCAACTCCCTAACTCCTTCAGTAGCGCCTGCTCAAATAGCCGTAAACTCACCTCGTGATCTTGAGATTGAAGCAGATCATTAAGCAGCACTTTGTAATTGAGGAATAACTTAGGTGTCGCCTCTAAGGGTTGAAGCAAACGCTCCAGTAGTTCATTGGCGTACAAGCCACACATTAACGCTTTGCCAGTCAAAGTGGGGAGTAGTTCTGCCAATTCGGCTTGATGAAGCGTTTTAAGCTCTGACTGGCCTGCAAATCGAACGGCCAATACTGTAAAGGGTTGAAGCGTATGGCGTAACTTTGAGCCTGGCCTGCGCACACCTCGAGCAACTACTGATACTTTGCCATACTCGAGTGTAAATAGATCGACAAGTGCACTGGTTTCACGATAGGGACGCGAGTGAAGAACAAACGCTGCGACCTGTTCAGTGCGACTGTTCATTTAGTCGTGATGATATCCAAGGCTTGCTAGGGCACGTTCGTTGTCTGCCCAGCCGCGTTTCACTTTAACCCAAAGGTTCAGCATGACCTTGGCATCAAACATGCGTTCCATATCGATGCGAGCGTCACGACCGATCACTTTAATTCGCTCACCCTTATCACCGATAACAATACGTTTTTGCCCCTCTCGCTCAACAAGAATCAGTGCACTGATGGTCAACAGACCACGTTCATCTTGAGTAAACTCTTCGATCTCAACCGTGGTTCCGTAAGGGACTTCATCCCCTAGATTACGCATCAGTTTTTCACGCACAAGCTCTGCCGCGACAAAACGGGAGCTACGGTCGGTGATCTGATCTTCAGGGTAGAAGTGCATCCCTTCCGGCATGTAGGATTCAACGGCACGCTCTAGTTGATCGACGTTATGCCCTTTGTGAGCAGAGATAGGCACGATCTGATCAAAATGGCGTTTGCTATTGAGCGTTTCGATCCAAGGGAGAAGCGACTCTTTATCCTTGAGTAGATCCACTTTATTAACCGCCAATATGACTGGGCAACGAAGCTTCTCCAACTTAGAGAGTACGATCTCATCCTCTTCGGTCCAAGCGGTACGATCGACAATAAAGACGACTAGATCGACATGACGCAGCGCCTCAGAGGCGGCTTTGTTCATGTAACGGTTCAGTGCTTTACCTGTAGCGTCGTTGTGTAGCCCGGGTGTATCAACGTAGATAACCTGCAGATCCTCTTCGGTTTTAATACCAAGAATCTGATGACGAGTCGTTTGAGGTTTTTTTGAGGTGATGCTCAGCTTTTGACCAAGGATATGGTTGAGCAGTGTGCTCTTACCCACATTCGGTCGGCCAACAATAGCAACATAGCCACAGCGTGTATTCGCTTCCATGATTACTCCTGCCCTAGTGCAATCAGTGCAGCACGAGCGGCTTCTTGTTCTGCCTGGCGGCGGCTGGATCCAACACCCTTGCAGCTTTGATCCAACAGTTGAACCTGACAAGAGATATAGAAGGTCTGATCATGCGCCTCACCAACGACTTTATCCAGTTGGTAATCAGGTAGCGGCTTACGTCGTGACTGCATAAACTCTTGAAGGCGCGTTTTAGAGTCTTTGACTGACTTTTTAAGATCGATCGCTGCTAAACGCTCTTTGAACAACCCTAAGATGAACTGTTTAGACGTCTCAAAATCACTGTCCAAGTGAATGGAACCAATGATCGCCTCTACCGCATCAGCCAAAATTGAGTCGCGACGGAAACCACCACTCTTTAACTCACCCGAACCAAGGCGAAGATAATCACCCAAACCTAGCTCACGACCGATCTCTGCAAGAGTTTCACCTTTCACCAACTTTGCTCTAAGACGGCTCATTTCACCCTCTTTAGCCTGTTCAAACTGCTCAAACAGCGCATTAGCTATGACAAAGTTTAGGATTGAATCGCCCAAAAATTCCAGGCGTTCATTGTTGCGCTTACCACAGCTTCGGTGCGTTAACGCCAATTCAAGCAGGGATTCATCTTGGTAGGTGTGGCCAAGCTTTCTAGCCAACTCTGAGACAGGTCGTATCAAGGTTTTATCGCTTTAAATTCATCTTTAAAAACAACGACAGCATCAATGTTGCCGTACAGTGGGACGCGCTCTTCATAGTCCAGCGTGAATATCAGTTCACCAGTATCCTGAGTGATCTGCAAAGCGTCACGTCCAGGCAGAGCTACTTGATTAATCGTAAATCGACGCTCGATATCACGACGAATCTCGGCGCGACTTTTTGAGAGTTCAGCCGGGTCAGCAATAATATCTTCAATAATGCTGACCACGGTTGTATGGGTTGAGTAAGGCGCTAGCAGTTTAAACCCAAGGCTAAAGCCAACTGAGCCAACAATAAGCAGTAACAGTATCGATAGTGTACTGATGCCCTTTTGTCGAATGTGCTTATCCATACTCAACCTCAGTATTATTTACTGAATGGATCGGATCGCCGTGAAATCTGGAATGCTCAATAGTTGAGCCCAATGCATCCAAACACTCACCGCTTTACCGACGATCAATTCATCAGGAACAAAACCCCAATAACGGCTGTCATTACTGTTATCGCGGTTATCGCCCATCATAAAGTAGTGACCCTCTGGCACACGCCAGCCACCATTCATTACACGTGCATTTACATCGCGATAGATCTCGTGCGCAACATCGCCTAGCTGCTCTTCAACTTGAAGACGCTTGGGGTTGATCGCTGGTATTTGAGCAATCAACGTTTGATTCTGCGGCTCACCGTTCACAAAGAGCATCTTATCTTTATAAACAATTTCGTCACCCGGAAGACCTATCACACGTTTAATATAGTACACGCTCGGGTTTTGAGGGTATTTAAATACCATAACGTCGCCACGTTGCGGCTCGTTATTGTCGACAAACTTGATGTTTCCAACCGGTGTACGAAGACCGTAGTGGTATTTATTCACCAAAATGAAGTCACCGACTTTCAGCGTTGGCAGCATCGAACCTGAAGGGATTTGAAAGGGTTCGTATAAAAATGAACGAAGAATCAAAACAGCCGCTAATACCGGAAAGATAGAGCTAGAGAGTTCGGCCCAGTAGGGTTTATTAACCTTAGGTTCTTCGAAACCCTCTTCCACCATTTGCGACTCTTTGCGTTTTCTAGAGGGTGCAAAAAAGGCGATATCCAATAACCATAGCAGGCCTGTAACTAATGTAACTACGACCAAAATCAGTGCAAAATCTAAGTTCATATTAGCCTCAGCTGTCTACCTTCAGTACGGCTAGGAATGCATCTTGCGGAATCTCAACTCGACCCACCTGCTTCATGCGCTTCTTACCCTCTTTCTGCTTAGCGAGCAGTTTCTTCTTACGGCTCACGTCACCACCGTAACATTTTGCCAAGACGTTCTTGCGCAGAGCTTTAACCGTTGTACGAGCAATGATCTTACCACCCAGAGCCGCTTGAATAGCGACATCGAACATCTGACGTGGAATAAGGTCTTTCATCTTTTCACAGAGCAGACGGCCACGGTACATTGAGTTATCGCGGTGAAGGATAACAGCCAAAGCATCCACTTTCTCACCGTTAATGAGAATATCCATTCGAACCAGCTTAGCGGCCTCGAAACGGGTGAAGTTGTACTCAAGGGAAGCATATCCACGTGATACCGATTTCAACCGGTCAAAGAAGTCCAATACCACTTCGGCCATCGGCAGTTCATAACTTAACTGAACCTGCTTACCGACAAACTGCATATTCTTCTGAATACCGCGTTTCTCCACACACAAACCAATGACCTGGCCAAGATAATCCTGAGGCACAAGGATATTGGCTGTCACGATCGGCTCACGCATCTCACGAATGCCGCCTGGGTCAGGCAGTTTCGATGGGCTGTCAATGTAGATGATATCGCCGTTGTTCATCTCCACTTCATAGACAACCGTTGGTGCTGTTGTAATCAGATCGAGATCGTATTCGCGCTCAAGGCGTTCTTGGATGATCTCCATATGAAGCATACCCAAGAAACCACAACGGAAACCAAAGCCAAGTGCATCCGATGTTTCAGGCTCGAAGAAGAGAGAAGCATCATTAAGCGTTAGCTTGTCGAGCGCTTCACGGAAGTCTTCATAGTCATCCGAACTGGTTGGGAATAGACCGGCATAAACCTGTGGTTGAACTTTTTGGAAACCTGGCAGTGCATCAACATCAGGTGTTTTTTGATGCGTCAAGGTATCACCCACTGGTGCACCGTGAATATCTTTGATGCCGGCAACAACGAAGCCTACTTCACCCGCTTGTAAGATGTCAGTTTTCACCTGTTTCGGTGTAAAGATACCGACCATCTCAGCCTGATAGTTCATGCCAGTCGATTTAACCATGATGCGATCTTTACGACGCAAGGTTCCTTGAGTCACACGAACCAGTGAGACAACCCCAAGGTAGTTATCAAACCAGGAGTCGATAATTAGAGCTTGAAGTGGTGCTTCACGGTCACCTTGTGGTGGTGGGATTACATCGATCAGCGCCTCTAGAACATCTTCAACGCCCATCCCAGTTTTAGCTGAACAAGGGACCGCAGCTGAAGCGTCGATACCGATCACCTCTTCAATCTCCTGACGAACCACTTCGGGTTCAGCCTGAGGTAGATCCATTTTGTTCAAGACAGGTAGAACCTCAAGGCCCTGCTCTATCGCGGTGTAACAGTTGGCAACCGACTGCGCTTCAACACCTTGCGCGGCATCGACAACAAGAAGCGCGCCTTCACATGCATAGAGTGAGCGTGAAACTTCATAAGAGAAGTCGACGTGTCCCGGCGTATCGATGAAGTTCAACTGGTAAGTTTCACCGTTGCGCGCTTTATAGTCCAAGGTAACACTTTGAGCTTTGATGGTGATGCCACGTTCGCGCTCGATATCCATTGAATCGAGGACCTGTTCAGCCATTTCACGATCAGACAGACCGCCACAAATTTGAATAATGCGATCGGCTAACGTCGACTTACCGTGGTCGATGTGTGCAATGATACTGAAGTTACGAATGTGATCTAGTTCACTCACTCTGTGTAAAACCTATACTCTTGGAACGACAAAGAAAATTTAGCGCACAATTCTACTCGAATTCATGCCCTATAGATAGAAAACAGGGGCCATTAAGGCCCCTGCAGAGGATCTTTTCAACGATCCACTAGGTTCACTCGAGACGCATTGCCAAAAAGACTGGATTACCGCCACGAATCACTCGAAGTGGCACCGCTTTGTCATCTGGCAAGTCGGCCACGATATCGCTCAGTTGCTCCACTGAACTGATTGACTGACCGGCTAGCATAGTGATCACATCACCCTGACGTACCCCGGCATTGGCCGCTGGGCCCTGTCCAACTGATTCAACATAGACGCCTGCATCAACGCCGGTACGCTCTTTGATTTCAGACGTCATATCTTGAACCACCAAGCCCAGAGACTTTCTCTCTTTAGGCTCAGGTTGTGCTCGGTTAGCGGCTAACTCTTCATTTGAGGGAAGCTCACCAATCGTCACTTTCAAGTTGACTGATCTACCTGAACGGAACACCTCGACATCCGCTGTTTCGCCCGGTGCAATACGACCAACCTGAGCAGGTAGCTCGGCTGACAAACCGATCTCACGGCCATTAAATTTAACGATGACATCACCCGCTTCAAACCCTGCCTCTTCTGCAGGACTATCACTTAACACCTGTGCAACCAGCGCACCTGATGGTTTATCTAAGCCGAATGATTCAGCAAGGTCACGTGTAACCTCTTGAATAATCACACCCAACCAACCTCGAGAGACGCTACCCTTCTCTTTAAGCTGATTGGCAACCTCCATAGCCACATCGATGGGAATGGAGAAAGAGACCCCCATGAAGCCACCTGAGCGGGTATATATCTGCGAGTTGATACCGACCACTTCGCCATCTAGATTGAATAGCGGGCCTCCGGAGTTGCCTGGGTTGATCGCCACATCGGTTTGAATAAAAGGAACATAAGAGTCACCTGGAAGGGCTCTCTCCTTAGCGCTGACAATACCGGCAGTGACGGTTGAGTCAAAACCAAAAGGACTGCCAATAGCCAGTACCCACTCACCCACTTCAAGCTCAGAAGAGCTACCGATCTCCAGTGCCGGTAGATCTTTAGCATCGACCTTGAGTAGCGCCACATCTGAACGTTGATCAGAACCAATAATCTCTGCCTCAATTTCGCGTCGATCATTCAGTCTAACCAGAACTTTCTCAGCTTTATCGATCACATGGTGATTGGTCAAAATGTAGCCATCATCCGAAATAATAAAGCCCGAGCCCAGCGATTGTGGATGCATACGAGGCTGCTGCCCAGGTGGCTGCTGAAAACCCCTGAAGAAGTCGCGGAAGATCTCTGGCACTTCCTGGTCGTTGAAGTTGTGGGGCATAGCCGAACGAGAACTCTGTTTCTGTTCTTGAATCGTGCTTATATTGACGACCGATGGCGACAGCGTTTTCACTAAATCCGTGAAATCGGGTAACTGCTTGGCCATCGCCAAGGATGAAATAGCGATACCCGCTACGAAGGTAATTGATCGAAGAAAGGTCATATTTACTCCTTAGGTAAAAACCTTAGCGAAGCAAACGTGGCTGATACTGCCCTGATGCTACGCCTCTTAAACCCATATTACGGCCAATGAACAAGCCGACTATGAATCCAAGGATAGCGCCAACTATCTGAAAAAATTCTGAAAAGTTTAAAAATCTCGCCAAAATTGGCAGAAGGATCATACCGACCAGCGGTATAAGGTAGACGGTAACAGAGGCACCTACCAAGGCACCCTCTTCCAATCCAACCCAAACCTCTTGGCCTGGCGATACAATAAGTCGACTGGGGTTATCGATTAGAACTTCAACGCGTTTGGTTGGGAACCAATCGCTGAGGCGTTTCTGGCCACAAGTCGATGAGCTTGCACAGGATGCACAAGCACTTTGGCGACTCACCTCTACCCAAACCTGATCGGCCTCAGAACGGAGAACCGTCGCACGCTCTTCGATCATGAATTAATTGCTAGCGACCACCACGCTTGCAGCCACTTTATCAGCATCCGTCAGTGACAAATCACCCACTACCGAGACAAAACGATCATCAACTAAACGACCGACAGCCACCAAACCTTGTGCGCTTAAGGCGCCTTCCGATGCAGAGACTGCTTCAGCCGGTTTAATCACCACACTTAGCACCTGATCACCCTTTTTGTAGAGCTTAGATTGACTGTTACCAGTCACTCGTTCTGATACTTCAGCAAAACCATCGGGTAGCCAGTTAACCTGCCAGTCAGTCCCAGTGCTGTTTAACAGTGCAATATGCTCATCGATCTGACCGCGAAGACCTTCAGATAGACGAATCACTTCGAGAGTTGGTTTACTCTCTTGCACCGCTTCAACGCCTGAAGCAAGGGATGTGCGCATAAGATCTGAAGAACCTTGATTACGCTCTAGGTAGCCACTGGATGCCAATGCGCTCGGCTCACCCAGCTGAGCGCTGTTCAAACCAATCATGACAGCTAGGGTAAGGGATGCAGCAATAGCCATACTACCTACCGCACTCCAACTAGAGGTTTTTGTCTCTTCAACCTGAGTTGATTGCTCTTCTGAAATAGAGGCCATGACTTGAGAGGAGATATCAACAGTAGAGTTGATGCTCTGTTCACGCATCAAGGTTCGAGCGAGGTGGTAACGACGCCATACTTGAGCGTCTTCACTGTTCTCGTCGTAATGTTTAAGAGCACGACGCAACTCAAATTCAGTTGCCTCCGAGTCCATCAATGCAGAAAGACTTTCTCTATTGCTCGACATATTTGATCCTCATTTGCTCTAGTTAGAGAGCATTGGTTTCAACTCATTATCAATCGCTTCACGAGCTCGATGGATCCTTGATCTGACGGTGCCAATTGGACACCCCATTACTTCGGAGATCTCATCGTAGCTCATCCCTTCAAGCTCTCTAAGTGTTAACGCCACTCGAAGCTCTTCAGGAAGTTGCTCGAGCGTTCGGGTCATCACCTCGAACATCTCATCTCGATGCAAACTATTTTCTGGTGTTTCAAGATCTCTAAGCTCTGTGTCGCTCTCTAGATTTTGAAAATCTAAATCTCTATCAGGCGGTCTTTTACTTCTTGCGACTAAATAGTTCTTCGCAGTGTTAATGGCTATACGATACAGCCAAGTGTAAAAGGCACTTTCACCTCTAAAGTTCTTAAGAGCCTTATAAGCCTTAATGAACGTCTCTTGTGCAACATCCAACGACTCTGATTGATCGTGAATGTAACGCCCTACCAGTGCAATAATCTTATGCTGATAACGCTTCACAAGCAGATCAAACGCACGCTGATCACCTGCCTGTACACGCTCAACAAGCATCTGATCGGTTATCTTGTGGTTGGTATCGTTCACTCTCTATCCTAGTCAATGCCAAAGGGCTTCGGAGGATGACAGTATGATTGTTACACCAACCTAATATCAAGCCGATCAATCTCTTACACAGACTAAGATTCAAAAAATGTCGAAAAGTTCCCCAATTATTGAAGTTTTTTTACAAACCCCTTACCAAGAGCTAAACACACTCGCATAATAGAGCTCTTTTTTACGGTCTCAATAAGTCAAAACAGATGGCACGATTTGAAGCAGATGTACTGATCATTGGCAGTGGCGCAGCCGGTTTAACAGCCGCACTAAATTTACCGTCTAACCTGAAGGCACACGTCTTGAGCAAGGGTAAATTAGAGTATGGTGCTACCTGGTGGGCACAGGGTGGAATTGCCGGTGTTTTTGATCCAAAAGATCAAACCGAAAACCACATCAACGACACCCTGGTTGCTGGTGCCAACCTTGGACACTTAGACTCTGTTCAACACACCGTAAAAGATGGCCCCAAAGGCATTCAATGGCTAATTGATCAGGGTGTACCTTTCACACGACAGGAAGAGCAGTATCATTTAACACGAGAAGGCGGCCACTCACATCGCCGTGTACTTCACTCGGCCGATGCAACAGGCAAAGCGATTCAACAAACTCTAATCAGCCAAGCAAGGTCGGCCAGCAACATTGAGCTGTTTGAAGATCGAATTGCGATCGACCTGATCACCCGTCGTAAATTAGGCTTAGGTGAAGATGCGTGTGTAGGTGCCTATGTCTACAACCAAGAGACAGAGAGCGTTGATCTGTTTCTTGCTCGAACCGTCATATTAGCAACTGGCGGTGCCTCTAAGGCTTACCTCTATAACACCAACCCGAACGGCGTCGCATCCGGCGATGGTATTGCAATGGCTTGGCGAGCAGGCTGCCGAGTTGCAAACCTAGAGTTTAATCAGTTTCACCCTACCTACCTTTATCACCCTAAGGCACAGAGCTTTTTGGTCACCGAAGCGATCCGTGGCGAAGGCGGTATTCTGAAACTACCTAACGGCACCCGTTTCATGCACCGTTTTGATGAGAGAGCCGAACTGGCACCACGCGATATCGTCGCCCGCGCCATCGACTTTGAGATGAAACGTGTTGGTTGTGAATATGTTCACTTGGATATTTCTCACAAACCCGCAGATTTCATTAAAGAGCACTTCCCAACCATTTATGAGCGCTGTTTAGAACTTGGGATCGACATTACTAAGGAACCGATACCCGTAGTACCAGCTGCACACTACACCTGTGGCGGTGTCATGACCGACATAAATGGCCAGACCGATATCAAAGGACTCTTTGCCATTGGTGAGACCGCGTTTACAGGCCTTCATGGCGCAAACCGATTAGCGTCAAACTCTCTACTTGAGTGTATCGTGTACGGTAAATCCGCGGCTGAACAAGTGGCATCACTGCTACAAGAGAGTGGAGAAGCCTTCCCAGAAGTCCCTAACTGGGATGACTCACAGGTAGTTAACTCAGACGAAGATGTCATAATCTCGCACAACTGGGATGAACTGCGCCGTTTTATGTGGGACTACGTGGGTATTGTACGTACTGATAAACGCCTACAGCGAGCACAGCACCGTATCGATCTATTGAACGATGAGATCAATGAGTACTACAGCAACTATAAAGTGAGTAAGTATCTGATCGAGCTTCGTAATCTAGTGACCGTCTCGGAATTAATTATCCGCTGTGCTATGAAACGCACTGAATCACGTGGCCTTCACTACACGCTCGACTACCCAGAACAGTCACCTGATCTTTATGACACCGTTCTGGTGCCGGAAAACTACTTCTGGGGCGTTAACGCTTAGCAGCAATAGGCGCGTATTGAGAAATAACCGATAAGCGCCGCCACCCACTCTCTGGTAATTGGTCAAACCAGACACAAATCCAAACGGGTAATGCACGCTCTAATGGTTGTACTTTAATAAAGAGAACAAACCTTAAGTTTATAATTTGAACAGGTGGAGCTGTCACTAACATCTTCTCATCTATAAACAGGCAAAACCTATCTTTATCGGCATTCCAAACAAACCCGGTAAAGCGCTCAAATGGAGCCAAAGCACGATAGACCCATAGTGA
Source organism: Marinobacterium sp. xm-d-564 (assembly GCF_013283345.1). Classification (NCBI taxonomy): domain Bacteria; kingdom Pseudomonadati; phylum Pseudomonadota; class Gammaproteobacteria; order Oceanospirillales; family Oceanospirillaceae; genus Marinobacterium; species Marinobacterium sp. xm-d-564. Next base: position 890 of record NZ_WBYO01000007.1, on the reverse strand, counting down.
GAAGGTAAGTAACAGAAGATACACCGCAGTCGATGCACCGGTGAGTAAAGGTGTTAAACCGACTAAAACAAAAAAGCCAAACGTAAACAGACGTTTGGCTTTAGATTCAATAAGATCAAACCTTACTGGCGCGAACACAATCCAACACCACAGTGACCGCCCTCTCCATATCTGGGTCAGCCGGCTTTTCACGCTGCATGAACCAGAGAAAAAGCTCCTGATCCTCACAATCAAGAAGCTTCACAAAGCGATCTTGATCCTCAACTGATTGGTCCCGAAAATGATTCTCCATGAACGGAACAAACAGCAGATCCAGTTCCCACATACCACGACGAGACTGCCAAGTAAGACGACGAATGTCTTCTTCAGAATACACGCTATACCACTCCAAAACGCGTTGATTAGATGAGAGTAAATATAGCATTAAATGGGCATGGTAGGGGGAGAAAGTTGAGACGTTGGAGCGGTCTTGCAAAGGCTGCGAAGGTTGGGAGCGTGATTGGAGAGCAGGTGACAGGCTAAAGCCTGTCACTGGTGTGCTTAACTCGCTACGAAGCTACGGTGACTGGCCTTCAGCCTGTCATCCGCTATTGACGTTGGCAGAGATCTTTTTTAAAACCGTTGGAGCGGTCTTGCAAAGGCCGCGATGGATTTGGCAGAGATCCTTTACGAAGCTCTCAATGACCTACAATAGGTGCCGAGCGTTGCTCGTCATCGCTTCGCGACGCTTGCAGCGCCTCAACCCCGCCCCGTTGGGGCATGGGTTGTCACATGGGCATTCGCTCAGAAGTCTCCTTGCGACCAAAAAACAAAAAACCCCAGGACCTTTCGGTACTGGGGTTCTTTGTTTATTAGGTGCCTGGCAATGACCTACTCTCACATGGGGAAAC